>JBFIBB010000157.1:0-8377 GCA_041582695.1 Rhizobiaceae bacterium
ATATTGTGTCGGTGTTCCCTGCCCGAAATAGGCGACCTCATTCATTTCGGCGCGATTGATCGCAATCGACATCGCCTTGCGGAAACGAAGATCGCCGAAGACCTGGCGCTTCACCGGATCTTCCGCCGTCACGTTGAACGAGATCGCGTGCATCGCGATCTTCGGCTTTAGCTGGATCGTGTAGTCGCCCTTTTCCTGGTTTTCGAGCAGCAGCGGTGCATCCGAAAGCTGCAGCGATTGCGTCTTGTAGTCGACTTCGCCGTTCACCAGCTTCAGCAGGCGGACCTGCTGGTCGTTGATGAACAACTCATCCATTTCGTTGATGTAGGGAAGCTGGTTGCCTGCCGTATCGACCATGTAGAAGTACGGATTGGCCACAAAGTGGCGCCCTTCCGTGGTTTCCTTGATGACGATATGGCTTTCCAGCGTCGGAGCCGCATCGCCCGGCATGTTGGCAACCTTGTCCGGGCTGTTGAGCATCGGCGTTGCCGTGTCCATCCAGTCTGAAGAACCGTAATAGGCCCTGATCACGTCATAGCCTTTTTCGAAACCGATCGCCTGGGCGTTCTTGTCGGCGTCAGCATCGACTTCCGGATGGAAGCGGCCGAGGAAATGCTTCGGCTGGAAACCCTGCGCATAGTGGGTCGCGAAGTGGGCAAGCAGTCCCGGCTTCGGTGCCGGCAGCTTGAAAACAACCGTGGTCTCATCGGGCGTTTCGACCTGCATTCGCTCGCCGGCGACCAGGACGTAATCCTTCGGCTTCTCGATGACATTCGTGTCCATCTGCAGATTGTCGTACCAGAACTTCACGTCCGCGGACGTGAACGGCGCGCCGTCCGACCATTTGTGTCCCCTGCGCAGGAAAAACGTCAGTTCGGTGTAGTCGTCATTCCACTGCCAGCCCTTGGCCACGTTCGGTACGATGGTCTGAAGGTCGTCGGAATAACGCACCAGATTGACATGACGCGTCGACATGAAATCGGATGTGCCTGCTTCCGTGGCGTTGGAAAGCGCATCGAGAGTGCCGCCGTATTTGCCGATCGATTCGTACGGCGCTACCACGAGCGGCTCTTCAGGAAGTCTCTCCGCGACGGAAGCCAGCGCCGGATTGTTGCGGATTTTGGCGTTCATGTCGCCAATGGCCGGGTTTTCCTTGAAGGAAACCGTGCAGTTGCCGAGCGATTGGAACTCCGTCAGCTCGTATTGCTGCGGAAAAGCCCCTGCTCCGATGCCCATCATGTCCGCGACCGTTACCGCCGGGCAGTCGGCGGCCAACGAAGCACCCGTTGCAAAGAACAACGCGGAACTCGCCAGTAGTAACTTTTTCATTATTTTACTCTCCCTTGTCACAATCTCTGTCTAAGCCGTCTTCAGGCGGCTCTCCGTACCGGATTTTTCGTGTGACAGGTCATCACTGTAGCCACGTGATGCCTGCGTCCGCAACCCATTTCCATCGACGGATCACTGTTCTTCGGGGGACTGGAACAGTCCCCGCTTACACGCCAGATAGGCGGTGCGTGCGACAGTTGGATGACATTCACTGCCTGCCGCCCTCCGTGGTCTCTCCGCGGCGCTGATCAGGATGTTTGCGATAGAGCCCTCGATCATTCGCCTTCCGTTCTGGCAAACCGACCGGCATACGCCAATGGCGGTATGAAAGTCCGGTCACGTGGTATTAACGCATGGCCGCATTTCATTGGAAAAATCTATTATTCTTATGCTCCGATAGCTCCAACCTATTCCACCAGGACGCGGATTGAACAATTAGTTCAGTATATACAGCGTGATAGCCAGGAGAATTGATCTGCAAATGCCGGGTGCTTGGTTTGTCAAATATGCAGCGCCCGACAGGCTGCCGGCCACGGCGCCCTGCTACGCCAAATCGGCGAGCGCCGCTTCCAACGCGATCTCGACCATCTGCGAAAAGCCGTTCTCACGTTCCGACGATGGCAGTTCCTCACCGGACTTGAGATGGTCGGACACGGTGAGCACAGTCAGCGCCCGGGCGCCGAGCCGCGCCGCGAGCGTGTAAAGCGCAGTGGTCTCCATCTCGACGGCCAGCACGCCATGCGCAATCAGCGTGTCGAGCGGATATTCCGGATGGGTATAGAACGTGTCCTGCGAAATGATGCCGCCGACATGCGGCGATATCCCCTTTGCCTCTGCCGCTTCGACCGCCTTTCGCAGAAGGGCGAAGTCGGCACAGGGCGCATATTCGATCTCGCCGAAGATCATCTTGTTCATCGACGAGGCGGCCGACGACGTCATCGCTATGACGATATCCCTGATCTTGACCCGTTCCGCCATGCCACCGCACGATCCGATGCGGATGATGCGCTTGGCGCCGTAGTCGCGGATCAGTTCGTTGACATAGATTGACAGCGACGGCATTCCCATGCCGCTTCCATGGATGGTGACAGGCATGCCCCTGTAGGAGCCGGAATATCCGAGCATGCCGCGAACCTCGTTGATGCATTCGGGGTTGTCGAGAAAAGTCTCCGCAGCCCATTTCGCGCGATAGGGATCGCCCGGCAGCAGCACGGTCTCGGCGATTTCGCCGGGTTTCGCTCCGATATGGATCGACATTGACCCCTCCCTTTTTCCGGCTTGTTGATGCCAGGCACTAAAGATGTTTGCGTGAAATTATTTCTGTCTGTTGTTTCTCGAATATCCGTTCGCTCGCCTCAAACGCAACGATGGCGCGTTCGAGAATGAAATCGTCCGCCGTCGCGGTCATCAGGTTTGCCGTGTCAATTGCGACAGACCAGTCCCCGCGCCTGAACTCGTAGCGCCACTTCGCCTCGTGCCGCGCCGACAACGGATCGTCCGGACGGATGGAGAAACGCTGCCACACGTGGCTGCCCACCTCCAGCCCGTGCGCACGGTCCCGTGTCGCTCCGAAATCGTCGAACGTCTCCAGCACATGCGTTCCGTCTGCCTCGACGGTGCGTTCCGTCCTGCTGTCAGGCATGCGCAGTATTTCCGCTTCGAGCACCGGAAACCTGTGTGGAGGCGACGGCGCCATGCTGTCCGCCTCGGCCGCAACCCGCCTGACCGGCAGACGCAGGCTGCATTGCGCCAGATCGAGCTCGACTCTTGCCGGTTCCGGCGACGGCCAGATGACCGGCCAGTACCCGGTGGAAACAGCGAGCCGGAGGCGGTTTCCGGCTGCAAAACGGTGTGCGCATTCGTTTAGCGGAATTCGCACCTTGTAACTCTTGCCAACAACAAGCGGCTGCGGCGCATCGAACCCGGCGTGGCAGGCGAGATTGAAAGTCCGGTAGCTTACCCTCTGCGACACGCCGTTTGCATTCATTTCGCACAACCGGAAGCAAAGTTGCGCGGCCGGTTTGTCGACGGTGAAAGCGATTTCGATCTCCGGTCGCCCGAGTATTTCGAGCGAGCCTGTCAGCGGCTCGGTATCGAAGCAAACGGACAGCGCATCGTCTTGCGCCTGGTCGCCTGCCAATTCATTTCCGATTCGCATGCCGGGGCAGAAATAGGCCGCGTTGAGTCCGACATGCCCGGGCGTCGCCACCGCGACAGTTCCCTGGCCGGGATCATCGCCGAGACGGCCGTCGGTCAGGTGCAAGACCCGCTCTGAAACAGCCGGTGACGGCCAATGCGCTTCCGCAATCCACTGCCCTTTCCTCGGCCGGTAATCCGGCGACGGGTCGTCAAATTCCTGCAAGAACGTGCGATAGGCCGGCAGGTTTTGCGCCCCATTGTCGATGCCCTTCAGCCAGCGGTCGAACCATTGCAGCACCTCGCCATGGAAATCGGCTGGATTGATCTTGGCGATATGCGGATACTTGTGCTCCCAGGGGCCGACCAGGGCTTTCACCGGCGCCGACAGATTGGCCGCAAGCGCCGCCGGTGTATTGATATAGGCATCGGCCCAACCGCCGATGGCGAGCGTCGCCGCCTTGATCGCGCTCCAGTCCTCGCACACCGATCCATGTTTCCAGTAGGCGTCGCGGTTCGCATGCCGCAGCCAATCCGCCGCCAGAAACGGCAGTGTGTCCATGTGTTCGATCCAGCGTTCGCGCCAGTCGTCGCGCAATGCCGGATCGGGCGGCCGCGTCTGGTAGGCGTTCATCTGGCCGCCCCAGTTGAAGTTGTCGGTCAGCAGGCAGCCGCCCATGAAATGAATATCGTCTGCAAAACGGTCTGCCGTAGAGCATACGGTGACGATCGCCTTAAGCGCTTCCGGCTGCCGGAATGCCAGTTGCAGCCCGTTGAAACCGCCCCAGGAAATGCCGATCATGCCGACATTTCCATCACACCATGTCTGTTCGGCAATCCACGCGATTACCTCCTCGCCGTCCGAAAGCTCCTGCTCGGAGTATTCGTCATCGAATACCCCGTCGGACTCGCCCGTACCGGCAATGTCGACGCGGATGCAGGCATAGCCATGCGCGGCGAACACCGGGTGGGTGGTTGCGTCGCGCGGAGCTGTTCCGTCGCGCTTGCGGTACGGCAGATACTCCAGGATCGCGGGCGCCGGACCTCCGCCAGCCGGGAGCCAGCGCCTTGCCGCCAACCGCCGCCCGTCGGGCAGCGGAATCCAGAAATGTTCGGTAACCGTGATCGCCGTCAACTTCCGCTCCAGCAATGGCATTCAGCGCTGAGGATGCTGTGCTCAAATCGCGCGTGCAAGCGAATTCCGGCAGCCGGTGCACGTTATTCATTGTCTTTCAAGCGTTTGAACCAACGGATTGAATCAATCCGGTAACCGCTGCGGACGGAATCCCGCTATTGTGCGGATTCCTTCCGTATGGTCGGCAATTGTGTCTCCGGCATTGACAGGCCGCTTCCCCTGCTGGAAAAGCAGGCGGAAAATTACCGAGGGGAAACTCATGAAATTATTGCGCTACGGCGAGCCGGGAAACGAAAAGCCCGGCATTCTGGATGCGGCCGGAAATATCCGCGACCTGTCCGCCCATATCGACGATGTGGCCGGCGGCGCGCTTGGCGATGCGACGATGGATCGCTTGCGTGCGATCGATCCCGAATCATTGCCTTTGGTTCCGGGCAATCCGCGCCTCGGCCCTTGTGTCGGTAACATCGGCAAGTTCATGTGCATCGGCCTGAACTACTCGGACCACGCTGCCGAAACCGGCGCAAAAATCCCCGAGCACCCGATCCTGTTCATGAAAGCGAACTCTGCCGTCGTCGGACCGAACGATACTGTCTCCATGCCGCGCGGCTCGAAGGCGACAGACTGGGAAGTGGAACTTGGGGTCGTCATCGGCAGAAAGGCGAAGTATGTCAGCGCTGCCGACGCACTGAACTATGTCGCCGGATACTGCGTCATCAACGACGTTTCCGAGCGCGATTTTCAGGCCAAGATTTCCGGCCAGTGGACCAAGGGCAAGTCTTGCGACACCTTTGGCCCGACCGGACCGTGGCTGGTTACCCGCGACGAAGTGCCGGACCCGCAAAATCTCGACATGTGGCTGGACGTCAACGGCGAGCGCCGCCAGACCGGCAACACCAGGACGATGATCTTCACTGTAGCACAGAGCATCGAGCATCTATCCGGGCTGATGACGCTGCATCCGGGCGATGTGATTTCCACCGGCACGCCGCCCGGCGTCGGCCTCGGCATGAAACCGGAACCCGTTTATCTTAAAGTCGGCGACGTCATGGAACTCGGCATCCAGGGCCTCGGCAGCCAGCGCCAGGACGTGATTCAGGACCAATAGAGCCTTCACGGCACCCGGACGGTCGCAAGGCGGGGCGGATTTCCATCAGCCCTGCCCGCAGGCCTTGGGTGATTGTGTGCTTGGCCGATTAAAGTTAGTATACAAACAATAATGGCAATGCTCACCACGGGAGGATGCGATGGCCGGTGAAACGCAGAAACTCGTTATCAGGAACATTGGCCTGATTCTCTCCGGTGATCTCGGCCAGCCAATGCTTGACGGCGACTGCGTGATCGCTGTCGATGGCAGGATAGCGGCCATCGGCTACGAGAAGGACCTCGATACCGCGGGCGCAGACACGGTCATCGACGCCAAGGGCGTTACCCTGTCGCCCGGACTGATCGACAGCCATGTTCATCCGGTCATCGGCGACTACACGCCGCGCCAGCAGCAGCTCAACTGGATCGACTCCTGCCTGCATGGCGGCGTGACCTCTATGATCTCGGCGGGCGAGGTGCATACCCCCGGACGGCCGAAGGACATCGTCGGGCTGAAAGCCCTGGCGATCGCCTCGCAGCGCTGGTACGAGAATTTCCGCCCCTCCGGCGTCAAGATGCACGCCGGTGCTCCGGTCATCGAGGAGGGCATGGAGGAGCAGGATTTCAAGGACCTGGCCGAAGCGGGCGTCAAACTGCTCGGAGAAGTCGGACTGGGGTCTGTCAAGGCCGGCGAGACGGCCGCCCAGATGGTCAAATGGGCGCGTAAATACGGAATCCAGTCGACAATACATACTGGCGGGCCCTCCATCCCCGGATCAGGCCTGATCGACAAGGACGTCGTGCTGGAAGCAGACGCGGACATCATCGGCCACATCAATGGCGGCCACACCGCGCTGCCCGACGACCAGATCACCTGCCTTTGCGAAAATTGCTTGCGCGGTATCGAGATCGTGCACAACGGCAACGAAAGGGCCGGTCTGCTGGCCATGCGCACCGCATTCGAACTCAAGCAGCCCGAGCGCATCATTCTCGGCACCGATGCGCCGGCAGGTTCGGGCGTTCAGCCGCTCGGCATCCTGCGCATGATCGCGATGCTTTCGAGCCTCGGCGACATTCCGGCAGAGATTGTGTTCTGCTTTGCCACCGGCAACACCGCGCGCATGCGCGATCTCGATACAGGCATTATCGAGGTCGGCAGATCGGCCGATTTCATCCTGATCGACCGCGCGCAGCACGCGCCGGGCAAGGACATGCTGGATTCGATCCGCCAGGGCAACCTGCCCGGTGTCGGAATGACAATCATCGATGGAATTGTGCGCTCGCACCGAAGCCGCAATACCCCGCCGGCAACCACTCTGCCGGAGATCGTAACCGGCTAGTGCGGTCAGGCGAGCTTCATGAGCAGCGCCAGAAAAGTGCGCTGTTCTTCCGCCGACAGCGGTTCAAGGGTGGCGGCTGAAATCTTTTTCGCCGCATCAAAAGCCTCGACGGCGACATCGCGGCCGGCAGGCGTCAGGTAAACGATCATCCTTCGCCGGTCGGAATCGTCCGGACGCGTTGCAATAAGATCGCGCGCCGCCAGCCGGTCCACCACGCCCTTGATGGTGGCCGCATCGATTGCAATCAGGCGGCCGAGCTGGTTCTGGGTGCACTCGCCAAGTTCGGCGAGCTTGGCCATCGCCGCCAATTGCATGGGCGTCAGGTCGCCGGGAATGAGGCTGGCGAATATCGCCGTGTGGCGTTGGTTGGCCTTGCGCAAGATGAAACCGACCTGCTCTTCAAGCCTGTAGCCGGTGTCGGGTTGCCTGAGGGCTGTCGCGGGTTTGTTCATCAATAATGCCGCCCTTGGGTTGTGTTCATGGTTCCACTTTTATCAGACTGAGAGGTAAGCGTCTCTTGTCTCCGGGTTTTTATCCAGTGTTTCGAAAGTTCCGTCGAACCGTTTCGATCCGCCCTCGATGATAATGGCCCGGTCGGCCACGAGCCGGGCAAAGTGCAGGTTTTGCTCCGACAGCAGGACCGTCAACCCCTCTTTCTTCAATTTCAGGATCGTTTCGGCCATCTGTTCGACGATCACCGGCGCGATCCCTTCCGAGGGTTCATCCAGAAGCAGGAGCTTGGGATTGCCCATCAAAGTGCGTGCAATCGTAAGCATTTGCTGCTCGCCGCCCGATAACGCCTTGCCGCGATTGTTCCGGCGCTCGGCAAGATTGGGAAACAGTTCAAACAGGATTTCGGTTGTCCAGTGCGGGACCCCCTTGCGTACCGGCTGCCTGCCCACTTCGAGATTCTCGAGTATGGTCAGGTCCGTGAATATCCGCCGCTCCTCGGGAACGTATCCCAGTCCTGCCTTTGCGATGCGGTGCGGCATCCAGCGCGTGATCTCATGCTCGCCGAAGCGGACTGTCCCGCTCCTCGGACGCACCAGTTGCATGATCGACTTCATCGTCGTTGTCTTGCCCGCCCCGTTGCGGCCGAGCAGCGCCACCACTTCGCCGTCGGCGACCTCGAAGGAGAGATCGCTCAGAATATGCGCCTTGCCGTAATAGCTGTTTATGTTTGCGAGCGTCAGCATCAGTTCCGCGCTCCGTCGGCGAACACGGTGCCGCCGCCTAGATACACCTCGCGCACGCGGGGATCCTCGCGCACCTCGGACACCGAACCGTTGGCAATCAGTTCGCCCCGGTTGAGCACCATGATGCGGTGCGAATGGGCAAATACGACATCCAT
>JBFIBB010000158.1:0-8266 GCA_041582695.1 Rhizobiaceae bacterium
ATTTGGAATGGCGACCTTGTTGAAGGTGGCAATGAGCTACCTGTTTTGCCGCCTGAATCCGGCCAAGCGCACACCTCTGTTGCTGCGTCGCCATGGCGTCCGGTTGCTGCGGACGTCAAAGGCTATCAACAGCGATTTTGTGCTCGGCGAAATACGGCGGATGCGCCCGGACATCATCGTGTCGGCAAGCATGAATTCGCTGTTCAAACCGGCTTTGCTTCGTATCGCTCCATGCTTCAACCTGCATTTGTCGCTGTTGCCGCGCCACAAGGGTCTGATGCCGGTTTTCTGGGCATTGCACGATGGCGACCGCGAAACCGGCGCCACGGTGTTCCGCGTCAACGAAGATATCGATGGCGGCGAAATCCTGGTTCAGCGGCGCGTGGCGATCGGCGAACGGCGGCTGATTCCGCTTTATGGCCGGCTGAAGCTGATCGGAATGGCGGCCATGGCCGAGGCGATCCGTTCCTTCAGCGCCGGCAAGGATTGTCAATCCGTGGAAGCGCCGGCGGCCTTGTTTCGCCCACGCCGTAAACCCGGCATCGAACAGATGCGCGGGTTCGTTGCGGCCGGCAATTGCGTGATCTGACGGCGGGCGTTCTATTCCGCCGCCGTCGCCAGCTTGTCCTGTGTACGCAGTTCGAAATCGCTGGCGTCGTGACGCTCATGCAGTTGCGACGATAGCTCGCCCCAGCGGCGGTTGACCATGCGGCCACGCTTTGCCGCGGACCTTTCGGCGATCTTCGCACTCCACCTTCCGATGTGCTTGTAGCTTTTCACGTCGAGAAATTCCGCCGCATTGTAAACCAGGCCCGCGACCAGCGCTCCGTACCAGGGCCAGACAGCGATATCGGCGATCGAATAATCCGCGCCGGCCAGATATTCGCTCTCGGCGAGCCGCCGGTCGAGCACATCGAGCTGGCGTTTCACCTCCATCGCATAACGATTGATCGGATATTCCATCTTCGTCGGCGCATAGGCGTAGAAATGCCCGAAACCGCCGCCGAGATAAGGCGCGCTTCCCATTTGCCAGAACAGCCAGGACAAGCATTCCGCCCGCTTCGCCGGTTCGGTGGGAAGCAATTCCCCGAATTTTTCCGCCAGATAGACGAGAATCGATCCCGATTCGAAGACGCGGATTGGCTTGTCGCCGCTGCGATCGACAAGCGCCGGTATCTTCGAGTTCGGATTGATCTCCACGAACCCGCTCGAAAACTGCTCGCCCTTGTTGATGTCGATGAGCCACGCGTCGTATTCCGCACCGGCATGCCCGCGTTCGAGAAGTTCCTCGAGCATCACGGTCACCTTCACGCCATTGGGCGTAGCCAGCGAATACAGCTGGAGCGGGTGTTTTCCAACCGGCAGTTCCTTCTCATGCGTCGAACCGGCGACAGGGCGGTTGATGTTGGCAAAATGGCCGCCATTTTCCTTGTCCCAGGTCCAGACCTTCGGGGGCGTGTAATCTGCAGTCTCTGTCATGCGTTGGTTTTCCCGCTTTTCGAGGTTCCCGAGTCTATACATAGTGCCCAGGGCAGCCTCGCCCATGTAAGCGAGCTCCTCCGATGTTTCAACACGCGCCGCGTCGGCACGCTCGTCCGTCACAGATTGTTGAAGGCACATGCCTCACGCGGCCCTTCCGGCCAACATTTTTTGAAGTACGCCGGACAACCCGGTTCGGCCAGTGCAGGATCGCTTAATAGTCGGGATAGAGGATCATGTCACGTTTGCGCAGCGTTCCGTCCAGATACAGCTGCCTCAGGCGCTGATGCTGAAACTTGCCGTTGTAGGTCATCGGGATGGTTTTCGGCTTGACGAGATAGATGCGGCCCGGACGAAACCCGAGGCTTGACTGGATACGCCTGACCATGGCGCGAACAATGCCTTCGTGGTCTCTCTCCTTCAAACTCCGATCCTGGCGGATCTCGGCGAAAATGTAGACCTGTTCGCCCTCGAGGCGCCCGCGATCGATCCCGAGGGCAACGGCGTAGCGGACATTTTCCACCCCGTCGGCGATTTCCTCGATCTCCTGCGTATGGATTGTCCGCCCGGCCTGGTTGATCGTGTTTTTCTTGCGCCCGACGATGAAGTAGTCGCCCTCTTCGTCGACATAACCCAGATCGCCGCTAAGCATGTAACCGGGCTTCCACCAGAGCGCCGCGTTGGCTGCCTCATTGTTCAGGTATCCGGCGGGCATGGCGTCGCTCTTGATGGCGATTTCGCCGATCCGGCCTGTCGTTGCCGGCTTTCCGTCCTCTACGATCACCATTTCCACGCCCGGGAAAGGCTTTCCCACCGAAACATGGCCGTGGTTGTCCACCTTACGCGGCCGGTTGGGAGGCCAGGTGCAGACACCAACTGTGGCTTCCGCCAGCCCGTAGGCCGGTGTCATTACGTTCTTCACGCGAAAAGCGTTCTCGAATTCCTCGATCGTGCGCCGGCGTACGGGTTCGGCCGCGTTAAGGGCCAGCCGAAGCGATGAAAGATCATAATTTGACGGTTCGGCAATCTGGCGAAGACAGAGACGATAAGCGAAATCCGGCGCGGCCGTGAATGTTGCCCTGTTATATTGGATCGCTTCCAGCCAAAGGCTGACATCGCGCAGGTCGGTCGCCAGCAAATGAAGATCAAGACCGAGGTAGAATGGGACCATCGTTTTGAGGATCAGCCCCATATCGTGATATACCGGCAGCCAGCTGACGAAAATGTCGTTGCCGGTGATTTCCATGCCCACGATCATCTGCCGCATGTTGGTCAGAAGGTTGCGATGCGATATCTGCACGCCTTTCGGGTCGCCGGTGCTCCCGGACGTGTACTGGATGAATGCGATGTCGTCAGGCTCGACCGCAGGAAAATCCATCGTCAGGTCACCGGCGCCTGCATCCTCTACCGTGGTCGATATCACAGCGCTTCCCCCGTCGCCGGCACCGGATTTGACAATCAGGCCCGCCGCCTCGCGTGATGCGGCGACGATCACCCTCGCCTGGCAGAGCTGCGCGTATTTTTGCAGAACGTCAGCGCCGAAACCCGGAAACAGCGGCACCGCAATCCCGCCTGCCCTCTGAACACCGTAGAACGCCTCGAAAAATGCCGGGCTGTTGGGAATAACAACGATCACATGGTCGCCCCGGCTGATGCCGAGCTTCTTGAGATGGTCCGCGAAGCGATTGATTCCGCGCCACATTTCGCCGTAGGTGACAGGTACTCCCATGAAATCGAATGCTGCCTTGCCCGGCGTTTCGAGTGCGCGGCATTCCAGCATCTCGATCAGCGTGGAGAAGGATTCTGGCGGCGTTGCGGGCATGATCACGAACGCGCCACGACCAGACCGAGCAGATCGGCAACGGTGCGAACCCTGGCCAGCGCGGTTTCGTCCACCTCGATACCGTACTTGTCTTCGATGGCAACCACGATGTTGACGATGTCGGCCGAAACCGCGCCAAGATCGCGGGCAAGTTCGTCTTCCGGCTCGACTTTGTCCAATCCCAGTTGCAGCCGGACCAGCGTCATGATCTCTTCGATTGAGGCCGTCACGTCGCCACCTGATCTTTTTCGTTTGCAACCGACACCAGCGTCGTTCTGACGTCTTCGGCGATCTCGCTTGCTTCGGCCGCTCCCATGTCTCGCTCGTGATACAGAAAATCCATCTTCAGACGGCCGTGCAAGAGCGCTCCGAAAGCCGCGAGTTCCGGTCCCAGCACGTTGTTGGAGACGAAACCCGACAGGCCGTCGACCTTCGTCCGTCCGTAGGTTTCATGCAAGGCGACAGGTCCGACATAACTGAGCGCGATCATGCCGAGGCGCATCGAATGGCGGGCGATCAGCATGCGCACCAAGTACTTGCTCATCTGTGGAGCGATGAACTTGTCGTCGTGTTTCGTCGCCAGATAGATCTGTTGTCCGATCTCGCCAGCCAACCACCAGAAATCGATTTCTGGCGCCATTTCGACCGTGTAGGGCAGCATCGAGATGTACACGCCGAGCGCCTCCGCCTCAGGCGGCGATTCGAGATAAGGCCGCATATCGGCAAACGATATGCCGCGCATCAACAGCGACTGGCTGCCATATCGCCGTTTCGCGACGCTTTGCAGCATGGCCGCGTGAAGCAGGCTGTTGAGGGGCATGCCATGGTTTCGCGACCGCCTCACGAGCTTGGCGGTGTCTTCACGCGGCAGTTCGATCGACAAGGTGCGGCATCGGGAGGCCGTTTCGGCGTGGGTCACCTGCCGATTGCCAAGGCGTATGCGGTATCTAACCTCGAGAGCTGCCTGCCTGGCCAGAAATGCGGCAACCGGAAATATCCTGCGCATGCCGGTCAGGCGGCGCGGAAAGAGAGCCTCCATCGGCGAAGCGATAGTCTGTTCGCCCGCTGCCGCGCCCTCGCTGTTCCCGCTGCCGGATTCGTCGCAAAGTTCGAGGATGCGATGGATGAGCATCGTTCCCGAGCGGCTGTCGATTATCGTGTGGTGCACCGTGATGACGAGGTCGCTTTTGCGCGCTCCGTTAAGATATTTGCATCTGACGAGCGGCTCCACCGCTGTGTCGATCGCGGTGTTCAGCTCAATCTCGGCAATTTCGCGCCATTGTTCGGCTGAAGTGCGCTTGACGATGTCCAGCGGAATTGGCCGCGGATTGTCTGAGAGCGCGAAATATTGCGAGCCGTTGTTGTCAGTGATCGAGACGCGCAACAGGGGAAGGGCGGATTGCAGCGCGTCGAGCGCCCGTCGCAGAGCATCAGGCGCGGGTCCATCCGACAGATGCAGGACGCCGACAAACAGCACCGGGACGAATTCGTCCATCAACGCCCAGGTCTGTTCGAAACCGCCAAGTTCCCGGATCAACAATTCCGCACCGCCAATCCCGCTCCTCCGGCTGCCATGGTCGGGAAACCATTGTCCACTCGGACCGGGCCGCTTGCAAGTTTCAGGCGGCGTGGATTTCGAATCCGCATCGGGCGACGGATGTAGATCGAAACAACGGTCTTTGGGAAGGCGGGCCCAAACGGGACAAGGCTTATGAACAGCCAAGCGGAAACGCCAGAACGGAAGAATGACGCAAACGGGGGCCCGAGAATCAGGAAAGGCGCCAACTTTCGCCAGCGCCTCCCTGATCCAAGCGGTGCAGCAGGTCAAGACCACCCGTCGCACCCGAAGGTGTTATCGAATACTCCAAACCAACGCACGACACCTGGATTAACCGAAAATCTCTTTCGAATTTTTCGGCCCGTCCCTGCCCGGCGTAAACGCCTTGCAAGTCCGTCGTGGTTTCGGTTTGACCGCCGTTCCACGATTTACCGGCGCGAATTCGGTTCCGTGCACGTCCCGTTTCCGCTGCCCCGGTGGCGTCCCTTCCGCGAACCGTCTCTCCGAAGAAATACTGTCCGTTTCCGGGCCGGGTAGCTGGTCTGACCGTCCGTCCCGCCGCCTTGCGGGCCGTCCCTGTCAGGGCATGGAATGGAGACTGCGCCCGATTTTCGGTTCCGTCAAACGCGACCCTGGGGACAAGTGTGGACAAGCCTGGAACGGTGGATGAATCAACGATTTGCCGGGAGATCCCTGTGCATAACCAATGCCCGGATTTGCCGGCCGGCGAAGCGTGCTACTGCAGCAAATCCTTGACGATGCCGGAAGCCTTGCCGAAATCCATCCGGCCCGGATACTTCTGTTTCAGCGCATTCATGCATTTGCCCATGTCTCGCAGCCCGTCGGCGCCGGTCTCGTTGATGATCTGCGCGCAAGCCTGCTTGACATCGTCCTCGCAAAGCTGCTGCGGCAGGAACGACCGGATGATTTCGATTTCGGCGCGCTCCTGCTCCGCAAGTTCCAGCCGGTTGCCTTCTTCGAAGGCCCTGGCTGAATCTTCGCGCTGCTTGACCATCTTGGCGAGGATATCCAGAACCTCGTCATCGCTCACCGGATCCTTGCCCGCGCCGCGGTTGATGATGTCGCGATCCTTGATCGCGGCCAGAATCAGCCGCAACGTGGAAACGGTGCGCTTGTCCTGCGATTTTTGGGCTTGTTTCAGTGCCTCGGCGATGTGTTCGCGCATGGCTGTTCCTGTTTATCAGCGATAGGCGGCGGACCATAACGCTGCAAATCCCGCTTTGCAACGGCTTTCTCGCCTCCTAAGTTACTGATTTTGTTGCATTTTAATTTTTGTGACTGCGGCAAGCGTCTCGATTGACGCCAACTTTGGCATCCACTATTGTCCGCGACCTGCACGGACAATTCGAAAATCGGCGTAAGCCTGTCAGTCGTTCACGTCGGCTGCTATATGGTGCGCACGTCAAACGCGATCAAGGGCCGCAGTCTGGCCCGGAAGGACCGGACATGGCTACGACAACCAGCGATACCATCGCCGCGGGCGAACCTGCGCCCTGGACCGCGAAAACGGCAACAGCCGTGCTCGTTCTGGCCGATGGAACCATTATCGAGGGCGATGGCCTTGGCGCCATGGGCGAGGCCGAGGCGGAAGTGTGCTTCAACACCGCGATCACCGGCTATCAGGAGATTCTCACCGATCCCTCTTATGCGGGCCAGATCGTCACATTCACCTTCCCGCATATCGGCAATATCGGAGCCAACAACGATGATATCGAGGACCTGAGCCCCGCCAGGCGCGCAGGCGCAGTCGGCGCGGTTTTCAAGGCCGCAATCACCAACCCGTCCAATTATCGCGCCGCCCGGCATCTCGATGATTGGCTCAAGGCGCGGGGCATCATCGCCATGGCGGGTATCGACACCAGGGCGCTGACCGCGCTCATCCGGGAGAAGGGCCTCGCCAACGCCGTGATCGCCCATGCGCCGGATGGAAAGTTCGACCTTGAAAAGCTCAAGCGCAAGGCAGCCGCCTGGCCGGGCCTGGTCGGACTCGATCTCGCCAAGGAGGTGACATCCGGCCAGTCCTCGACCTGGACGGAAAAATCCTGGGTCTGGAACGAAGGTTTCGGCGAAAATCGGGAAACCGCCGTGCACATCGTCGCAGTCGACTTCGGCGTGAAGCGCAACATATTGCGGCTGCTCGCGGGCCTCGGCGCAAAAGTGACCGTCGTGCCCGCATCGGCAACAGCAGCCGACATCCTGGCCTATAAGCCGGACGGCATATTCCTGTCCAACGGGCCGGGCGATCCGGCGGCGACCGGCGAATACGCCGTGCCGGTCATTCGGGAACTGATCGACAGCGGCATTCCCGTTTTCGGAATCTGCCTCGGCCACCAGATGCTGGCGCTGGCGCTTGGAGCGAAGACGGTGAAAATGCACCAGGGCCATCACGGCGCCAACCATCCGGTAAAGGACTTCACAACCGGCAAGGTAGAGATCGTCTCCATGAATCACGGCTTCGCGGTCGATGGCGACAGTCTTCCCGAAGGTGTCGAGGCCACCCACATATCTCTGTTCGACGGCTCGAACTGCGGATTGCAGGTGCGCGGCAAACCGGTCTTTTCAGTGCAGCACCACCCTGAAGCATCGCCGGGCCCGCAGGATTCGCACTATCTGTTCAGGCGCTTTACCAACCTGATCCGCTCCCGGCGCGGCGAACCGCTGCTCGACGAGCGGGCGTGAGGACCTGCGTTCTCCACCCGCCATCAACACTGCTTATACGGTTATTGCCGATACGGATTCGTCTGGCCGTTCAATGCAGTAGCGCCTCGTAAAAAAATTTTCAGTTGTATGGCCTCGGGATAGTGACCGCAAAAGTCGAATCAGACATAGCTTGTATATGTCCGATGAACCGGTACTGTCGCAGTTTGTCGTTGCCCTTGATCCGCTGGACCGCGAGGGCGTAAAACAATTCAGGCGCATCGTCGAGTATGTCACCCTCAATCTGGACAGCGATCTTCGCTCGATGCTGGTAGACCGGTTGACCACCGGTATCGCGATGCTCGAGCTTGCAAGTATTACCGGCGACGCCGCTTTCCGTTTCAGGAGCGAACTTGTCGCCGCCGCCCAGGCGATCGACAAGGCGGTGAGGGACAAGTCCCGAAAACCTGCGGAACGGGCATATCCGGTATTCCGGGCTTAAGCGTCCGGGCTGAGCACGGCTTTTTTGCAGCAGACCGGCAATTCAAGGCAACTTGAAACTTCGCTGCCCGCATCGCCGCAAGTATCGCGGCAAGTCTGCGGCCTCGAATTATCCTTGTAATCAGCCGGCAATCGCTTTAATCCCCGCCCTCGGAGAGGTGGCCGAGTGGTCGAAGGCGCTCCCCTGCTAAGGGAGTAGGCGGTTTGAAGCCGTCTCGAGGGTTCGAATCCCTTCCTCTCCGCCATAA
>JBFIBB010000159.1:0-8247 GCA_041582695.1 Rhizobiaceae bacterium
AGCGGCCGCGAACTCGCCGCGATCGTGCCGACAAGCCCCTGGCCGATGCGCAACTGCGCATGGTGCACCGACGCCGGATTCAGACCTTCCGTGGCATAAAGCTCAAGCGCCGAATCGGCGCGCAGCACATAGAGCGAGCACACTTCCGCAACCATGTTGCTGGCGATCTCGCGCACGATGCTGTCGAGCCGGTCCTGCGGCTCGAGCGCTTCGGCCATCAGTTCGCGCAGGCGCTTCAACAGCACGCGCGGGCCGCCGGCTTGATTCGGCATCGTTCTCATTCTCCAACGGCAAGCGCCGCGCCTTCGTTCCAGGCGCGCCCTGCCGCAATTCCGGTCAGCTACTGCTTATCCAGACCGTAGGTGGAATGCAAAGTCCGAACCGCCAGTTCGGCATACGGACCATCGATCAATATTGAAATCTTGATCTCCGAGGTGGTGATCGCGCGAATGTTGATATTGCGGTCGGCAAGCGCCTTGAAGGCGGTAGCGGCAACGCCGGCATGGCTGCGCATGCCGATTCCGATGACGGACACCTTCACCATCCCCGCTTCCGACTGGATGACGTCGAAACCAACTTGGTCCTTGACCCGCTCGAGCACCGCGAGCGATTTCTGCAGATCACCGCTTGGAACCGTGAACGTCATGTCGGTCTTTGTGCCGTCCTCGGAGATATTCTGCACGATCATGTCGACATTGACGTGCGCTTCGGCGAGCGGACCGAAAATCGCGGCCGAAACGCCGGGCCTGTCCGCCACACGGCGAAGTGAAATCTGCGCCTCGTCCTTGGCGTAGGCAATTCCCGTTACAACCTGCTGTTCCACGATTTCATCCTCATCGCAAATGAGCGTTCCGGGCGGATTGTCCATGTCGCCCATGCCCGGCGCATCGGGTTCTGCAAAAGACGAGCGCACAAAGGTCCTTACCTTGTGGACCATTGCCAGCTCAACCGATCTTACCTGTAGCACCTTGGCGCCCAGAGACGCCATTTCCAGCATTTCCTCGAAAGATATCTTCGAAAGCCGTCTTGCCTTCGGCTCAACCCGCGGATCCGTCGTGTAGACCCCGTCGACATCTGTGTATATGTCGCAACGGTCCGCCTTGACGGCCGCTGCAAGGGCCACAGCGCTCGTGTCGGAGCCGCCGCGCCCGAGCGTAGCAATCCTGTTGTCCGGGCCGATGCCCTGGAATCCGGCGACCACGGCCACCTGGCCGATACCGAAGCGCCTTATCAATTCGGAGCCGCCGATATCGGTGATCCGCGCGGCGGCATGGGCGTTATCGGTCTTTACCGGTATCTGCCAACCCTGCCATGAGCGGGCATCGACGCCCATCGACTGCAGCGCGATCGCCAGCAATCCGCTGGTCACCTGCTCGCCGGAGGCTACGATGGCGTCATACTCGCGCGCGTCGTAGAACGGCGCACTACCACCGGCCACCATGGGCATTCGCTGAGCCCAATCCACGAGCTCGTTTGTTTTTCCCGCCATGGCCGATACGACGACAGCAACTTCATGGCCCGCATCCGTCTCGCGTTTGACGTGACGCGCGACATTGCGGATGCGGTCGAGATCAGCGACGGATGTGCCGCCGAATTTCATCACGATGCGCGCCATGCCGGGTAGTCTTTCCTGCAAACGAATAGGCCCGGTTCGAACCGGGCTAAATCGCGGTCTCCTTACCCAATGGCACCCCAATTCGCAAGGTTGTGCACGCAGCCCTTGACATTCTGCCGCCGCCGCCCGAATTCGGACCGGACAGGAGCAGCAAATGTCCGCGGCAACCAAATCGACGATTGACAGTTCCGAAGTTGAACGATTTTCCCGCATCGCGGCCGAATGGTGGGACCCGACGGGAAAATTCCGACCGCTTCACAAGTTCAACCCCGTTCGATTGACCTATATCCGCGACAGCGTGTCGGCACACTTTGCGCGCGATCCCGCCGGGCCGCTGCCATTCAAGGGGCTGCGCATTCTCGACATCGGCTGCGGTGGCGGTCTGCTCTGTGAACCGATGGCCCGGCTGGGCGCCGAAGTTGTAGGCGCCGATCCTTCCGAGGTGAACATCGAGGTCGCCCGGCTGCATGCAGCCGATTCCGGCCTCGACATCGATTACCGGGCCGTCACTGCGGAGGAATTGGCCGCGGCGGGCGAGACATTCGACGTCATTCTCAACATGGAGGTGGTCGAGCACGTTGCCGATGTCGAATTGTTCCTGACCAAGTGCGCGTCCATGGTCCGCCCCGGAGGCCTGATGTTCATCGCCACCATTAACCGCACCTTGAAGGCGCTCGGGCTTGCGATCATTGGCGCCGAGTACATATTGCGCTGGCTGCCGCGCGGCACCCATCAATTCGAAAAACTGGTCCGCCCGCAGGAAATCGAAACGCCGTTGTCAGCTTGCAACATGCGGATCATCGATCGTTGCGGCGTCAGCTATAATCCGCTTGCGGATGAATGGCGCCGGTCGCGCGACATGGATGTCAATTACATGCTTCTGGCTGAGAAAACCTGAGTTCTCTCGGGCTCTCGTCCGAACCTGTCGGAAAAAACTGTAAATCGGTGATCCGAGCCGCCCCACCCGTACCGTTCAGTTCCGGTCCTCGGGCAGTTCCGGCAGCGGAATGAACTCCACGCCTTCTTCCACGAGACTCTCCGCCTCGACCGGCGTCGCCTTGCCGTAGATACCGCGCGCTTCGGTTTCGCCATAATGGATCTTGCGCGCTTCCTCGGCGAACCGGTCCCCGACATTTTCCGCGCCTTCACGCATTTTTCGCGTCAGTTCACGGATTTGCGCCATCATCTTCTGCTGCTCGGCGTTCATAGCCACGGGAACCGGCGGTTCGGCGCGTTTTCTAGAGGTCGAAACCGAGGGCGCCATCAGGCCTTTTTCCACCGATTTGTCGCCGCAGACGGGACATTCCACGAGACCACGCTCTTTTTGCGATTCATACTCACTGCCGGAAGCAAACCAACCTTCAAACTCATGCGCGTTGCTGCAGACGAGGTTGAAGCTGATCATGACGCCAGCCTGCCTTCCGTCCTGTCCCCGGAAACGCTGCGCAGCGAGAATTCCCGCGCATTCTTGAGGTTCGGGACCTTGGCCCGCGCCGCCGCGGACGCGGCCGGATCAATTTCGGCAACAGCGATTCCAGGTTCGTCATTGCCAATCTCGGCGGCAACCCGTCCCCAGGGATCGACGATAATCGAATGCCCGTAGGTCTCGCGGCCATCGCCGTGCGTCCCGCCCTGCGCGGCGGAGATCATCCAGGCGCCATTTTCGATAGCCCGGCTGCGCTGCAGCACATGCCAATGGGCCTCGCCGGTCTGGCGGGTGAACGCGGCGGGCGCCGTCAGCACGCTTACGCCCGCCAGAGCCTGGGCGCGATAAATTTGCGGAAATCTCACATCGTAGCAGATCGACAATCCGATCACCGCCTCGCCGATATCGGCCACCAGCGTTTCGTCGCCTGGCCGGTAAACCGCCGATTCGCGCCAGCTCTCGCCATTGTCGAGATCGACATCGAACATGTGAATCTTGTCGTAACGGGCGATTTCAGCGCCATCGGGGCCGAACAGATACGCCCGATTGGCAAGACGATCCCCTGCCGGTTTCACTGCCGTCGAACCAAGATGCAGGTAAATGCCCAGATCCGCCGCGAGTTCCGAGGCGGCTTGCGCGACCTCGTCGCGATCTTCCGGCTTCAACACCGCAGCCAGCGCCTTGCGGTCCCGCTGTACCGCACCGGTCATCTCCGGCGTCTGCACGTATCGCGCTCCGCGGCCGGCCGCTTCGCGCACCAGTTCGCGCATATCGGCGATGTTTGCCGCCGGATCAACACCCGACCGCATTTGAACGACTGCCGCCTTGAATACGCCCATGGTCATCTTCCAGTGCTCATTGCGCTAGCACGCCGGTTTCAAGCAGGCTATCAAGTTTACCCGACCGTTCCAGCGCATACAAATCGTCACAACCGCCGACATGCACGTCCCCGATGAAGATTTGCGGAAATGTACTGCCGCCCTTGGATTTCTCGATCATTTCGCGACGAAGCTCGGGCGAGAAACTTGCGTCATTCTCGACATATGCCACGCCCTTTGAATCGAGCAGGCGCTTGGCGGCGGAGCAGAATCCGCACATCATCCGAGTGTAGATAGTTACATCAACCATGGGTTCGCTATCGGCTTGTTCCGCGCCTATATAGTCGCGCCCCTTCACGCGGAAAAGGCCCCGGGCAATACGCGGGCGAATGTCAGCACGTCGACGGCTGATGCGCCCGAGCGCTTCAGCGTCCGGGCTACTGCCGAGACCGTCGCTCCGGTCGTGTAGACATCATCGACGATCAACACCCGCCTTCCGCGCACCAGGATATCGGCATCTGCAGGTACCTTGAATGCGCCGCGCACATTTGCTTCGCGCTCGCGCAGGCCCAATCCGACCTGTTGACGTGTCACCTTGACGCGAACGACGGCATCCGGCTCGAAGGCGCGGTCGCAGAGCCTTGCGAACGCTCGCGCCAATTCTGCCGACTGGTTGAATCGCCGGACGAGAAACCTGCGGCGGTGAAGCGGCACGGGTACGACGATATCGGCATCTTCGGCCAGTTTCGCGCCGACGCGCAGCATCCAGCGGGCCATCCAGGGCGACAGGTCAGTCCGGTCGTTGAATTTTAGGCCCTGCACGAGGCGCCTGGCGACGCCCTCATAGGCGACTGCCGCCCTCGCCCGTTCGAACGGCGGAGGATTGGCAATCGCATCGGCAGACAGAATTCCCTCGCCCATGTCGCGCGAGAACGGTGTGCCCAGCATGTCGCACCAAGGCTGTTCGATGAACTGCAGCTCGCTCCAGCAAGTGGCGCACAATGCGCCAGGTTCGCCGACGCGGCGCTGACAACCGCAGCAGACCGGCGGAAACAGAATGTTGCCTGATATCCGAAGCGCCGATTGCGCTATATCCTTGACTGAGCTCATCGAAACCGCCACGTGACTTGTCGCGCCGCTTATAACACCTCAGCCTCGGCGCGGATACGGATCGAAACGGATGGTATTCCCATTTGACAGGAAGCTGCTGATTGCCCGCAAACTGCGGGCGCTGGCGAACCCGGTCGAGGGATGCGACTTCCTCATGCACCGCGCCTGCGAGGATCTTGCGGAACGATTGTCGGTGATCGAGAGGAAATTCGAGAATGCCGTTACGCTGTTCTGCTTCAGCAATGCCCCTGCGGCGACCCTGCATGAAAGCGGAAAGGTCGCCAGCATTACGCGGATCGAGGCGGACGGTGCCCTGCTTGAACTCCAAAGCGGAATAGTGGAGCCGAATGAAACGGTGCCCGTGCAGTCTTCGGCAGCGGACCTGGTGGTTTCGCTGTTTGCGCTTCATGAGATCAACGACGTTCCGGGTGTCCTAGTCCAGGTTCGCAACGTTTTGAAACCCGACGGATTGTTTCTTGCGGGATTTGCGGGGGCTGGAACGCTCGCTGAATTGCGCGAAAGCCTGATTACGGCCGAAACGGAACTGTCTGGCGGCGCTTCAGCGCGAATTTACCCGTTCATGGACGTGCGCGACGCCGGCGCACTGCTGCAGCGCGCCGGTTTCGCCCTGCCCGTAGCCGATGTCGAAACAACGACTGTACGCTACAACACCATTATCGAACTGATGCGCGACCTGCGCGCAATGGGAGCTACAAGCGCGTTGGCCGACCGCCCGTCGCGCGGGCTTTCGCGCCAAATCCTGCAGCGCGCCGGCGAGATCTATTCAAGCCGTTTTGCCGATGCGGACGGACGAATCAGGGCGACGTTCAACACGATCTGGATCTCGGGATGGGCGCCGCACGCTTCGCAGCAGCAACCTCTCAAGCCGGGCTCGGCCAAGGCGTCACTGGCAAGGGCGTTGTCGGATTTGGAGAAAGATCAGGATTAGTCGTGCCGGTGCTGCCGCGCCCCCCGCTGCAGCTCGCTGCCGTTTTGCGTCAGTTTTGGTTCAAGCCCTGCATGATGCCGGAATTGTTGTCCGACCACAGCGCTTGCAGCGCATTGCCGAATGCGCCAACGCCACCGACGATTGCAAGGGCAATGAGGCTCGCAATCAATCCATACTCTATTGCCGTTGCGGCCGATTCGTCGTTCCAGAATGTTTTCCACATAGCATGACCCGCGTGTTTTCTCGGGTACCTATATCGCAGCCCCGCGTTAACAAAGGTTAATCACGGACACTTAACGGGCCGTTACCGGCCGGCCGATCTTGGTCATTGATACGGAAATAGTCAGTTGCAATCGCCGGAGCGGGTGCCGTTGTCGCGAATGACGCAGATCGAACCCGGAGTACCCTGCAACACGCTGCGGCGAACGGTGTAGCTTCCCTTGTATCCAACCGAACCGGTCTGGGTGTAGTCGACGCCCGGCGATTTGTTCCAGGCAGTTCCCCCGGAAGCGGAGTATCTCTGAAGTATCGGCGTCACCAGCAGCGCGAAAGCCACGGCGGCCGAGCCGAACAGCAACGCTACTCTCAAAGCGCCGATACCGGCGGATACGCCAGAGCTGGTGCTCTTTCCCCGTGCAGCTTCCCACTCACTTTCGGCCCACATCCGCAAACTCCCGATCTGGTGCAACTACGCGCGGCAGCGTTCGCCGCCATTAGTTCAAGCTTTCACAGTTTGCTAAACGATCCATTAACGTTGCGGCGAAAAATGTGGTGCGGACAGGCGGAATTTCCCGGCGGAGGCACCTTCGCAACAGTTTTGAGTATGCCCGTTTTCGGGAAATATCGGGGTCGTCGATCGGCTCTCGCGTCAATCGCCGCGCACCACCAGGACAGAGCGCGTTGAATGCCTGACCACGCGCTCGGCGTTCGGTCCAACCAGGTAGTCCTTCAATTCCGGCCTGTGCGAGCCGACGACAATGAGATCGGCGGACACCCTTTCGGCAGTCGCCAGGATTTCCTCGTAGATGTTGCCGTGCGCAATGATGTGCTGCACTCGAATACCTGCGGGCACGTGTTCTTTCGTAAATGCGTGCAGTTCCTCCTTAGCTTTCGCGATCGCATTTTCCTCATAACCGTCGGGGAAAAAGGAACCGACCATGCTTGAGCCGAAGCTCGGAACGACATTGACGACGTGCAGCGTATCGTTATCCGCGATGACCTCCAAAGCAGCCTGAACGACGCGGATAGACGACTTCTGATCTCCGATATCGACGCTGGCGAGAACTTTCCGGAACAGGTTTGTGGACATCATGCACCCTCCACCGCCGTCTCTTTCATTGGCGCAATAGATTGTTTCCGGCGCCGCTGCAGCACGTAGACCAATGCGAGCAAGCCGAGCCCGGGAATGTAGAACCATTCCTTCGCCGGCTGACCGGCCGGTACCAGCAACGTCGTGACCACCTGGTCGAAATCGAAACCGGCGGCTTCCGCAGGGCTGCCGAAGGCCGCGTTATCAACGATAATCTTGCCGTCCTGCTCGAGGATTTCCAGGCCGAACGCCTCCAGACGCTCTTGCCCGGTCGGCTCGTCCCCGACATTGATGATCATGGTGAGCGTGATCGGATCACCCACATCGTCGAATCCCTCGACGATGGCCCGCATCTGCGAACCCGGTGCGGCCTCGCCCAACGCCTCGACCAGCGTGGCTGGATCGCGTTCGTTAAAGGGCGGGGAGACCATGTCCATCCAGAAACCGGGCCTGAACAGCGTGAAGGCGATCAGGATCAGGGCGGCCGATTCCCAAAGCCGCGACCGGGCGATAAAGAAGCCCTGCGAACCGGCGGTGAATATCAGCATCGCCGCAGTGGCAACGAAGAACACGAACACGCCTTGCACCAGTGTGACGTTTATCAGCAGGATGTCGGTGTTGAAGATGAACAGGAACGGTAGCAACGCTGTCCTGAGCGAGTAGAAGAAGGCCACGAAACCGGTTCGTATGGGATCGCCGCCGGAAACCGCGGCCGCAGCGAAGGATGCAAGACCGACCGGTGGCGTAACATCCGCCATGATGCCGAAATAGAACACGAACAGGTGCACCGCGATCAGCGGCACGATAAGACCGTTCTGCTGGCCTAGCGCCACGATCACCGGCGCAAGCAGCGACGAAACGACGATGTAGTTCGCCGTCGTCGGCAAACCCATGCCGAGAATCAGGCTCAGAATTGCGGTGAAGATCAGGATCAGCAGGATCTGGCCCTGACTGAGAAATTCCACCAGCGCGGCCAGCACCGAACCGACGCCCGTTTGTGAAACCGCGCCCACGATGATG
>JBFIBB010000160.1:0-8236 GCA_041582695.1 Rhizobiaceae bacterium
AGCCGAAGATGGCCTACGGCGCGCGTACCATTCCGGCCACGGCTCGTAGGCGACTCCCGTGGGGCCGGTTTCCGAATCGATGAGGTTCCAGCAGTTGTCAGTCTTGCGTGCCAGATTGAAATGCGGGTTTTCCAGTTGGAGATCCGCAATAGGCGCAACTCTCAGTCGTCGCTGACCCGGCCGCGCATCTTCTTGATCTGAGAACGGCCCGCTTTTGCCTTCAGCCGCCGCTCGACCGCTCCCTTCGTTGGCCTGGTCTTCTTTCGCGGCGGCGGCGGAGGTTCGGCGGCTTTGGCGACAAGCGCCGAAAGCCGCTCGCGCGCATCCTGCCGGTTTCGTTCCTGCGTGCGGAAACGGCTGGCTTCGATAACGATGACGCCCTGGCGGGTGGCGCGCTGGCCGGCAATCGCAATCAGCCGGTGGCGCACCGGCGCCGAAAGGCCGCGAGCATTGCCGGCATCGAACCTCAGCTGCACTGCCGTTGCCACCTTGTTGACATTCTGCCCGCCCGGCCCGGACGACCGGATGAAACTTTCTTCAAGCTCGTCTTCGAATACCGTTTCGCCGCGCACGCAAATGTCAGGATAGCCGTTCATGACCGTGATTTGGCACCATGCGCGCCAAAAGGAAAGGTCCGGCCGCCGGGCCGGACCTCCCGAATAAGGCATCCGGCTGGGGACCGGGAGTGCGTCAGGCCGCCAGCTTCTTGTCCGCAGCGCGGCCCTGGCTCGTCAGTTCGGCCCACCAGGCAAGATTGTCCAGCATTGTATTGGCGCCCTGAAGGATCGAACCCTCGATCGATGCAATCGGCTCGTTCTGGCCCATTGGATGGACCTTGAAGAAGTCGCTGCCGCCAATGTGAACCGCCGAACGAACCGGTACCATCTGCAATTCGATGGCGATCGTGCGAAGGTGGTCGGCCGCGAACGCTCCGCCGACGGCGCCATAAGCAAGGATGGCGGCCGGCTTCTTCACCCATTCCTTGTAGGCCTGGTCGAGGGCGTTCTTCAACGAGGCCGGGATCGAACGGTTGTATTCGGAAGTCACGAAGACAAAACCGTCGAAACGGGCGATCGTTTCCTGCCAGCGCACCGCGTTGGGGTCCGATGTGGGCATCCACAGGTTCGACGCCGGTTCGTTGAAAAACGGAAGGTCAAAATCGCGGATATCGATCAGCTCGACTTCCATGTCGGGACGCTTTCGGGCAAGCTCAAACAGCCAGTTGGCCGGCTTGTCCGCAAATCGCGTATCGCGCGTCGAGCTGATGATGATGCCGATGCGTATCATGTGCATTCTCCTGTAATGCTGGTATCCATTGGTAATCAGCACTACATGGGACACCAAAACAACTGGCGCAAGGAGGCACTTTTTTGAAACCTGGGCGCATACATGAAACCGAGGATTGCCGGGCCATCTCGGAGCTTTTGTCGCGAGTTGGCGACAAATGGTCGATGCTGATCGTTACCGGCCTGGGGCGGGGAAAGATGCGCTTCAGCGACCTGCGCCGGATGATCGGCGGCATCTCACAGAAAATGTTGACATCGTCGCTACGCAATCTCGAGCGGGACGGTTTCGTGGCGCGCACCGTGCGCGACACGCGCCCGCCGCAGGTCGACTATGAATTGACCGAGCTTGGACATGCGCTGTTGGTTCCCGTTGCGGGGCTGGCTGACTGGACACGCGCCAACCAGCATCGCATTGAAGCTGCGCGACGCGTGTTCGACGGCGATGGCCCGCCGGAGAAATCCGGCTGAAACCGCAAGCGAAAGGCCCGGCGCAATGCCGGGCCTTCGGAAACTATTCAACGATGCTGTCTATTCGGCGGCGATCCGAACGGCTGGGGCCGCACCCTGCACCGATGCATCGACATGGGATTCGAACTTCGCGAAGTTGTCGATGAACATGCCGACGAGCCGCCCGGCCTGCGCGTCGTAGGCGGCCTTGTCTTTCCAGGTGGAGCGCGGATCGAGTATCGCGCTGTCGACGCCCGCAACCTCGACCGGGACTTCGAAGCCGAAATTCGGATCGACGCGGAAGCTGCTCCGGTTCAGCGAACCGTCGAGCGCCGCCGTCAGCAGCGCGCGTGTCGCCTTGATAGGCATGCGGCTGCCGGTGCCGTAGGCACCGCCCGTCCAGCCGGTATTGACTAGCCAGCAATCGACATTGTGCCGGGCGATCAGGTCGCGCAGCAGGTTGCCGTACTCGGATGGATGGCGCGGCATGAACGGTGCGCCGAAACATGTCGAAAACGTTGCCTCCGGTTCGGTTACGCCCTTCTCGGTGCCGGCCACCTTGGCCGTGTAGCCCGACAGGAAGTGGTACATCGCCTGCGCCGGCGTCAGCCGGGCGATCGGCGGCAGCACACCGAATGCATCGGCGGTCAGCATGATGATGTTTCTGGGGTGCGGTGCGAGACCCGTCGGGCTGGCGTTCGGAATGAAATGCAGCGGGTAGGCGCAGCGCGTATTTTCCGTAAGCGAACCGTCATCGAAATCCGGAACGCGGTTCTCGTCGAGCACGACATTCTCCAGGATCGTGCCGAATTTGCGGGTCGTCGCAAAGATTTCCGGCTCGGCTTCCTCGGAAAGCCTGATGGTTTTCGCGTAACAGCCACCTTCGAAATTGAAAATGCCGTTCTTGCCCCATCCATGCTCGTCGTCGCCGATCAGCGTGCGAGAGGGATCGGCCGAAAGCGTTGTCTTGCCTGTGCCCGACAGGCCGAAAAAGACAGCCGCGTCGCCGCCATTGCCCAGATTGGCCGAGCAGTGCATCGGCATCACGCCAGTCTCCGGCAGCAGGTAGTTGAGTGCGGTAAACACCGATTTCTTGATCTCGCCGGCATAGGAAGTGCCGCCGATGAGCACGATCATTCGCGTGAGATCGATGGCGATCACGGTTTCGGTGCGGCAGCCGTGCCGCGAGGGATCGGCCCTGAAGGACGGCAGGTCGATGATTGTCATGCGCGGTCTAAATGCCGCTAGCTCTCCGCGCTCCGGCCGGATCAGGAGGTTGCGGATGAAATGCGAGTGCCATGCAAATTCCGTGACGATGTGGGCCGGCAGCGCGCTGGCCTCGTCGGCCCCGCCGATCAGATCCTGGACAAAAATGTCGCGGCCCTCGGCATGGGCGACGAAATCGGCATACAAGGTTTCGAATTGCTCCGGGCTCATCGCCTTGTTGTTGTCCCACCAGAGGCGGTTTTCGGTTTCGGCGTCGCGCACGATGAACTTGTCCTTGGCCGAGCGCCCGGTGTGCTGGCCCGTGCGGGCGACCAGTGCGCCATGGGCGGTCAGCTCCGCTTCACCGCGGCGAATCGCCTGCTCGTAAAGCTCCGGCTCGAGAAGGTTGTAGTAAACACCGGCGAGATTTCTCAGGCCGGTCTGCTCGATGCTCAAATCCGGATTGCGTAGGCCGCATTCCAACATGTCTGGCGCTCCCTGATGATGCGTCGGAAATAACCTTTCCAGGTTCCCGGCCCCTCTCCACTGACCGGGTTGGAGTGCTGAAACAGATTAAATGTTTAATTTCAAATCATTAATCGATTTAAAAATTTTGAAATCCAATTTAATCGTTTAGATGATGTTAACAAACTCTGGTAATTTGGCGCGGGGAACCAAATTTAACCAAAGGAATCATGTGGCGGCGACACAAATGGACGGGTGTTGCGCATGTCGGACGGCAAGGCCCTGTGACACAAGCCTCGTTCTGTGCCACAATTTGTACTCAATTTGTCCGTCACTAACCCTTCTGTCTGGATCAACCGAGGAAGGGACGCCTGTTGATGAGGGAGAAATTTGACATGGCAACAATTGCGCTTGTTGACGACGATCGCAATATCCTGACTTCGGTTTCAATAGCGCTGGAATCGGAAGGCTACCGCGTTGAAACTTACACCGACGGTGCTTCCGCGCTTGAGGGACTTCAGACCCGCCCGCCCAACCTGGCGATTTTCGATATCAAGATGCCACGCATGGACGGCATGGAATTGTTGCGCCGGCTGAGGCAGAAAAGCGATCTGCCGGTCATTTTCCTGACGTCCAAGGACGACGAGATCGACGAACTGTTCGGCCTGAAAATGGGCGCCGATGACTTCATCAAGAAACCGTTCTCGCAACGCCTTCTTGTCGAACGTGTCAAGGCGGTTCTTCGCCGTTTCATCGCGCGCGAGGCCGGCACGAAGGGTCAGGACCAAAAGCAGAAATCAATCGAGCGCGGCCAATTGGTAATGGACCAGGAACGCCATACCTGCACCTGGAAAAATGAGCCGGTGACGTTAACCGTGACCGAATTTCTCATCCTGCATTCGCTTGCACAACGGCCCGGTGTTGTAAAAAGCCGTGACGCGCTGATGGATTCGGCTTATGACGAACAGGTCTATGTCGATGACCGTACCATTGACAGCCACATCAAGAGGCTGCGCAAGAAGTTCAAGGCGGTCGACGACGAATTCGACATGATCGAAACGCTTTACGGAGTAGGATACCGCTTCCGCGAAGCCTGAGGTCAGGGGCGAACAGCCTTACTCTGCGGAGTGGCATACCGACGATGCTTGCGAGAAGCGAACCGCCCAGGCATACGGGTGACAGAGAAAAAAAACCGGACAGGTCGTGGTTTGCCACCGCGGCCTCTCCTGTTCGTTGGGTGTTGGGCCATTACGTATTTTCCAGCCTGACGCGGCGCATCCTGTTTCTCAACCTAGCGGCGCTCGCCGTGCTGGTTTCGGGCATTCTCTATCTCAACCAGTTCCGCGACGGGCTGATCGATGCCCGCGTCGAAAGCCTCATGACACAGGGCGAGATCATCGCCGGCGCCATCGCCGCGTCGGCAACGGTCCAGACGGATTCGCTTACGATCGATCCCGAAAAATTGCTGGAATTGCAGGCAGGCGAGAGCATCGCGCCGGGAGCGAACTCGCTCGACAGCCTCGATTTTCCCATCAATCCGGAACGGGTCGCACCAGTGCTCAGGCGGCTTATTTCGCCGACGCGGACTCGTGCCCGTATCTACGACCGAGACGCCAACCTGCTGCTCGACTCCCGCCACCTCTATTCCGGCGGTCAAATCCTGCGCTACGACCTTCCGCCTGTCGAAGAAGACGATCCGGGAATTGTCGATTCCGTAATCAAATTCACTTCCGGCCTGTTCCGCCGCACCGATCTTCCGCTTTATCGCGAGCAGCCGGGCGGAAATGGCGGCGTTTACCCGGAAGTCATGTCCGCGCTCACAGGCGGGCCAGACACAGTGGTCCGCATCAGCGAGCAGGGCGAGATGATTGTTTCCGTCGCCGTGCCTGTTCAGCGTTTCCGCGCGGTACTCGGTGTGCTGATGCTTTCGACGCAGGGTGGCGACATTGACAAGATTGTCGCTGCCGAAAGGCGGGCGATCGTGCGAGTGTTCGGAGTGGCGGCGCTTGTGACGGCCATTTTGTCTATGCTGCTCGCTTCCACGATAGCAAATCCGCTTCGCCGGTTGTCGGCAGCCGCCATCCGCGTCCGCCGCGGCATCAAGAACCGCGAGGAAATTCCCGACTTCTCGGACCGCCAGGACGAGATCGGCAACCTTTCCGCCGCGCTGCGCGACATGACCAACGCGCTTTATGCGCGCATCGAGGCTATCGAGAGCTTCGCGGCCGATGTCAGCCACGAACTGAAAAACCCGCTCACATCGCTGCGCAGCGCCGTCGAGACGCTGCCCCGGGTGAAAAACCCGGAGTCACAGGCGCGTCTTCTGGCTGTCATCCAGCACGATGTCCACCGGCTTGACCGTCTGATTTCAGACATTTCCGACGCTTCGCGTCTCGACGCCGAACTCGCCCGCGAAGATGCCAGCCGCGTCGACATGGTCCGTTTCCTTCAGGATGTGGTCTCCGTCTGCCGGCAGACGGGTGCCAAAAACAAGCCCGTCGATATTTCGCTCAAGATCGAATCCACGCATCAGGCCGCCGGCAAGTTCATCGTCTCGGGCCACGAATTGCGGCTCGGCCAGGTGATAACCAATCTGGTCGAAAATGCGCGGTCCTTTGTGCCGGAGACCGGTGGCAAAATTGTTATCACATTGGCCCGGACCGCGCGGCACATCATCGTGACCGTTGAAGACAACGGACCTGGTATTCGAGCGGAGAATATCGACCGTATTTTCGATCGTTTCTACACCGACCGTCCGGGCAACGAGGCATTCGGCCAGAATTCGGGGCTGGGTCTGTCGATCAGCCGCCAGATTGTCGAGGCGCATGGCGGAACTCTGCGCGCCGAGAACATCGTCGGCGGCAAACCGGGCGACATCCGCGGCGCCCGGTTCAGTGTCGTGCTGCCCGCGGAGAAAAAATAGCCGCGCCGAAAGCGGCAGTCTCCAGGCTGTGTGGACACTCCCGAAAAGCCGCTTGTCCGCGGAGTTAAAGCGAAATACGCCGATTGATCTCATTTACAGGCTTGTTATTGTCGCCATCCCTGACAAGAGTGCGTATTTGCCCGCAAGCAGGGGGGCGATTGCGGATTCGGCCGCGGGTGCATCGGGAGCGGAAACAATATGATAGGACTCGTGCTCGTCACGCATGGTCGGTTGGCCGAAGAGTTCCGTCATGCATGTGAACATGTCGTCGGGCCGCAGGAGAATTTCGAGACCGTGTCGATCGGCCCGGAGGACGATATGGAACAGCGCCGGCGCGATATTGTCGCTGCCGTCGCACGGGCTGACGCAGGTTCGGGTGTCATCATCTTGACCGACATGTTTGGCGGCACGCCTTCCAACCTCGCGATATCGGTCATGGAAACCGACAAGGTCGAGGTGATTGCCGGTGTGAATTTGCCGATGCTGATCAAGCTTTCGAGCAGCCGGACCACCGGCGATATGAAAGTTGCCGTCAATGACGCGCAGGAAGCCGGCAAAAAGTACATCAACGTCGCCAGCCAGGTGCTGGTTGGTAAATGATGTCTTCTTCGGACCAAACGGTCATCGTTAGAAAATTTTCCATCGTCAATGAGCGGGGGCTGCATGCCCGTGCTTCGGCGAAATTCGTGGAGACCGTCAATCGTTTCGACGCCCATGTGCGCGTCAGCAAGGACGACCTCACCGTCGATGGCGGCTCGATCCTCGACCTGATGATGCTTGCCGCCAGTCCCGGCTGCACGATCGTCGTCGAGGCAAGCGGTGCGGAAGCCGGCAATGTCATTGAAGCCCTGGACGAACTCGTCGCCAGACGCTTTGGCGAAGAGCAGTAAACGCCGGCAGAGGGTATTTGGCAGTTTCCCCGTCCGTCCGTCACTACATGCCGGTCAGTCGCCTTCAGCCGGACAGGTTTGAAGCCGGATTGGCCCAACAGGCCTCAACATTCAGGCATAAAGATTTCTTTATATGTCGTTGCCGGGTCTGGTGAAATCTGCTAGTCAACACGCCCGAAAGGCCGGAGTTCAAATGGAAAACCGGCCGTTTTGCATTTCCTGAATCGATTCGTGACTGGACAGATGATGCCCAAAAACAATGACTACAAGATTACCGATATTTCCCTTGCCGATTGGGGCCGCAAGGAGATCGAGATCGCAGAAACCGAAATGCCCGGTCTGATGGCTTGCCGCGAGGAGTTCGGCGAGGCGCAGCCCCTGAAAGGAGCGCGCATATCCGGCTCACTGCACATGACCATCCAGACCGCGGTGTTGATCGAAACGCTCAAGGCGCTGGGCGCCGAGGTCCGCTGGGCGTCCTGCAATATCTTTTCCACGCAGGATCATGCGGCGGCCGCAATCGCCGCCGGCGGTACCCCGGTCTTTGCGGTCAAGGGGGAAACGCTGGAAGAGTATTGGGAATATACCGATCAGATATTCAATTGGGCCGATGGCGAGCCGTCAAACATGATTCTCGACGATGGCGGCGATGCCACCATGTACATTCTGATCGGCGCCCGCGCCGAGGCCGGAGAAGATGTTCTGTCAAAGCCTGGCAACGAAGAAGAATCAATTCTGTTTGCCCAAATCAGGAAGCGGATGGCCGCCACTCCCGGGTTCTTCACCCGGCAGAAAAACGCGATCCGCGGCGTCTCGGAAGAAACCACCACCGGCGTCAATCGCCTTTATCAGTTGCAGAAGAAGGGCATGCTTCCTTTCCCGGCCATCAACGTCAACGATTCGGTCACCAAATCGAAGTTCGACAACAAATACGGCTGCCGAGAGTCTCTGGTCGACGGAATTCGTCGCGGCACCGATGTCATGATGGCGGGAAAAGTCGCGGTCGTTTGCGGCTATGG
>JBFIBB010000161.1:0-8224 GCA_041582695.1 Rhizobiaceae bacterium
GAAATCTGCGTGAGGACGGAATAGAGCCGGTGTGCGTCTTCCAGTTCGTCACGTACCTGCGGTTGAACTTTGTCGGGCGACAGCGAACGCAGTATTGCCGCCGTCGAAGTCGAATGCGCACCGCCCTGCACCCGTCCGGTCAGCACGGAAGTCTGGGCGATGAACTCAAGGTCGATCAGGCCTCCAGAAATGAGCTTGACATCCCAGATGCTACCGGCGGGCTTTTCCTTCTCGATGAGTTCGCGCATTTCGCGCGCTTCCTTCAGCACCTTTCCACCGTCGCGATCAAGCGCCAGCACGTCCGCGATTTCCTGCCCCGCGCGTTCTACCAGAGCGGGGTCGCCGGCAATGACACGGGCGCGAGTCAAGGCCATGTGCTCCCAGACCCAGGCGTGGTCGCGCTGATACTTTGCAAAGGCATCGATGTGGGTCGCTACCGGTCCCTTGTTGCCGGAAGGCCGCAGACGCAGGTCCAGCTCATACAGAACGCCTTCGGCTGTCGGCGCTGAAACTGCCGCGATCAAGCGCTGGGTCAGCCGGGCATAGTAATGTGATGGCGCAAGCGGTTTTTTGCCATCTGATTCAATGGCTTCTCCATCGTGATTATAGAGGAGAATCAGGTCGATATCGGAGCCTGCAGTCAGTTCGCGGCTGCCCAGCTTGCCCATCGCGACGACCGCGGCCTCACCACCCGGGACCTTGCCATGGCGCAGGGCGAAATGCTCGGTCACGGCTTCGAGCGCCGTTCCGATTGTAAGGTCGGCGAGGTCGGAGAACGCCGCACCGGCATGGGCCGCATCGATTGCCCCGGTCAGCAGCCGGATACCGATCAGAAACTTCTGCTCGGCAGCGAATATGCGCAACCGGTCGAGCGTGTCCTCATAGGTGACTGCGCCTTCGAGGAATGAAGTCAGCCGCTCCTGCAGGTATTCGCGATCGGGCAGTTCAGACAGCAACCCGGGATCGAGCAGCCCGTCGAAGACATGCGGCCTGCGGGTTATGGTTCTCGCCAGGCGCGGCGCGGCGCCCATGATCGTCGCCAACAGATCTAGGAGCGCCGGATTGTTCTGCAGCAGCGAGAAAAGCTGAATGCCGGCCGGCAACCCTGAGATGAACTCGTCGAAGCGGATCAGCGCCTCGTCGGCACGCTTCGTGCGGCCGAAGGTTTCCAGAAGTATCGGTACCAGTTCGGTCAACCGCTCGCGCGAGACAGCACTTTGCGTCGCCCGGTATCTTCCGAAATGCCATGTGCGGATAGTCCGGCAGATGTCGGACGGCCTCTCAAAGCCGAGCCGGGACAGCGTCTCGAGCGTGGCGGGATCGTCGACCTCGCCGGTAAAGACAAGATTGCCCTTGACCGCGGTCGTTACCGGTGCGGTTTCGAACAACGCCGCGTAGTGCGCCTCGACGGTTTTGAGCGAGGCGCGGAAGGCGGAGCAAAACGCCTCGTCACCCGCAAACCCAAGCATGCGGGCGATGCGCGTCATTTCGTCTTCGTCATCGGGCAGATTGTGCCTCTGTTCGTCGTCGACCATCTGCAGCGCGTTTTCGACGCGGCGCAGGAACCAGTACTGGTCGGAAAGCGCCCGGGCCGCGTCCTTGCCGATCCAGCCGCGGTCAGCCAGTTCGTCCAGCATGGCGACCGTGGAACGGCCGCGCAGTTCGGGAAAACGTCCCCCGGCAATCAGCTGCTGTGTCTGTACGAAGAACTCGATCTCGCGGATGCCGCCGCGGCCGAGCTTGACGTTGTGACCGTGCACGGCAATTTCGCCGTGACCCTTGTGCGCGTGAATTTGGCGCTTGATGGCGTGAACGTCGGCAATCGCCGCGAAATCCATGTACTTGCGCCAGATGTACGGTTCCAGCTCCTTGAGGAATGCCCGGCCGGCGGCGATATCGCCGGCCACGGGCCGCGCCTTGATCATGGCCGCGCGCTCCCAGTTCTGCCCGCGGCTTTCATAGTAGTTCAGCGCCGCGACATAGGGGATAGCAAGCGGCGTCGATCCAGGATCGGGGCGCAGGCGCAAATCAGTGCGGAACACGTAGCCGTTGCCGGTGCGATCGTTGAGAATGCGGACGATCTTGCGCGTCAGGCGGACAAACAATTCAGACGCTTCGTAGGAATCGGTTATCGCCGGGGCCGCCGGATCGAAAAACACGATCAAGTCTATGTCGGACGAGAAGTTCAGTTCGCTGGCGCCGAGCTTGCCCATGGCGAGGAGGATCCATCCGCTCGCCTTTTCCGGATTTTCAGGATCGGGCAGATCGATCTTTCCTTGACGATGCGCTTCGGAGAGCACGAAGCGGACTGCGGCAGCGATGCAGGTATCGGCCAGCTCGCTCAACCGCTTCACGGTCTGCTGCGGGCCCGATGTGCCAGACAGGTCGGCCAACGCGATCAGGCAATGGGCTTCGCGCTTCCATTCGCGAAGGCCGTCCATGACCTCGGTTTCAGGCGCCGAAACCGGCAATGCACCAATGGATTGCCGTATCTCGGCGAGCCGGGTATCGACCGATCTGCCGAACAACGCCTCCAAAATTGCCGGACGGCGGCGCAGCGAATCGCGAATGTAGGGAGAAAGATCGAGCGCGGCGGCGAGAAACCCGGCCAACGGTGTCTGCGAGGATGCGAGCGCAGCCAGATTCTTCAGTCCCGCCTCTCTTGCAGACTCAAACAGATCGGCGAGTTCGCGGGCCGCATTTCCGTCATCCAGCGGAACCAGTGGTTTTGCCGGTGCGCCAAACCAGACGGTGCCGTCCAGGTCCTTTATTCGCGCCGCCGCGGTCATCGCGAGCCATCCTTGCGCGGAAACGCCATGGTCACGGTAAGGCCATCTCCATCACCGCCGGAGAGCAGAAGGCGGCCACCGTGAAACCGCATCACCGCCTTGGCAAGCGCCAGCCCCAGACCCGATCCCGGCTGGGTGCGGCTATCCTCGAGCCGGACAAACCTTTCAGTCGCCCTTTCGCGATCTTCCGGCGCAATTCCCGGTCCGTTGTCGGTCACGCTCAGATGCACCTCGCTTTCTGCCTGCTCCAGTTTCAGCGCCGCCTTGCGTTTGCCAGTCTCCGCCGCCGAGTATTTGATGGCATTGTCGACAATATTCGACAATGCCTGCCCGATCAGTTCCCGGTTTCCGATGATTTCTGTCGATCCGGGCGTTTCGAATGACAATTCGACCGCGGCGTCCTCAGCGACCGGTTCGTAGAGTTCGACGACGTCTGCGGCAATGGCGTTCAGGTCCACTTCACCGGTTGCCTCGGCAGAATAGCCCGCCTCCAGCCGCGAAATCATGAGAATGGCGTTGAAGGTGCGGATAAGCTGATCGGCTTCGGCTATAGTGCCTTCCAGCGCCTCACGATAGTCCGCAGCCTTCTTCCTGCCGGAGAGCGCCGCTTCAGCCCGGTTGCGCAGTCTTGTCAGCGGTGTTTTCAGGTCATGGGCGATATTGTCGGATACCTGCTTCAACCCTTCGTTCAGCGCGGCTATGCGGGAAAGCATGGCGTTGAGGTTTACCGACAACCTGTCGAATTCGTCCCCGGCGCCGGAAACGGGTAACCGGCCGGTAAGATCGCCCGCCATGATGCGGCGGCTCGCAACTGTCACGCCATCGATGCGCTTCAGCGCCCGGCGGCCAACGAAGAACCAGATGAGGAAGCCGCCGACGCCCATCACGCCAAGCGCAAACATCAGCGCGCGCCGGACGACGTGGCGAAAGCGCTCCGGTTCGCCGAGATCGCGTCCCACCAACGCGATCATCCCGTTGGGTAGGCGGATAATCTGGGCAATGGCCCTGTGGCGATCCTCCCTCGCCGGTTCCCCGTAGCGCTGATACCAGAACGGCCTTTGCGTCCAGCCGTCGGTTTCCAGCACGCCCGGCTCTAGTTCTTCGACATTGCCGGACAGAATCCGGCCGTTCGGATCGGCGATAAGATAGAGATACGCGCCGGGCTGGCGCGACCGGCGGTCGACGGCGCGGACCAGCGCGGGCAGTCCGCCGCGGCGATAGACCAACGCCAGATTGTCGACTTCCTCCGCGACCGAGATCTGGGTCTGGCCCGTGAATATCCTGAGCGACAGCGACGTCATGTAGAAGACGAGCGCAACCGCACACACGGTGAACAATATCAGATAAAGCGCCGACAGCCGTGCAGCGGTGGTTTTCATTATGGCGGGAAGCGCTGCCATCGGCAGTCAATCGGCTTTCAGCATGTAACCGGCGCCGCGAATGGTATGCAGTATCGGCTTTTCGAAACCCTTCTCGATCTTGCTGCGCAGGCGCGACACATGGACATCGATCACGTTGGTCTGCGGATCGAAGTGATATTCCCACACATTCTCCAGCAGCATCGTGCGGGTGACCACCTGGCCGGTATGGCGCATCAGATACTCCAGCAGCCGGAATTCGCGCGGCTGCAGGGCGATATCCTTGCCGGCGCGCCTGGCCGAATGCGACAGCCGGTCAAGTTCGAGATCGCCGGCGCGGTAGACGGTTTCGCCTTCGCGCGCTCCAGCGCGGCGAGCCAGAACCTCGACGCGGGCGAGCAGCTCTCGGAACGCATAGGGTTTTGTCAGGTAATCATCGCCACCCGCCTTCAGCCCGGTAACGCGATCGTCGACCTGGCCCAGCGCCGAAAGGATGAGCACCGGCGTGTCGTTGCCGCGGGCGCGAAGGCCCGCCACGACCGACAGCCCGTCGCGTTTCGGCAGCATCCTGTCGACCACGAGAACGTCATAGCTGCCGGTATCGGCAAGCGTGAAGCCGGTTTCGCCGTCGCCCGCCACATGGGCTGTGTGCCCCTCCTCGGCAAAGGCTTTTTCCAGATATGCCGCAGCCTCGCGGTCGTCTTCGATGACCAGAATCTTCATGGACAAACTATAAACCGCCGACCGGTCTAGATGACAGGATTTTGTACATGCGGCAGCGGGGTATGGGACCCGCTGCCGCCGGACCGGAAAAAGTGATACGGGATTTCCGGTCCTTGAACATGCTGCCTCGGGCCGCTCGGGGGTGTTGAAAGCATTCCTCGGCACGCATGGACCCGGCATCTGTTCCCGGTTATCCGCGCGCCACGGGCAGAGCGACAAACCGGTTGGCATCCTCGCGGCGCAACTGGAACAGCACCGCCTTGCGTCCCGCGTCGGTGGCCTTCTTAATCGCGGCTTCGATTTCAGCGGCGCTCGACACCGGCTCGGAATTGACGCTGACGATCACATCGCCGGCCTGAACGCCGCGGCTGGCGGCTTCGCCGTCGCGGTCGACATCCGTCACCACCACGCCTTCGCCGTCCTCCGCCGGCGAAATGGTCAGGCCAAAGCCCTCGATAACGTCGGCCTCTTCCTTTTTCGGCTCGGTCAGAGATGCCATTTTCTCGGCACCGGGCAGCTTGCCAAGCTCAACCGTTGCGGTTTCGGCCTTGCCCCTGCGCCAGAGTCCGATTTCCACATCGGTTCCGGGCGTAATGCTGCCGATCTTCCTTGCAAGGTCCTTCGGCGACGACACCTTGTCGCCATTGACCGAAATTATTACGTCGCCAGCGCCGATGCCTGCTCCGTGGGCCGGACCGTCGGTCGGCGCATCGGTCACAAGCGCACCGTCGGTGCCATCCAAGCCGAGCGAGTCGGCGATATCGGCAGTGATCGGCTGGATCGACACGCCAAGCCAGCCACGCTCGACGGCGCCGTCGTCAATCAGGTCCTTGACCACATCTTTGGCGACGGAAGCGGGGATGGCGAAGGCGATACCCACATTGCCGCCCGATGGCGAGAAGATCGCCGTATTGACGCCGACAACCTCACCATTGAGATTGAAGGCGGGGCCGCCTGAGTTGCCGCGGTTCACCGCCGCATCGATCTGCAGGAAATCGTCGTAGGGACCGGCGCCGATGTCGCGGCCGCGGGCCGACACGATACCGGCCGTCACCGTGCCGCCGAGACCGAACGGATTTCCGACCGCAACCACCCAGTCGCCGACCCTGACCTTGGTGTCATCGGCAAAGGCGACATAGGTGAACTTGCGCGCTTCCTCGACCTTGAGCACGGCAAGATCGGTGCGCGGATCGGTGCCGATCAGTTTGGCGTCGAGTTCGGTGCCGTCATCCATGACCACGGTAAACGCGCCGCCGCCTTCAACGACATGATTGTTGGTGACCAGATAGCCGTCATCGGAAATGAAGAACCCCGAACCCTGGGATACCGGGCGCGGGCCGCCGGGGCCGCGCCGATTGCCACGCGGACCGAATTCCGGGCCGCGTTCGCCGCGGAACTCGCGGAAAAACCGTTTCAGCGGGTGATCGTCCGGCAGATCGTCGAAACCGGGCATGTTGAAGGAGAAACCTCCGCTGTCATCCACCGCCGGCTCCAGCTTTGCGGTCACGCGCACGCTGACGACCGCAGGGGAGACCTTTTCGACGACATTGGCGAAGCCCGGCGCCGCGGGCGCCTCGACACGAACCGCTTCGGCCAGCACGGGGGCGGTGCCGGCGGTTATCGCGCCAATTCCGGCCGCGCCGAGAATCGCGATAGCGGCGGCGCCTGCCGTCAGGCGTTTGGCTGTACGGGTCTTGAATGAAGTTTGCGAATTCATCTGGATCTGTTCCTCTCGACAATCAATCCATTGCGGAATGTCATTTTCGATGGCGAATCGGGACGTCGCCGATCATGCGGAACAGATATAGGAAGGCGCGGGTTACACGCCCGTTTCCGGGACATGAAATTTTGGTAATGTTCAGGCGGGCGCTAACGCGAGCGGACCAGTGTCGCGACCTTCGCCTTGCCTTCGAGCGTGCGGTGCACCGGGCACTTGCCGGCGATCTCCTCGATCTTGCCGGCGAGTTCATCCGGCATGGCGCCATCGATGGTGATCACCCGTTCGAACCGGTCGATCTTGCCGCCTCCCGCCTTCTCCTCGTCGGTGCATTCGGCACAGTCGGCCGAATGGATTTTCGCGTGCGAAACGTCGACGCTGATGCGGCCGAGATCGATCTTCTTGAAATTCGCATACATGCGAATGGTCATCGACGTGCATGCGCCGAGCGCCATCGAAAGAAAGTCATAGGGACTCGGACCTGAATCGAGCCCGCCGACAGACTCCGGTTCGTCGGCGAACAACCGGTGGCGGCCGGCCTGTACCGAGTTCTGGAACTTGCTTTCGCCAGTCTCAGTCACGCGCACATGTTCGGTCTTTTCCTCGCCCTGCGGCTTGTCGCGTGCAACATAGCGAGAGACCCAGCCGGAAATGATTTCGGAGGCGAATTCCGCATCCTCGGCCTTGGTCAGCAGATGGTCTGCGGTGTCCAGCGAGACGAAGCTTTTCGGGTGTTTGGCCGCAGTGAATATCTCGGCGGCGTTCTCGATTCCCACCGTCTGATCGAGCGGTCCGTGCAGCACGAGAAGGGCCTTTTTCATCTTGCCAATCGCGGTTTTCAGATTGGATGCGCGGACATCGTCAACGAATTGTTTTTGAATCCTGAATTTGCGTCCGGCAAGCCCGACTTCAGCCTCGCCATCGCGCTCGATCGCCTCGAGGCTCGAACCGAAATTGTGCAACACATGGCCCGCGTCAGCCGGTGCGCCGATGGTGACGACGGCCTTGGCTTCGGGCACCCGTCCGGCTGCGGCGAGCACGGCCGCGCCGCCCAGCGAATGCCCGATCAGGATCGCCGGGGCTTCGAAATTTCGCCGGAGGTGATCGACCGCCGACAGAAGGTCTTCGACATTCGATGTGAAATTTGTCGAAGCGAATTCACCCCCGCTGGCGCCGAGCCCGGTAAAGTCGAAGCGCAGGACAGCGATGCCCGAACGCGACAGCGCCGCCGCAATGCGCCGCGCGGCAAGAATATCCTTCGAGCAGGTGAAACAATGGGCAAAAAGCGCATAGGCGCGAACAGGCCCCGTCGGCGTATCAAGCCTTGCTGCAAGCCTGGCGCCGGAATGTCCCTCGAACTCGACTTTCTGGATGGTCGCCGGCATGTGCTGTCCCTCCTTTGCGCAAACATGCGCGGAAAGATATCAGCTATCTCTCGGGCCCGATCGTAAAATCTTCTGGAGCTCCGCCTCTTCGGCATCGCTCAGGGCCGCTGCATGGGTCCGTCTGCGGTTTCGCACCAGAAACACCAGCACCGCTCCGCCAACGACGAGGAGGGCGAAGGGTGCCGTCCAAAGAAGCGCGTTTTGCAGGTTGAAGCTCGGTTTCAGCAGAACGAATTCGCCATAGCGGGCGAC
>JBFIBB010000162.1:0-8221 GCA_041582695.1 Rhizobiaceae bacterium
CACCGCGCGCATGGCAAATGAGGTGTCGATCACGTCCTGGCTGGTTGCGCCGAAATGCAGTTCCTTCCCGGCCTTCTCGTCGAGGCTGCTGCGGATTTGCGCCAGCAGGCCGGGCACGACGACGCCGTCGCGGGCCGTGGCTGTTTTGAGCGCCTCTAGATCCGCTCCAAACTCGCCGGCTGCGCGGGCAATCTTCTCGGCAGACGCTGCGGCGACGAGACCCGCCCTCGCCTGCGCCTCGGCCAGAGCCGCCTCGAATTCCAGCATGGCCGCAAGGTCGGCTTCTGCCGAAAGCAGCCCCGAAATCTCCCCATCCCCGAGCAGCCCTGACAGAAAAGGATGGTCGAATACGTTCATCAAATATCGAAAAAAACGGTTTCCCGCTCACCCTGCAAATGAATGTCGAAGGTGTATGTGTTTCCGTCACGCGGCGCAACAAGCGTCGGCACCCGAACCTTGTGTTCGATGCGGCCCAGTATCGGATCTTCCGCATTGGCCGCTTCTTCGTCCCCGAAATACATGCGGGTATGCAGGCCGATATTGATTCCTCTGGCGACGATCCAGAACGTGACATGCGGCGCCTGCAGCCTTCCGTCGCGAAACGGAACCCTGCCCGGTTTCACAGTCTCGAAACGGAACTCGCCGGTATCCATGTTGGTTGCGCAGCGTCCCCAACCGGTGAACGCGGGATCTGCCTCGCCGCGCACTTCCGACGGGCTGTTGTAGAGACCGGCGGCGTCGGCTTGCCATATCTCGATCATGGCGTCCTTCAACGGTGTGCCGGAACCGTCAATCACCCGCCCGGTGACGGTTATCCGTTCGCCTTTGGCCGCCTCGCCGGCCATCTGCCTGCCGAGGTCGGCGGGGTAAATCCCCACTATGCCGGAAAAATTCGGGGTGGCCCCGATATGCACATACGGACCTGCCGTCTGCGATGGGCTTTCCTTCAGCCTGTTGAGGTCCTGAACCATATCAATTGCCCTCCAAACGGTTCTCGAACAAGGTCGACCTGCGGCCGCGCAGGACGATGTCGAACTTGTAGGCGCGCGCGTCCATCGGAATGGTGGCTTCCATGTCGAGCGGAGCGATCAACTGTTCGATCGCCTCCTTGCTCGGAATGGTGGCGACGATCGGACACTTCCAGATCAGCGGATCGCCCTCGAAATACATCTGAGTGATCAGGCGTTGGGCGAACCCGTGTCCGAAGATTGAAAAGTGTATGTGAGCAGGCCGCCAGTCGTTGACGCCGTTCGGCCATGGATACGGGCCGGGCTTGATGGTGCGTAACGTGTAGCTGCCGTCATCGCCTGTGATCGTGCGGCCGCAACCGCCGAAGTTCGGATCGAGCGGCGCAAGATAGGTTTCCTTCTTGTGCCGGTACCGCCCTCCGGCATTGGCCTGCCAGAACTCCACCAGGACATTCGGCACGCCGCGGCCGCGCTCGTCGAGCACCCGGCCGTAGACGATGATGCGTTGGCCGATGGCGCTCTCGCCCGGCGCGGCGTAGTTGAAGATCAGGTCGTTGTCGAGCGGCCCCAGAATGTCGTGGCCGAAAACCGGTCCGGTGATCTCACTCAACGTGTTGTCGAGAGAAAGCAGCGCCTTTTGCGGCGAACGCAGCACGGACGTCTTGTACCAGGGAGTATAAGCTGGCGGATGCCATTCCCGGTCCCGCTGGAAGAAAGAACCGGTCTCCGGTGGCAGGTTGCTCATTGTTCGCTTCCTTCTTTCTGCTGCATTTCGGCAAGTACTTCCTTGGCGATTTTCAAGGCATGATTGGCCGCTGGCACGCCCGCATAGATCGCTACGTGGAGCAAAGCCTCGCGAATGTCTTCGGCGCTTGCGCCGGTATTGGCTGTTGCCCGCACATGCATGGCCAGTTCCTCGTGGTGTCCGAGGGCTGCCAGCAGGGCAATCGTAATCATCGACCGCTCGCGTTTCGATATGTCCGGCCTCGACCAGACCGAACCCCACGCGCCCTCGGTGATCATTTCCTGGAACGGCCGGTCGAATTCGCTGGTCAGGGCTTTTGCCCGGTCGACATGTTTGTCGCCAAGCACCTGACGCCTCGTCGCCTCGCCCGTCCGGTATCTCCGGTTCTGATCATCGCTCATTCGTTCCTCCGGACTGACGGTCAGTAGGGCAATCCGACGTAATTTTCGGCAAGCATGGCCGACGCCATTTTCGACGAGGCAAGATACTCGAATTCGGCCTTTTGCATGCGCCTGCCAAAAGCGTCGGTGTCGGGAAAACGATGCATCATCGTGGTCATCCACCATGAAAACCGTTCCGCTTTCCACACCCTTGCAAGCGCTCGCTCGGAGTAGTTGTCGATACCGGCGTTCGAGCCATCGGCAAAGTATTCCCGAAGCGCATCAAACAGATAGCGAACGTCGCTCGCGGCAAGGTTCAGCCCCTTCGCACCGGTCGGCGGCACGATATGGGCAGCGTCTCCGGCCAGAAACAGCCTTCCGAAGCGCATCGGTTCGGCAACGAAAGACCTGAGCGGCGCGATCGATTTTTCGATCGACGGCCCGGTGACGAGTGTATCCGCCAGTTCAGCCGGCAGGCGGCGCCGCAATTCGTCCCAGAACCGTTCATCCGACCAGTCCTCGACCTTGTCGTCGAGCGGGCATTGCACATAGTAGCGGCTGCGGGTTTTCGAACGCATCGAACAGAGCGCAAAGCCGCGCGCATGGCTCGTGTAGACAAGTTCGTCATCCACCGGCGGCGTTTCACACAGCAGCCCCATCCATCCGAACGGATAGACGCGTTCGAAATGACTGATTGCGGATTCCGGCACCGATTTGCGGCAGACGCCGTGGAATCCGTCGCAGCCAGCAATGAAATCGCAATCGATCCGGTGGGTGGCGCCGTCTTTCTCGTATGTGACGTAAGGCGCATCGGTATCGAAACCCGCAGGTTGGACATTCGCCGCTTCGTAGATGCTTATGAACCCGGCTGCTTCCCGCGCATCCATAAGGTCGTGGGTTAGTTCCGTCTGACCGTAGACGATGACATGCTTGCCGCCGGTAAGCGCCTTGAAATCGATCCGGTGGCGGTGTCCGTCGAACCCGAGACCGACGCCGTCATGCGGCAGGCCTTCCTTGCGCATTCGCACTCCGGCTCCCGCCTCGTCGAGCAGGGCTGCCATGCCCTCCTCGAGTACGCCTGCCCGGATGCGGCCAAGAATGTAATTCTGGCTCACCCGGTCCAGAATGACGTTGTCGATTCCGGCGTGGCCGAGCAACTGGCCGAGCAACAACCCTGCCGGACCCGATCCGACGATGACGACCTGCGTGCGAATGATATTCCCTCCTGGTTTTCTAGTTAACCGGGATTTTCTCCCCCTGCATCATTCAAACAATGGACTTTTTTGTTATTTCATTGGATTATATGAACATGAGTACCACGAAATCAGCCGATATTCCCGAATATGAACTGTATCGAGAGGACAGCGCTGGTTCCGGTCAATTTCAGATTCATCTTGAGCCCCTGCACACCCGCAGCAGGCGTCACAGATGGGAAATCAATCTCCATCGGCACAGGACCTCCTTCCAGATAGTCGCTCTGGCAGAAGGGCGCGGTGAAGTATTTCTCGACGGATCCTACCATCGCTTCGAGGCGCCGGCGGTCATATTTCTTCCTCCCGCAACGGTGCACGGTTTTCGCTTTTCCTCCCATAGTACCGGTCAGGTATTGACCGCGCTGGCCGAGTTCCTTGATGCGGTGGCCGCGCAAGACAGGTACATCGCCGGATTTTTCTCAGCGCCGAAAATCCTGCCGCAAGCTTCCCGCCCCGAAGCGTGGAAAAAGCTTTGCGGGAAATTTGCCGAAATCGATAGCGAATTACGGGAGCGTGAACCGGGCAACATGACATGCGCCAGCAGCCACCTGGCGGTCGCGCTGGTTCAATTGTTCCGTCAACTGCCGTCGGCAGACGCCGCAACCGAAACATCGGCAGACCGCGATGCCGCGCGCATGTCCGCACTCAAGGCTTTGATCAGCCGCCACTACGGAGAGCACCGGCCGGTGGGATTCTACGCGGGCCAGTTCGGCCTGACTGCGCACCACCTCAACCGTATTGCAAGACAGCACACCGGTAAGACTGTGCGGCAGATGGTAGAGGAACGCGTAATGGGCGAAGCCAGGAAAGCGCTGAAGACAACGGGCAGGAAGGTGATCGATATTGCCGAATCGCTGGGCTATTCCGATCCGGCCTATTTCAATCGGAGCTTTCGCCGGCACAGCGGAATGACTCCGGTGCAATTCCGGCGCAACGCCGCAGCAAGATGAAAAAAGGGGCGGTCGTCCGCCCCTTCAACAGTCAAAATTGGGTCCGCCTGATTACAGCGCTTGGTCGGTGATCATGTGCGTCCAGGCGCCTTCCGGCTCCTTGGTGATCACCGGGTCGGACCCGCCCTTCAGAAGCGTGTCGACCGTGCGGCGGTAGTCCTCCTCGTCGAGCGCGCCGTTGGAACCGGCGGTCAACTTGGCGATCTCGCCCATCATGCGCTTCTGGTGCTTCTCGGTCTGCGCTCCGGTCGCATCGTTCTCCAGCACGATCATCGCCGCGTCGTCCGGATTCTCCTCGGCCCACTTCCAGCCCTTCATCGAGGCGCGCACGAAGCGCACCATCTTGTCGACGAATGCCGGGTCCTTCAGGCTGTCTTCCAGCACATAGATGCCGTCTTCCAGCGTTGCCACGCCTTCATCTTCGTATTTGAAGGTGATCAGGTCGTCGGCGGACATGCCCGCGTCGATGATCTGCCAATACTCGTTGTAGGTCATGGTCGAAACGCAATCGGCCTGCTTCTGCAGGATCGGATCGACGTTGAAGCCCTGCTTGAGCACTGTCACGCCATCTGCGCCGCCATCAGTCGGCAAGCCGAGTTGGCTCATCCACGAAAGGAACGGATACTCGTTGCCGAAAAACCAGACGCCAAGCGTCTTGCCCTTGAAGTCGGCCGGCGAGGTGATGCCGCTATCCTTGCGGCAGGTCAGCATCATGCCCGACGATTTGAATGGCTGGGCGATATTGACCAGCGGCACGCCTTTCTCGCGCGTCGCCAGGGCCGACGGCATCCAGTCCAGCACCACATCGGCGCCGCCACCGGCGATCACCTGCGGCGGAGCGATGTCGGGTCCGCCCGGCTTGATTTCGACGTCGAGGTTTTCCTCCTCGTAGAAACCCTTGTCCTTGGCTACGTAGTAGCCCGCAAACTGGGCCTGCGTGACCCATTTGAGCTGCAGTGTCACCTTGTCGGCGGCAATTGCATGGCCCGCTGCGAGCGAAAACGCGCCCGCCATCATTAACGTCGTCAGTTTCTTCATGGTTTTCTCCTTGTTATTCATTAGCCACTTCTAATGGAGGGATGCCAGAACGTAACGAAGCGTTCGATCAGTGTCACCACGCCATAGAATAACGAACCCGCGACCGCCGCGACCGCGATCTCGGCCCAGACCATGTCGACATTCATACGCCCGACCTCGGTCGAGATGCGGAACCCCATGCCCACGATTGGCGTGCCGAAGAATTCCGCGACGATGGCTCCAATCAGCGCCAATGTCGAGTTGATCTTTAATGCATTGAAGATGAAGGGCGCGGCCGCCGGCAGTCTCAGCTTGAACAGTGTCTGCCAGTAATTCGCCGCGTATGTGCGCATGAGGTCCTTTTGCATCGATGTCGCGGCGGCAAGCCCTTCGACCGTGTTCACCAGCATCGGGAAAAAGGTCATGATGATCACGACCGCTGCCTTTGACGGCCAGTCGAAACCGAACCACATCACCATGATCGGCGCGACGCCGATTATCGGCAGCGCGGAAACGAAATTGCCGAGCGGCAGCAGCCCGCGCTTCAGGAACGGCGACCGGTCGATCATGATCGCGGCAATGAAGCCGGACCCGCACCCGAGCACATAGCCGATAAGCACGGCTTTCATGAAGGTTTGGCGGAAATCGGCCACCAGGATCGGCACGGAGTTGACGATCCTCTCCCAGATCGCCGAAGGCGGAGGCAACAGGACCGTTGGCACGTTAAATCCGCGCGTAACCCCCTCCCATATCGCCAGGAGGCTGATTCCAAAGATCAGCGGCACGGCCAGCGAGATGACGCGCGCGACCGCCTGATTGCCGGTCTTCTGCCGGACCAGCCACTCGTTGAGCGTCCAGCCGCCAAGCCAGGCAATCAGGGCAAAGATGACCCAGCCGGCGTTCATGCCGGGCCTCCCATCCGTTGCATCACGATCCTTTGGCCAAGGCCGACGATTGCCACGAGCGTTGCGGCGAGTGCCGCCGCCGCGAACAGCGCCGCCCAGATCTGGATCGTCTGCCCGTAATAGGAGCCGGCAAGCAGCCGCGCGCCGAGGCCGGCGACTGCGCCTGTCGGCAATTCGCCGACAATGGCGCCAACGAGGCTGATGGCGACGGCCACTTTCATCGAGGTGAAGAGGAACGGCATCGCGCTCGGCCATCTGAGTTTCCAGAAGGTCTGCGCAGCGCTGGCGTTGTAGGTGTGCATGAGGTCCATCTGGATCGCCTCCGGCGATCTGAGACCCTTCACCATGCCGACGACAATCGGAAAGAAGGACAGATAGGTCGAGATCAGCGCTTTCGGCAGCAGACCCGAAAGGCCGACGGCATTGAGCACCACGATGATCATCGGCGCTATAGCAAGGATCGGGATCGTCTGGCTGGCGATCACCCAGGGCATGACGGACTTGTCCATCGCCTTGTTGTGGATGATGCCCACAGCAAGCAGGATGCCGAGCCCGGTACCGATGACGAAGCCGAGCAGCGTCGCCGACAGCGTGATCCAGCCGTGATAGACGAGGCTGCGCTTGGATGTGATGCTCTTGTTGACTGTGGTGTCCCACATCTCGGCCACCACCTGGTGCGGCGCTGGCAGCACGGGCCGTTCCTGCGCCATCGTGTTCTTCACCAGTTGGATGAAAGAAATTTCAGTGCCGGCGCGCGCCGCCTGGTCCCGTTCCCATGGCGCGTTCAGCACGACGACGAAGACATACCAAATCAGGATTATCGCCGCGACGACGACAGTGACAGGACCGGCATTGCCTTGCCAGATGCGGGTCATGGCGTGCGATCCATTTCCCCTCCCCCTTGTGGGGAGGGAAGCACGGGCTTTATCACCTCACACCTCCCCATGCCCCGCCCTCAGGCCCTCGCGCACGCGGTGGGCGATTTCGAGAAACTCGGTCGTGTCGCGAATGTCCAGCGGCCGTTCCTTCGGCAGAGTAGAGTCGATGACGTCGGTCACCCTGCCCGGCCGCGGGCTCATCACCACGATCTTGGTCGAGAGATACACCGCCTCCGGAATCGAATGGGTGACGAAACAGATCGTCTTTTCAGTCGCCGCCCACAGTTTCAGAAGTTCTTCGTTCAGATAATCGCGCACGATCTCGTCGAGCGCGCCGAACGGCTCGTCCATCAACAGCAGGTCGGCGTCGAAGGCAAGCGCGCGGGCGATCGAGGCGCGCTGCTGCATGCCGCCGGAAAGCTGCCAGGGAAACTTCTTGCCGAAGCCGGCGAGGTTCACCAGTTCGAGTACGCGTTCGATCCGTTGTTTCTGCTCGCTTTTCGACACGCCCATGATCTCGAGCGGCAAAGCAACATTGCGCTCGATCGTGCGCCAGGGATAAAGGCCGGCCGCCTGGAAAACGTAGCCGTAGGCGCGGGTCTTGCGCGCCTGTTCCGGCGTCATGCCGTTGACCGAAATCGAGCCGGCCGTCGGCTGCTCGAGGTCGGCGATCACGCGCAGGAACGTCGTCTTGCCGCAACCCGACGGCCCGATGAACGAGACGAACTCGCCCTTGCCGATGTCGAGCGTGACATCCTTCAGCGCATGCACCGGCCCGTCGGCCGTCTGAAATGTGAGCGAAAGGTCCGAGGCGGAGATTACCGTCACCGAATTACCCCCTCACCGATACGCGGAACCCGTTTCTGGCCAAGCGTGTCACACCCCGCTCGCCGGGATTCCTGTGCGCTCCACCTTGCGCGGAGCGACCAGTTCCTTCCACGTCGACAGCGCCTTGTTGACCGCCATGTGCGGTTCGCGGGCGACGAATTCGCCGTGGCCCGGCTTGGTGTCGATCTTGCCGTCATTGACGACGAGATCGCCGCGCGACAGGACGAAGCGCGGCAGTCCGACCACCTTCTTGCCCTCGAACACATTGTAGTCGATCGCCGATTGCTGCTTCTTGGC
>JBFIBB010000163.1:0-8129 GCA_041582695.1 Rhizobiaceae bacterium
CCGGACGAGTTGCGCGCCGTGGCCAAGATCACCTATTGAGCGCCGTACTATGAGAGAGCTTGCCGATATCGGTTTGTCCCACCTTGCTGGCGCCGTCGCTGCGTTCCGATCTCGCCGCAAAGGCACCCTAACACGTCGATGCCGCAAATCATATCGAGATAGACCAGCCCGGCGCCCAGAAGAAGCGGGGCCTTGGCTTCGATACCGTGTCGGAGGACAATCCGTGTTTCGTCCACCGTTGGTCTCGGCTTCAGCGAGGCGGAGATCGATGCGATGGGGGCGAACGGCACGCTGCAATTCGCTTAGAAACCATCGCTTGTGAGGGCCACCCGATGAAAACCGCCATCGCCACAGTTTCGATTTCGGGCGACCTTGCCGAGAAGCTCGGCGCCATCGTGGCGGCGGGTTTCGACGGTGTGGAGATATTCGAGAACGATTTCCTCGCCTTTGACGGCGGCCCGCGCGAGGTCGGCCGCATGGTGCGTGACCACGGGCTGGACATCTGCCTGTTCCAGCCGTTCCGCGATTTCGAGGGCATGCCCGAACCTCAGCGCAGCCGCACCTTCGACCGCGCTGAACGCAAGTTCGACCTGATGGGCGAGTTGGGCACCGATCTGGTGCTGGTCTGCTCCAATGTTTCGCCGATCGCGCTCGGTGGCATCGCCCGCGCGGCCGACGATTTCCGCGAGCTGGGCGAGCGGGCGGCGAAACGCGGCATTCGTGTCGGTTACGAGGCGCTGGCTTGGGGTCGGCACGTCAGCGACCATCGCGACGCCTGGGAGATCGTTCGCCGCGCCGACCATGCCAATGTCGGCCTGATCCTGGACAGTTTTCACACCTTGGCGAAAAAGATCAACCCCGACACAATCCGCTCGATTCCCGGCGACCGCATCTTCTTCATCCAGTTGGCCGACGCGCCAAAGATCGACATGGACCTGCTCTACTGGAGCCGGCATTTCCGCAATATGCCGGGCGAGGGCGATCTCGACGTCGCCGGCTTCATGCGCGCCGTCGCCGCGACCGGCTATGAAGGGGTTCTCTCGCTGGAGATCTTCAACGACCAGTTCCGCGGCGGCTCGCCCAAATCGATTTCCGTCGACGGCCACCGCTCGCTGGTCTACCTGATGGACCGGGTGCGCCGCGCCGAACCCGATATCCGCATTCCGGTGCCCGCCATGCCGGACCGCATTCCCGTTAGCGGCGTAGAGTTCGCTGAATTCGCCGCCGACGAGGCGGAGGCAGCCGAACTTGGCGCACTGCTCGGAACGCTCGGCTTCAAGCGCGCCGGCCGCCACATCACCAAGGATGTGGATCTGTGGTGCCAGGGCGGCATCAACATCGTCGTCAACACCGAGCGCGAAGGCTTTGCCCATTCTTCCTATGTTGTTCATGGAGCGAATGTCTGCGACATCGGATTGAAGGTGGAGGATGCCGCTGCGACGATTGCGCGGGCGAGGGTGCTCGGCGCCGATCTCTTCGAACAGCCGGTGGGGCCGGGCGAACTGAAGATCCCGGCGATCCGCGGCGTCGGCGGCGGCATCGTGCATTTCATCGACGAGAAAAGCGATCTCGCCCGGGTCTGGGAGATCGAGTTCGAGAAGATCGCCGACGAGGTAAAGCCGAAGGATGCTGGCCTGACACGCATCGACCATATTGCCCAGACGATGAATTACGAGGAGATGCTGACCTGGCTGCTGTTCTACACCTCGATCTTCGCGACAGGCAAAACGCCGATGGTCGACGTCGTCGATCCGGCGGGGCTGGTGCGCAGCCAGGCGATCGAGAACGAGAACGGCTCGCTGCGGATCACGTTGAACGGGGCGGAGAACCGGCGGACGCTCGCAGGCCATTTCATCGCCGAGAGCTTCGGCTCGGCGGTGCAACACCTGGCATTTGCGACGGACGACATCTTCGCGACCGCTGCCGCGCTCGCCGAAAAAGGCTTCATGCCGCTGGCCATCTCTCGCAATTACTATGACGATCTCGACGCCCGCTTCGGCCTGGACGAGGACTTCCTGAACAGGCTGCGCGACAACAACATCCTCTACGACCGTGACGAACACGGCGAATATTTCCAGCTCTACAGTCCGAACTACGGCGAAGGTTTCTTCTTTGAGATCGTCGAGCGGCGTGGCCCCTATCGCGGCTACGGCGCGGCCAATGCCCAGTTCCGCATCGCGGCCCAGAAGCGCCAAATGCGCCCGAAGGGCATGCCGAAGGCTTGAGATTAGTGATCGAAACGACAATTGGCGGTCGATGAGTCGATCTCGGAAGCGGACTTGTCGCTCGTGGAATTGACTGGTTGTCCGAAAAGCGAGAGGTGAATCATATGGAACTGGGGCGAAACATGTCCTTCTGTACATTCGGTTTTGAGCGGTGAGAAGAAGCTCTCCGTCGCAGCATTGTCCCAGACGAGTTCATAGCTGAACTTCCTTCTACGCATTCCCACTCCGTCTAACACCTATTCCCGGTGCCCACGAAACCGGCAGCATTTCAATCAGCAAGAAAGTGGTTTTGAGCGACATATGTGATTACATTTCGTAGAACGAACGAAATGAGCTTTTTTATTGTAGATCGGGGCAATGTCAGTTCGTCCAATCCCGATGTGGTTGAGAAATCCTGTATAAATGACTGAAAAACATATAAAATTCTCCGTCGCTCCCATGATGGATTGGACGGATCGGCATTGCCGGTATTTCCACCGGTTGCTGTCGAAGCGGACCCAGCTTTACACCGAGATGGTCGTCGCCGATGCGGTAATTCACGGCGATCGGGAACGTCTGATAGGCTTTCATCCTTCTGAACATCCCGTCGCATTGCAGTTGGGCGGATCGGAACCCGCCAAACTTGCCGAAGCCGCCAAGATCGCGGAATCCTTCGACTACGATGAAATCAACCTCAATGTAGGCTGTCCTTCCGACAGGGTGCAGTCGGGCACCTTTGGCGCCTGTCTCATGCTTGAACCGGAACTGGTGGCGCGGTGCGTGGACGCAATGAAATCGGCGGTCGGCATTCCGGTCACGGTGAAATGCCGCCTTGGCGTCGATGATCAGGAGCCGCGAGAGGCGCTGTGGGCGATCGCGCACCAGACTTTCGATGCGGGCTCGGATGCGCTGTGGGTGCATGCCCGGAAGGCCTGGCTCAAGGGGCTCAGTCCAAGGGAAAACCGCGAAATCCCACCGCTGGACTACGGGCTCGTCTACGCGCTGAAGCGCGATTTTCCCGATCGGTTCATCGGCATAAACGGCGGGATCGAGGGCGTAGATGAGGCGCTTGACCATCTCGCGTCGGTCGATGGCGCAATGCTCGGCCGCGCAGCATATCAAAGGCCCGGAATTCTGGCCGGTGTGGACCAGAGGGTATTCGGCGAACGTACGCCGGAACCCGAACTTGCGGATATCATTTCTACCATGGCGGTATACGCGGAAAAGCACATTGCGGCCGGCGGCCGGCTGGTCCACATCACCCGCCACATGACCGGACTGCTTCACGGCCGGCCGGGGGCGCGGATCTGGCGGCGCATGTTGTCGGAGGAGGGCCCGCGAGCCGGCGCAGGTCCCGAGGTGCTGTTGCGGGCCTGGGATATTGCCACGAGCACGGGCGAGCAGGCGGCGGCATAACAGGCGGCCGCGCGGAAACACAGTCCAGTGGGCCGACCGTTTTCCAATGCAATAGAAAACGACCGATTTACACTGGACAGGCCCGCGGCGCGCCAATACCCATCGTTTGGCGCTTTGATTCACTGCTTTGGGCCTAACGCCGGTTCGGGGGGAAATAGATGGCGGGACTTGATTTTCCGATTAGTGAAATACTGACGTTTGCGGCTGCCGCGATTGCCGTTGGCGTGGTTGCAGGTGTGCTCGCCGGCGTGTTCGGCATTGGCGGCGGCGCAGTCTTGGTGCCGGTATTCTACCAAGCGCTCGGCACGATCGGCGTTGATGAAGCGGTACGGATGCACATCTCCGTCGGGACCTCGCTTGCCATTATCGTGCCGACGTCGATTGCCTCGTTCAGGGCGCATCTCAGGCGCGGTGCGGTCGACATGGACCTAGTCAGGAGTTTTGCCATTCCCGTGCCTCTGGGCGTCGTACTCGCCTCGCTGACTGCGGCATATCTGTCGAGCGGCGGGTTGAGGGCAGTATTTGCCGTGATCGCGCTTGCCGTAGGGTTGCGGCTGCTTTTCAATCGGGAAGGCTGGCACCTTGGCACGGACATACCGGGCAATCCGGTGCGCGGCGTGTTCGGTTTTGCGCTTGGCTACCTTTCAACGCTCATGGGAATCGGTGGCGGTGTCTTGAACAATACATTCATGACGCTCTACGGGCGCACAATCCACCAGGCGGTCGCGACATCTTCGGGCTTGGGCGTACTGATCTCGATTCCCGGCATGATTGGCTACATCTGGGCCGGTTGGAACGCCGCGAACCTGCCGGTCGCCTCCACCGGTTATGTGAACTGGATCGCAGTGGCGATGATCATTCCGGTTACGCTCTTCACGGCTCCCATCGGCGCCAGCATAGCGCATGCGTTGTCGAAGCGGGCGCTGGAGATCGCGTTCGGCCTGTTCCTTCTCTTCGTCTCGGCCCGGTTCATTTATTCGCTCGTTGGCTGACCGGGTTTTTTAGTCGCGCAGGATCATTCGGTCTCCGCGCACGTCAAATCCGGACAATGTGCCGAGGAAGTTCATTCCCAAAAGGCTCTGCTGCAGGCGGCCTGGCTCGGCAACCAATACCGGCAAGCGAATTCTGGAAATCTCGCCGATCCGTATTTCGTTCACGCTTGCTGCGGCGGCGCGCGCCGTGCCGTTGGCGGTGGATACGGGGATGGAAAATGAGAGCGCACCGACATCCATGCCTATGCTGCGAGCGTCTGCCGCCGTCAGAACCGTTGTCGTGGCGCCAGTGTCGATCAAGAAGGTGATGTCCCGTCCGTCGACCAGCCCGCGAACCTCGAAATGACCATGAGGGCGCTTTTCCAGCATCACAGCAACGCCGTTGCCATCGGTTATCGACAACGGGCTTCCGGGCACGAGTCCGGCAGTGAGGCGGCTTGCCACGTCCTGCAGTTCGTAGCGGTACTGGTAGCCGGCCATCAGCAACAGTGCGATCAGAAGCCAGATGGCGACGTTCCTGGCGATCTCGCCAAAACGATAGGGTCTTGCGAATAGGACGGCGGCGAGCACTGTTCCCCAGGCGCCAAGATAGAGAGCCCTGGCGAAGTTTTCGTTTTCCAGCCCGAGAGTGGTACCCGCGTCGTCGTTGACGATCAGCAGTATGAGGCCGATGCCGATGGCCGCCAGGACGATCCAGAGTATGCGGGACACGGTGTTCAGCCTTGCGATGCGCGCTCGCGCACCATTTTCTGCCGCCTGGTTTCTCGGCGCGGCCGGCGCTCGACCGTTTCCAGGCGCGCTTCGAGTTCGGACATCACACTGCTGCGCCTTTCAGGCGACATCGTGGTCCATGCACCGATCTCCTCGCGCGTGCGACCGCAACCGAAACAGTAACCTGTCTTGATGTCGATTGAGCACACGAGGATGCATGGGCTTTCGATTGGCGCTGTGGTTGCGTTCATGATTGTCCCGGTGGCTTTGCTCATCGTTCATATCGTTGGCATGTCAGGCGATTGCAAGACGTTTGTTATTCGCCGTGAATCACCGGAAAAACGGCGAACCCGTCGCCGCTTTCTCCGTTCCCGATGCTTTCAGGTTATACCGCAGCCTTTTTCTGGCGCTGTTTGGACTGCGCGCCGGTCGGAACAGCCGGCAGCATTTCCATAACGCGCTCGGGCGGGAATATGGCTATCGCCTCGGTTCCTTCGCGGAGTTTGGATTTCAGGTCGAACCGACCGCCATGCATCTGTAGCATTGCCTGCACGATCGGAAGGCCAAGCCCCGTGCCTTGCTCGGCGCTCTTTATGGCGATTGATCCCTGGCCGAAAGCCGCCAGCACAACCGGTATCTCATCTTCGGCGATTCCGGGTCCATTGTCCTTGACCTTGACGTACTGACCGCCTCCCGCCGTCCAGCCGACGCTGATTTCGATATGGCCGCCGCGCGGCGTGAACTTGACGGCATTTGAGAGGATGTTGAGGACGATCTGTCTGACGGAGCGTTCGTCGGCGAGCAGTTTGGGCATGTCCGGTTCGAACCTGCAGTGGATAGCTATGTCCTTGCCGCGCGCCTTCAGCTCCATCATGTGACAGCACTCGCTGGCGACATGTTCGAGCGACACGGGCTCCTCGTTTATCTGGTAGCGGCCGGCTTCGATCCGGCTCAGATCAAGGATCTCGTTGATCAGCTCCAGCAGGTGCCTGCCGGAAGCGTGAATGTCGCGAATGTACTCCATATAGCTGTCGTTATCGATCGGGCCGAGGATTTCGTTGGACATTACCTCGGAAAATCCGAGGATGGCGTTGAGCGGCGTGCGCAGTTCATGGCTCATCGATGCAAGAAACCGCGACTTGGCGAGATTGGCTTCCTCCGCGCGCCTCCTGGCTTCGTCGGACATCGACTTGGCCGTCTCAAGCTCGGCAATCAGCCAGTCCTTCTCGGTTCTCAAGGACAGCAGCATGACGGTGGATTTGTGAAGGAAACCGGCGACATAGACGAAGAAAGGCACCGAAATGATCAGGACGACCGCCATGATGGCTTCGACCGGCACCGAGTATCGCGCCGACACGATTGCGTAGAGAACGACGGGCAGGGCAAAGGTGCTGATGAGGGCGCCGCGCAGCGCCGAAGCCAGAACCGCCGTGGCGCCGATTGCCATCAGCAGAATGACGGCTTGAATGACCGGAAACTGCGCCACACCGCACTCTACGCAACTCATCGTCGCGAAATAGGCCCAGCCGGCTCCCGTTGCCAGATGTCCGGCCAGAAACCCGCGTTTGGCCTTGTCGGCGTCTAACGATATCGCGTCGGCGCGGTCGATCTTCATTGCGTAGTAGGCGAGTCCGGCATAACTCGTTGCGGTTACCAGCGCCCAGATCAGCACGGAGCCATCGAGGCCTATGAACAGGCCGGCGGCGGCGACCAGCACCACCAGAAGCGGCATGGCGACACCGACATTCATGATCGATCTGGCGTGAAGTTTCAGCAGTTCGCGATCAAAGACCGGATTGCCATGGGTGTTGGACAAGCGATCGCGCGTCTTCCTGACCGCACGATTTACCTCCGTGTTGCGGTGTTTCTTGCGACGGTCGACGATGATCTTGTCTGCGGTATCTGAGCGTTCCAACGCCTTGTCCGGATGCATCTGAACGAACTGCTGTTTGCCTGTACCTCCCGAACCTAGGCAGCAAACATTAAAACTCCCTTCCCAATACCGCTCTGGCAATGCCAATCATTTGATCGCGCGGGGATTTCCGAACCTTGCAGGCACGGGGGAATTTTTCCAATCTGGCCGCGGCTGCAACTGCGTCCGATTCCGGGTGAAAGGGTTTATCATGAAGCTTTACGATGGCGGAAAAGCGCCAAATCCGCGACGCGTGCGAGTGTTTTTGGCGGAGAAGGGCATCGAAGTGCCGCTCGTGCCGGTGGATATGGGCGCGCTCGGCCACCGTTCGGTCGAGATCACTTCCAGAAATCCCTTGCAACGTCTGCCGGTGCTCGAGCTCGACGACGGAACGATCCTTACCGAATCGATTGCGATCTGCCGCTATTTCGAGGAATTACATCCCGAACCTGCGCTGTTCGGGCGGGGTGCGCTTGGCAAGGCGCTAGTGGAGATGTGGCAGCGCCGGATAGAGTTTCACTTCCTGTTTCCCGTAGCGCAAGCCTTTCGCCACATCCATCCGGCCATGAAGGAGTGGGAAGTGCCACAGGTGCCCGCATGGGGCGAAGCCAACAAACCCAAGGCGATCGATTTCATGACATTTCTCGATTCTGAACTGGCGAACCGGCCATTCATCGCGGGAGAGGATTATTCGGTTGCCGATATAACTGCGATGATAGCCGCCGACTTCATGAAACCGGCACGGATCGAAATGCCCGAAGGATTGCGGAATCTGCGGCGATGGCATGGTGAAGTCAAAAGCCGGCCGAGCGCCGATGCCTGAGCCGAGCATCGATGATCTGGTTCGTGAAATCAGGGGTTGCCGGTTTTGCGTCGAAAGCCCGGCGGGCCGGA
>JBFIBB010000164.1:0-8082 GCA_041582695.1 Rhizobiaceae bacterium
AGGATGGATGTCAGAAACAGGTACCATAGTTCGGTTGTCATCGCTCAATCCTCCGCTTTTATCACAGCCGGCAGTGCGCAGAGGCACCACCGGCTCGATGAATTATTGGCAAGCCGGGTTTGCCGCCTACATTTCCATCGCCTCGGCGACCTCCACGGTGCCGTTGACCAAAATCGGACATCCCTTGGCCATGGCGCAGGCCGCCTCGATATTGTCGGCCTTGACGATGGAGTATCCTGACAGCGGATTGGCGCCGCCATTGCTGTCGATACCTTTGGCAGTGACGGTCCTGGACATGCCGACCGGATTGCCACCGTCGACAACAGCGCCGCCGAGTTTCGCGAACCAGGATCGCCAAGCTTCCATCACCTTCGCTCCCTCTTCCGGGCTCTCCGGCGCCTTGCCGCCATGATATGCAAATACGTACTTGGGCATGATCTACCTCCCTTAATGGGCGTTTCCGACCCGCAACCCGCGGGTTCGGCACAGCCGGCAACATTCGCCGGACTGTCCACAGGACGCCACCGATGGAGCCAATCCTACAACGGAAGCGATTATTTTACGAGCTTGACAGCCATGGAGGCCAACGGGGAGCCGCTCAGCCGCGCTCCTTCAGCAACCGGGCCTTTTCGCGGTTCCAGTCGCGTTTGCGTTCGGTCTCGCGCTTGTCGTGCAGTTTCTTGCCCCGGGCGATCGCGAGCAGAAGCTTGGCGCGGCCGCGGTCATTGAAGTAGATCTTCAACGGCACCATCGTCATGCCTTCGCGATCGACCGCCTGGGACAACCGCGCCATTTCCCGCTTGTTGAGAAGCAGTTTGCGGCGCCGGCGCGGCTCATGGTTGAACCGGTTCCCCTGCAGATATTCGGGAATGTAAGAATTAATCAGCCAGATCTCGCCGCTCTCCGCCGAGGCGTAGCTTTCCTGGATATTGGCCTGTCCCTCGCGCAGCGACTTGACCTCAGTTCCGGTCAGGACAAGGCCCGCCTCGATGGTGTCGATCACCTCGTAGGAAAAGCGGGCCTTGCGGTTTTCAGCCACCGGCCTTGTATCTTTTTTCCTGTCCTTGGCCATATCGATCCCGACGCCTCCGTTCCGGGCGTCAGTTGATCAGCCCCACATGGCGCATGGCCGCGTCGATTTCATCCGCCGTGGACTGTTCGACTGGCACCATCGGCGAGCGCAGCACATTCTGACAGCGCTGCAGCTTCGACAGGGCATATTTCGCGCCCGAAACACCGGCTTCGCGGAATATCGCCTTGTGCAGCGGCATCAGCAGATCCTGCAGTTCAAGCGCGCGCTCGTAATTGTGCTCGAGGCTCGCCGCCTGAAACTCGGCGCAAAGCTTCGGCGCGACGTTGGATGTGACCGAAATCGCACCGACGCCGCCATGGGCGTTGAAGCCGAGCGCGGAGGCGTCCTCGCCGGAAAGCTGGATAAACCCGGCGCCGCAGGTCGCCCGCTGTTCGCTGACGCGCTCGACCTTGCCGGTCGCATCCTTGACGCCGCGGATATTGGAGAATTCCTTCGCGAGCCGGCCCATCGTCTCCGGCGTCATGTCGATCACCGAGCGCGGCGGAATGTTGTAAATGAAGATCGGCAGGCTGGTCGCCCTGGCGAACGCTGCGAAATGCTCGTAGAGACCACGCTGATTTGGCTTGTTGTAGTACGGAGTAACCACGAGTACCGCATCGGCGCCGGCCTTTTCGGCGTGGCGGCACAGTTCGACCGCCTCGACGGTGTTGTTCGACCCGGCCCCCGCCACCACCGGCACGCGACCGGCAGCCGCCTCGACGCAAATCTCGACCACCCGCTTGTGCTCGTCATGGGAAAGAGTCGGGGATTCGCCGGTGGTGCCGACCGGCACCAGACCGCTAGTCCCTTCCGCGATCTGCCAGTCGACGAGCGCGGAGAAGGCTTTTTCGTCAACGCTGCCGTCGGCGAGAAATGGTGTGACGAGCGCGGTGAGCGAGCCTTGGAACATGATGCTTGTTACTCCGATCAAGATTGCGGAAATCGCCGCAGGCAGCGGGTTCTACATCAAACAAGCGCTGCATGCCAGACATGCAGCGCCCCGGTTTCACAGTCTTGCCACGCCGGCCGGCGATAATTCACGGGCATTTGAGCCATTCCGGTAATCTTTGCTTAACCGGCTGTTTATGGAGTCCGGCTAGTTTCGATGGCCTGTGCGTGTACGGGTCCGTGTTTCGGGGGATCGAGTTGAAGAATTTCAGGTTGGATTTGGTGGCGTCGATCACGCTCGCGATCTCGATTGCCGCCGGGTCGGCGGTCCATGGAATGGAACTGCCGCGCACCGGCGTGCCCATTCCCGAATCCCGACCCTCTGACGACATTACCGGCGCGATCGATCGCAGCATCAGGACATCCGCCGTTCCCGCGCGGCTCGATGGAGCCCCGGCGACATCCGGCGATATTTCGGTTCTCAAGGCCGGTCTCGATGCGCTTTCGAAACGCGATACCGGCGCGGCGCGCGCGGCGGCCGGCCGGCTGCCCGAACGCTCTCTCGACCGGCGCATTCTGCTCTGGGCCATCGCGTTACGGGGTGGCGATGATGTTTCAAGCCGCGAAATCGCGGGGATTTACGCCAGTCTGGCGGGCTGGCCCGGCCAGACCACAATGCGGATCAACAGCGAGAAGGCCCTGCTTCGAGAAAAGCTGCCGGCCAAGATCATCGTCGGAGCCTTCGGCGGCACGATGCCGAAATCGCCCGAGGGCGCAATCGTTCTTGCTCGCGCCTTCATCGAGACCGGCAACAAGAACGCTGCTCTGAAGATGCTGTCAGAATTCTGGCGCACCACCAAGATGGATGCCAAGGACGAAGCGGCGATCATCAAGGAATTCGGCAGTTTCATTCCTTCCGGCGCGCACCGTTTCCGCATGGAAAAGATGCTCTACGAGGAGAGGATCCAGTCGGCCGAGCGCGTGGCCAAACTGGCGGGCGCCGAAGCCTTGTGCAACGCCTGGGCCGCAGTGATACGGCGCAAAGCAAATGCCGGCGCGCTGCTCGACAAGGTGCCGCAGGTGCAACAATCGGCAGGTTATCTGTTCGCACGTGCGCAATACCTGCGCCGCCAGAACGATTTCGTTGCGGCGGCCAAGGTTATGGCCAAGGCGCCGAGCGATCAGGCCCGGCTGGTCGATGCGGACGCGTGGTGGACGGAGCGGCGGGTGCTGTCGCGCGAGCTGATCGATGCGGGCAAGGAAAAGCTGGCCTATCAGGTCGCCGCTGGCCATGCCGCCGAAAGCGCTTCGAAAATCGCCGATGCCGAGTTCCATGCCGGGTGGTATGCGCTGAGAGCGCTGCGCGATCCAAAATCGGCGGCGCTGCACTTTGCCCGTATCGCCGAGGTTTCGTCAGGACCGATTTCCAATGCCCGCGCCTACTATTGGCTCGGACGCTCCGCCGAGGAGCGTCGGACGGGCAAGGCGGCGGAATACTACCAAAGTGCAGCCCGCCACGGCACGACTTTCTACGGCCAACTCGCGGCCGCGAAACTGGGACGCTCGACGATCGACATCGCCTATCCGAAGCCATCTGATGCCGACCGCGCCAAATTCGAACGGCGCGAGGCGGTGCAAGTCATCCGCCGCATCGAGGCGGCGGGGCATGAAAGCCGCGCCAATGCGTTCTATCTCGCCTTGGCCGAGGAACTTAACAGCCCCGGAGAACTGGCGCTTCTGGCCGTGATGGCGGAACGGCGCGGCGACCATCGCCTGGCGCTTCAGGTCGGCAAGGCCGCTTCAGCGCGCGGCATAGAGATCGGCGCCCTTGCCCATCCGCTCGGCGCCATTCCCGATTCGGCCAGGATTGCTGCCGAGCGCCGTTCGCTGGCTTATGCGGTCGCGCGGCAGGAAAGTGAGTTCCATGCGGGGGCGGTTTCCCCGGCAGGCGCCCAGGGGCTGCTGCAACTTCTTCCCGGCACGGCAAAGGACATGGCGAAGAAGACGGGAATCACCTTTTCGAAACAGAAACTTACCAGCGATGCCGGCTACAACGCCACGCTGGGCGCAGCCTATCTGGAAGAGCAACTCGGGCGTTTCGGCGGATCGTACATCCTGACATTCGCCGGCTACAATGCCGGTCCGAAAAGGGCCGAGGAGTGGATCAGGCGTTACGGCGATCCGCGACGGATGCAGACCGACCAGATTGTCGACTGGATCGAGCGCATACCGTTTACGGAAACGCGCAACTACGTGCAGCGGGTGATGGAAAACCATCAGGTTTACAACATGCGCATTTCCGGCCATTTCGACATTGTGGGCGACCTGAAACGGGGGAATTGACAGCACCGAAGCGCCTCTTATCCTCGCATCGCGGGTGCGCCCGATCCTGCGCGGCGAACTTCGCATTATCGTCGGCTCTTGCCGATTTGACTGGACAATACTTTGGACAACACTTCCGGATACTCTGATTTTTACTATTCGGCGCAGGACGGCCTTCGCCTGCACGCGCGGGTCTATGGCGCCGAGCACCGGCGTCGCGCCCTGCCCGCCATCTGCCTTGCCGGACTGACGCGCAACGCGCGCGACTTTCACGAACTGGCGCTGTTTCTCAGCAATCACCCAACCGGGCCGCGCATGGTGGTGTCGTTCGACTACCGCGGCCGCGGCCTGTCGGCATACGATCCGGACTGGCGGCGCTACGACATATTGATCGAAGCCGGAGACATCGTGGCCGGGCTGACGGCACTCGGCATCGAGCATGGCGGATTTATCGGCACTTCGCGCGGCGGTCTCATTATCCATGTGCTGGCGGCCATGCGGCCCGGTGCTCTGAAGGCGGTCGTACTTAACGATGTGGGACCGGCGGTCGACGGCGAAGGACTGGCACAAATCCGCACCTATCTGGAGCGGGCCCCGAAACCGAAAGACTGGGCGGAGGCGATCAGCATCCAGAAAACGCTGCACGGCGAGGCCTTTCCGGCGCTCGGTGACGACGACTGGGCGCGCCTCACGCGCGCGATCTATGTGGAAAAGAAGGGAAAGCTCGTCGCCGATTTCGATCCGCGCCTTGTCAGGACCATCATGAGCATCAATCTGAGCCAGCCGCTGCCGCAGCTGTGGCCGCAGTTCAAGGGTCTGACCGGGGTGCCGCTGCTGTCGTTCCGCGGCGAAAACTCCAAGCTCCTGTCCGCCGCTACCGTCGAGCAGATGAAATCGATGCATCCGGCGATGACGGCGGTGACCGTAAAGGGCCAGGGCCACGCACCACTGCTGGAGACGGGCGATTTGCCCGAAAAGATCTCGGGATTTTTGAAGAAGGCCGGGCGATAAAGCCCTGAATGCCGGCGAGACACTGCCGTAAACGATACCCACGCCTCAACTCATATTCATGGCCTAAGCCCAAGATGCACGACCGGTTGCCGGGCGCCTGTGGCTGTTGCAGGCAACTGTTTTCGGGTGAGTTCCGCACAAAACAAAACCCGGCGATCGCTCGCCGGGTTCTGCCTGATCAGCTCAAGTTAGCCGATTAGAAGTAGCGGGTGAACCGGAGGAAACCGGAGACGATACCGTCCGAATCTACACCAACCGGGTTCGTGCCCAGATCGTCGTAGTGAATCTCGGTGCGAACCTCGAAATTCTCAATCGGGAACCAAACGACCGACAGTTCCGCACCCCAAGCATTTGTTCCGGTGCTGACATCCGATCCGATCCAGTACAGGTCATTGAAGTACTGAACCGCAACCGAAGCGCTCAAAGTCGACGAGAACGCATGGTTGTAAGATGCCAGGACCGACCACTCGGCGCTGCCGAAAGGAGGCAGGAACGAGTTGCCGGGAGCGCCAACGCTATAAGCGTGGTCGCCATCAGCATAGTAACCGATTACGCGGAGCGAACTGCCGGGCATATTCGGGATGTTCAAGTGCAATCCGAGAGCGGCGCCGAAACCACCGCTGTTGATGGTGCCCGGGAAGCCGTTGATGGTTCCGTCAAAGCTCTCGTCATAAGCGCCCATGACCCAAACCGAACCCCAGCCCTGATTAACGCCGAGCTTGACGACGACATCCGGCATCCAGGCGTCGCCAGCGGTCGCATCATCTTCAAGCGAAATCGTGCCGAAGAAGCCGTTGCCACCCTGGAAGGTGTAGGCAAGCAGGTTGCGCTGCTGGTAGCCATAGTACATGCCGCCCCAGGAGTGCGAACCCCAGTTGGTGTTGCCACCGCCCTGGGTCTGCGCCCAAGCCGATTCGGAATAACCCATGCGCAGGCCACCGAGTTCGATGAAGCCCTGGTCAACCGTTACCGGGCCATCGCCCATTGCGCTGCCATTCCAAGTGGACTGCAGGCGGATGAACGCGCGCAGCGTACCCCACTCAGTGTCCGACCGGGCATCGAAATTCACGCGGGCGCGAACGTTAGTGAGCAGTGCACTTTCACCAGCGGCATTAACTCCAAGATAATAGGGAGTGGTTGTCGGTCCGGGGGGATTCGGGAAATCGCCACTGGACCAGATCTGGAACCAGACATAGCCCGAGATGCTCAGGCAGGTCTCGGTGCCCGGGATGTAAAAGAAGCCGGAGCCGTAAGCGTCGCAGACGCGTACGTATTCTACCGGTTCCGGCTCGGCGACAACGACAGCGTCTGCCGCTTTCGCGCCGGTTGCTGCAACGAGGGCCGCAGCGGAGCCAATGAGCAGGCTCTTGATTTTCATTTTCTGACCTCCAGTCAAAGTTAAAAACGGGTCTGGGTCTTTTTTGCTGAAGGACAGCGTATCCCTGCCCCATCCCCAATCGGTGAAAAAGACACACATTACGTGTCCCTTCTTCGAGCATGACAATACTGATGGGCCCTGCACGTTCAACAAAGATCAGCACGCCGCACGCTCCATAAACGGCTGATGGCTGTTCGCTGTTGCACAAAAGACACGATTTGGGGGGTCGCGGTAAGCTCCGGTTAACCATGGACCCCAGGAAAGCGGCGATTCCGGATGCGAATCAGGGATTCGGAATCCGGTTCGACGAATGGCGCCAGCCAGTACCCTTTGTCATCGCCGAAACAGCGCAAACCGGGTTGCACGAGCAATTTGATGTATGACGCCGGCATTCATGGCCTGGCAGGGAACGGCAGGCCGCCAACCGGCAGCTCGCGGATCGTTGCCGCGGCGGGCAAACCGCAAGAGTGGTTCGGGTCCGGATCGCCCCTGATTGCCTGAAGCCCGGCGTTTGGCGAATGCAACAGCGCCGTCCCAGAACCGTTTAACTCATTGCAAACGCGATCGTTTCCGCTTGCGCACTACAAGGCGTGAGGGTTGTCCGGGTGGCAATAGAAAATCACGGGAATTATATTCGTTCCACAACCTCCGTCGATTCTGACTGGAGGTCAGAAAATGAAAATCAAGAGCCTTCTTCTTGGCTCCGCTGCGGCCCTCGTTGCAGCAACCGGCGCGAAGGCAGCCGACGCGGTCGTCGTCGCCGAGCCGGAACCGGTGGAATACGTACGCATCTGTGATGCTTACGGCGCCGGATTCTTCTACATCCCGGGCACCGAGACCTGCCTGCGCATCGGCGGCGAAGTGCGTTTCCAGGTTTCCACCAACGGGTATAGAAATCCGAATGACACGACGCCCTACTATGGCGGCATTGCGACGGCGACTCCGGGTGTTACAAACTACGCTAATCCCGGTTGGTCGGTGAATTCGCGCGGCCGCTTCTTCCTGGATGCACGCGAAGACACCGAATGGGGCACGCTGCGCGGCTTTATCCGTGTGGACGCGAACCGTACCGATGGCGCAAGTGCCGTCACCACGAACAAGGCATTCATCGAACTGGGTGGCCTGAAGCTCGGTTGGGAAGATTCCGCGTGGTTCTTCTCGCCGAACGGCGGCTTGTCCGGTTATGGCTCGCATTCCGATGGCGGCATGTATTACGGCTACCAGCAGCGTCACCTGGTCCAGTACAACTGGGTAGGCGGCAACGGCACTTTCGCCACACTGTCGCTCGAGCATGACGGTCCGGGCAATGTGAACGGCGCAAACGGCTACACGCCGGACGTCGTCGTTCGCGTCGGCGTCAGCCAGGGATGGGGCGCCGTGTGGGTTGTCGCCGGTTACGATGAAAGCTTTG
>JBFIBB010000165.1:0-7962 GCA_041582695.1 Rhizobiaceae bacterium
CGCGACACGATTGCCGCATCCATGCCGGCACTCGAGTGGGTCGGATATCTGTCAACAGTCGGCGTCTATGGCGACCATGGCGGCGCATGGGTGGACGAAACCAGCGTTTGCCGCCCGGTGTCGCGGCGCTCGAAGCTTCGGTTGGCCGCCGAGCAGCAATGGATCGACTTTGGCGGGGATGCCGGCGTGCCAGTCGCCATACTGCGCCTTGCCGGGATTTACGGTCCGGGCCGCAATGCCTTTGCCAAACTGGCGGCAGGCACGGCCCGCCGCCTGATCAAGCCGGGTCAGGTGTTCAACCGTATCCATGTTGTCGACATCGCGCGCTCGATAGCGCATCTGGGCGAACAGCGATTGGGCGGCATATTCAATGTTACCGATGACGAACCCGCGCCGCCGCAGGATGTTGTCGCCTATGCCGCCGGACTGATGGGCGTCGAAATTCCGCCGGATATTCCTTTCGAGGACGCCGAACTGACGCCGATGGCGCGGTCGTTTTACGGTGAAAACAAGCGCGTTTCGAATGCGCGGTTGAAACGGACGGGTTTTGAGTTCGACTATCCTGATTATCGCAGCACGCTGTCGGCGATCTGGGCGGATGAGAGTTGGCGCAAGTGATAGCCGTCGCGCCACCGCCACAATTCCGTCCACAATGGCGCGCGCGGCAGTTTACGCTCCGTTAACCAGGCGGGGCCAGTCTGCTGCTACACAGGATGCTGCAGACAGGCTGACTTGCAATGAGAATCCCGGGCAGATGGTATCGGATAATCGCCGCCGCAATCGCGCTGGCGGCAATGTCGGGAATCTCGTCTGCCAAGGAGCCTCTGGCCAAGAACCTGTTCGGAGCAAAAAAACTGCCGGCCGCGGCGGAAGCCAAATCCTACGGTTTCTATTCCAAGGGTTGTTTTTCAGGAGGCGTCGCAATTGCCGCCGACGGCCCGCGCTGGCAGGCCATGCGATTGTCGCGCAACCGCCGCTGGGGACATCCCGATCTGGTCAGCACGCTGGAAAGATTGTCTCGCGAGGCAGCCGCGGACGGCTGGAACGGGCTTCTGGTCGGCGACATCTCGCAGCCGCGCGGCGGGCCGATGCTTTCGGGCCATGCTTCGCACCAGATCGGGTTGGATGCCGATATCTGGTTCACCCCGATGCCGGCCAGGCGGTATTCGGTTTCCGAGCGCGAATCAGTCGGCGCGGCGTCGATGCTGAAACGCAATTCGCTCTATGTTGACGACCGCCGCTGGACCAAGGCGCACGAGGCGGTTTTGCGCCGTGCAGCCGGTTATTCCGAGGTCGAACGGATTCTGGTACACCCGGGGATCAAGAAGAAGCTCTGCGATACGGTTACCGGCGACCGGAACTGGTTGCGGAAAATCAGACCCTTTTGGGGACACGACTCCCATTTCCATATCCGCATCGGCTGCCCGTCCGGTTCCGCTGGTTGCAAAGAGCAGGCGACGACTCCCAAGGGGACGGGTTGCGACAAGTCGCTTGATTGGTGGTTCACGGAAGAACCCTGGCGTCCGGCCAAGGGTCCGCAGAAACCCAAGGCGCGCGATGTAATGACCATGGCGAGTCTGCCTTCGGAATGCCGGGCCGTCCTCGATGCACCGTCACCGGCATCGGAAGCCTTGGTGACAGTTACCGGCGGTGGAGGCTTGCCCGCTGCGGCAAATGCCTTCTCGGCAATTCCCGACAAACCTGTACCTCTGCCGGTTCCGCGTCCTTCCAGGTGACCACTGCTTGAATGGCGGCAATTTGGGGCGGCAATTTGCCGGTTTGTTGCCGTTCAGCCATAGGAAATCGTTCACAGCCGCTGTAAGAGGACCTCTCAGAAACCAAAGGCAGGTCCGCATGCGGGCGCCGGCAAATCCGTGGCGGATATACCGATGCAAGTCACCACAGGCAGCGCAATAACCGCAGGCGGCGACGTCATTGCCGTCATCCGGCGGGTGTTTCGCGAAAACGGCCGCGACTACATTCGCGACTATGTAATGGCTGCGATCTGCCTGCTGCTCGTCGCCTCGACCACGTTTTTTGTCGCCTGGATCATGAGCCCGGTTATCAACCAGATCTTTGTCGAGAAGCGCGTTGACCTGATTGCGCTGATCTGCGGCGCGGTGATCGTCGCCTTTCTGGTTCGCGGTGCGGCCACTTACGGTCAGGGAGTTTTGCTGGCCAGGATCGGCAACAACATCGTCGCGCGCTATCAGCAGAGACTGTTCGATCACCTGATGCGGCTCGGTGTCGGATACTTCGCCGACGAACGCTCCGGGCGGCTTGCGGCGCGCATCAACGAGAACGTGACCGGCATCCGCGACCTGCTGAACCTGACGCTCAACGCGGTCGCCCGGGATGCGGTGATGCTTGTCGGGCTGATCGGCGTGATGATCTATCAGGATCCGATGTTGTCGGCGATCGCGCTGGTCATCGGGCCGCCGCTGATCTGGGCGGTAAACTATCTGATGCGGCGGTTGCGCACGGTCGCCCGCGAGGCGGTTGAGTACAATTCGCGCGTCACCGGCGCCATACAGGAAGCAACCCAGGGCATCGCAATCGTCAAGGCCTTCACGATGGAGGAGCAGCTTTCCGCGAAGATCAGGAACCTGATCGCCATTGCCGAGGCGCGCGCCAACAAGATCGCAAGGGTACAGGAGCGCTCCGCGCCGATATCCGAATCGCTTGCCGGCTTCGCCATTGCCGGAGTGATCGGCTACGGCGGCTACCGCGTGGCGGCCAACAACGTTCCGCCGGGCGACCTGTTTTCCTTCATCACCGCGTTGATGCTTGCCTACGATCCGGCGCGCCGGCTTGCCCGCGTGCAGGTGGCGCTCGAGCGTTCGCTGGTCAACGCCCGCATGATCTACGAGATACTCGACATCGAGCCTCAGCAAGGCGACATGCCCGGCGCAAGCGAGCTCAAGGTGGGCAAGGCGGAGATCTGCTTCAGGGAGGTAAGCTTCTCCTACGCCACCCGGTTGCCGGTATTGAAAAGCGTCTCCTTTGTCGCCGCACCCGGTCGCACCACCGCCATCGTCGGTGCATCGGGAGCGGGCAAGACAACTCTGTTCGCGCTCCTGCAGCGGTTCTACGATCTCGACGGCGGCGCAATCGAGATCGACGGCCAGAACATCGCCGAAATGTCGATAAGGTCGCTGCGCAGGTCGATCGCTTATGTGTCGCAGGCGCCCTATCTTTTCGAGGGCTCGATTGCCGACAACATCCGCTATGGCAATCCGGATGCGACAATGGACGACATCCGACACGCGGCCCGGCTGGCGCAGGCGGAGGAATTCATCCTCCAGCAGCCGCACGGCTACGATACTCCGGTCGGCGAGAGCGGCGCGACGCTCTCTGGCGGTCAGCGCCAGCGACTGTCCATCGCGCGTGCTCTTGTGCGTGACGCTCCAATCCTGCTGCTTGACGAGGCGACATCCGCGCTTGACAACGAATCGGAAAAAGCGGTGCAGGCGGCACTTGAAACGGTCATGAAAAACCGTACGACGATCGTGATCGCCCACCGGCTGTCGACGGTGGTGGAGGCGGACAACATCGTCGTTCTGGAGGAAGGCAGGCTGATCGAACAAGGCACTCACAGGCAGTTGCTCAAACGGCCGGGCGGGGTTTATGCCCGCTTCTATCGCATGGGTGACGGCGCCGGGCTCGATCTTGTCGACGATCGTGAGACGGCAGCGAAAATGCGGCGTGCCGGGCGCGGTACATCAGGGAGAAAGACAATGGCGGGGAACAGGAAGTGAGCGCGATGAAGCTGGTTGTCGTCGGCGCCGCAGGCCGCATGGGCCGGGCGCTGGTCAGGACGATCGTTGAAACCGGCGGCGTCGAGTTGTCGGGCGCCGTGGATCGCGAGGGGGTTCCGCAGATCGGAGCCGATGCGGGCGAGATTGCGGGTGTCGGCCCGCTCGGCATCAAATTGACCGCCGATCCGCTGCCGGTCTTCGCCAAGGCCGACGGGGTGCTCGACTTTACTGCTCCCGCCGCCTCGGTGGTCTTCTCGGGATACGCGGCGCAGGCCCGCATCGTGCATGTCATCGGAACCACCGGGTGCACTGCCGAACACGATGCGGCATTTGCGGCTGCAGCCAGGCACACGGTCGTCGTCAAATCGGGTAACATGAGCCTCGGCGTCAATCTGCTTGCCGTGCTCGCCGAACAGGCGGCCCGGGCGCTCGGCCCCGACGCCTTCGACATCGAGATCCTCGAAATGCACCACAAGCACAAGGTCGACGCGCCTTCGGGCACCGCGCTTCTGCTCGGCGAGGCCGCCGCCAGCGGCCGCGGCATTGCGCTTTCGGAAAATTCGGTGCGCTCGCGAGACGGCCATACCGGACCACGGGCGGAAGGCTCGATCGGTTTCGCAACCTTGCGCGGCGGCTCGGTGGTCGGCGAACATTCGGTCATCTTCGCCGGCGCCGGCGAACGCATTACGCTCACCCACCAGGCCGAGGACCGCGGAATCTTCGCCCGTGGCGCCCTCGTGGCCGCGCAATGGGGCAGGGGCCGCAAACCCGGCCTCCATTCCATGCGCGACGTGCTCGGCCTCGGCGCATAGTGAACCATACGCCTGAAATCGCCCTGAAAGGATTGTCATGTCACGAACCCTCGTTCTCGTCCGCCACGGTCAAAGCGAATGGAACCTGAAGAACCTCTTCACCGGCTGGCGTGATGCCGACCTGACGGAGAAAGGCCATGACGAAGCGAGAGCCGCGGGCCGGATCCTGAACGAGCGCGGGTTGAAGTTCGACATCGCCTTCACCTCCGTGCTGCAGCGGGCGCAAAAGACCTGCGATCACATTCTGGCGGCGGTCGGCCAGCCGGACCTGGAGACGATCCGCAATCTGGCCCTGAACGAACGCGATTACGGCGACCTGTCGGGCCTCAACAAGGATGACGCGCGCGCCAAATGGGGCGAGGAACAGGTGCACATCTGGCGCCGCTCCTATGACACCGCGCCGCCGGGAGGCGAGAGCCTGAAGGATACCGGCGCCAGGGTCTGGCCGTACTATCTCCACGAAATGCAGCCCCATGTGCTGCGTGGCGGCACGGTGCTGGTGGCCGCGCATGGCAATTCGCTGCGCGCGCTCATCATGGCGCTCGACGGGCTGACAGGCGAGGAGGTGGTCAAGCTCGAACTGGGCACCGGCGTGCCGATCATCTATGAACTGAACGCCGATTCGACAGTCGCCTCAAAGGAAGTAATCGAGGCGTGACACCGCCCGGCAGGATGCGCATCGGCCACGGTCCGCTAATTGTCCGGCAGGCAATGTTTACGCGTTGACAGCGCGCCCGCGCCCGCTTACATCAGCGGCGCAACGGGCCCAGGTGGCGGAATTGGTAGACGCGCCAGCTTCAGGTGCTGGTACTGGCAACGGTGTGGAGGTTCGAGTCCTCTCCTGGGCACCAAGAATCAACATTCACTCTTCCCAATCGTTACAGGATGTGGGGCCCGAAGGCCGGTTTTCGAGGCCGTTTACACGCCGGTCGACACCCGCATTTCCAAAAGTGCGGTTTCATCGCGGCTCGCCGTACTGTCGGGCTGGGAGATATTTTTCCAACAGGGCGATTACACCTGGAAGCTGTATTCGGGTATGAGCGTCGACGAAACCGTGTTGCGCCGCGATTTGGCCGAGTTGACTGCGGCTGGATGAGGGTTGCGGTCGCCGTGTTTTGGATATCCCGCATTTTGACGGTTTGCCGCGCTGACCTTAAAACAGGGTTCAAGTTGAATTGGTCAACAATGCGCCGGACCACCGGCCCCACCGAGACGAGTAATCATGTCTGACAGAAATCCTTGCATTGTTTGTGTTGCGATCACCGGTTCCGTGCCGCAGAAATCGGACAATCCGGCCGTTCCGATCAGCGTATCCGAGCAGATCGAATCGACGCATGAGTCATATGAGGCAGGAGCCGCCATCGCTCATTGCCATGTCCGCAATGATGACGGCTCTGCTTCCTCCGATCCGGAGAAATTCGCGCTGCTCGGCGAGGGAATCCGCAAGCACTGCCCCGGCATGATTGTCCAGTTCTCCACCGGCGGGCGTTCGGGCTCCGGTCTGGCGCGCGGCGGCATGTTGCCGCTGAGACCGGACATGGCCTCACTGACGGTCGGATCGAACAATTTTCCGAACCGGGTCAACGACAATCCGCCTGAGCTCGTCGACTGGCTGGCAGCCGAAATGCTGAAATACGGCATCAAGCCGGAAATCGAGGCTTTCGACTTGAGCCACATTTTCCAGGCGGCGCTGCTGGCCTCGGCCGGAAAGCTGAAAAACCCGCTTTATGTGCAGTTCGTCATGGGGGTCAAAAACGCGATGCCGGCCGACCGGCGATCATTCGATTTCTTCGTCGAAACGCTCGAGCGGGTTGCGCCGGGCTCGCTTTGGTGCGCGGCAGGCGTCGGCCGCCACCAACAGGAAGTCAATGAGTGGTGCATCGCTGCAGGCGGCCATGCGCGCACGGGCCTTGAAGACAACATCCGCCTGGACCGCGATACGCTTGCGCCTTCGAATGCGGCTCTGGTTCGACGCACCGTCGAGATCTGCGCGCGGTACGAAAGGCCGGTAGCGACTGCCGCGCAGGCAAGAAAGATGCTGGGACTGGAAGATTCGGGAAACTGATCGCAGGCATCGATACCGACGCCATGCGCCAACTCCGAAACCTTCTAGCGCATCAGCTTTTCTTGCTGCCGCCCTTGCCTGAGTAGAAGCTCCTTATTTCCTCCATGCTCTCATTCATCCGGTCTGCGAGCACCTGCATGGCGTCGCGGCCGGACTTCGAGCTCATCTCGCCAAGCTCGCTGGCATTGCGCACCGCCGTTTCGAAACTCCGGCGGGCGAAGTCTGCCTGCCGGGCCATCATGTCGGCGGAGCCGGCGCCGGAAGTAACGTTTCGCGACAGGTCGGTCATTTCGCGCACCGCATCGGCAACCATTTCGCGCTGGCGCTCCATGACCGCATTCGCGCCGGAACCGGCTGTCTTGGCCGCCTTTTCGAGCGCCTGGATATTCTTCCGGTGGTTTTCGAGAATCTTGTCCATGTCGGCCTGCGGCAAATTCAGCCCGCGGCCGAGGTTGAGGAACATATCGAAAAGATTTTCCTGCTTGTCAGCGCTCATCGTATCACCTCCGCTGTTTTCAACTGGTGGCTCGAAATACATAGTATGCGACGAAGGTCCGGAAAACCAGAAGCGGCCGAGGCTCTTGCGAATTGGCTCGATGTTGTCCGGCCGGCTTGTTCCAATCGCGGTGTCGAGGATGCGGCGTTCGCCGTCTCCCGTTTTCCTTTATCCGGATTCCGGATTCGACTTGATTGCGCCGGTCAGTTCTTTTCGGGACCCGATGCGGGGGCATCATCCCTCCGCATGATCCACTCGACCTCGGGAGCGGGCACGAAGCGCCATTTGCGAAGCGGCCCTGCCATGACGTTGAGATAATACATCTCGAACCCGTAGGGAGCCCCGCAGGGATGGTGGCCGCGTGGAACCAGCACCACATCGCCATCGCTAACCGCCATCGTCTCATCCAGCTTGCCATCATCGGTATAGACGCGCTGAATGCCGAAACCGGAGGCGGGATTGAGACGGTGATAATAGGTTTCCTCGAGATAGGTTATGCGCGGATAATCATCCTCGTCATGGCGGTGGCTCGGATAGGAAGACCAGTGGCCGGCGGGCGTGAACACCTCGGTAACGAGCAGTGAATCGCAGTAGTCCTCGTTTTCCATCGCGATGTTGTTGATGTAGCGGGTATTGGTTCCCTTGCCACGCCCGGTAAGCGTTATTCCGCCGGGGCCGATGCGCCTTGCTTCATGACCATTGCTGCCAGGCGCCGAGCAGACTGCGATTGTGCAGTCGGTTTCGGCCACGGCCCGCCATTCCGTCCCGTTCGGCAGGTACAGGCAGTGTGGGGCGGTCTTCTCGAACACGTCCATCCGTTCGCCGAGCACA
>JBFIBB010000166.1:0-7903 GCA_041582695.1 Rhizobiaceae bacterium
CAATCGCTGCGCGACCGCTTCCACGACTATGTTTATCTGCGGGACAATATCGCCGGCTTCATGACGGAATATTGGTATCATGCAAGCGGGTGCCGCTCCTGGCTGGTCGTAGAGCGCAATACGGCAACGCACGAAATCAAGGCGGTGAAACCGGCCCCGGGTGCGGGCGCGGCAGCCAAGCCTGCCACAGGCAAGGGACGGCGCTGATGTCCATATCCCAGCCCTTCCGCATCGCCGATGGCGGCATCATCGACAGGTCGAAACCTCTGCGTTTCAGCTTCGACGGCAGGACCTATGGCGGATATGCAGGAGACACGCTGGCATCCGCCCTCGTGGCAAACGGAGTGAGGCTCGTGGGACGGTCGTTCAAGTACCACCGTCCGCGCGGCATCCTGACGGCGGGTTCCGAAGAGCCGAATGCGCTCGTCGAACTGCGAACCGGAGCCCGCAGGGAAGCCAATACCCGCATGACAGTGACCGAGCTCTATGACGGGCTCGAGGCGGCGAGCCAGAACCGCTGGCCGTCGCTCAAATACGACTTCCTCGCTGTCAACCAGATGGCCGCGCCGGTCTTCGTTGCGGGTTTCTACTACAAGACCTTCATGTGGCCGGCAAAGTTCTGGGAGTTGGTCTACGAACCGATGATCCGTCGGGCCGCCGGGCTCGGAGATACGGCCAAGCTCGCCGATCCCGACCACTATGAGAAAGCCTGGGCGCATTGCGATGTGCTGGTGGCGGGGGCCGGCCCCGCTGGCATTTCCGCCGCCCTGGCTGCCGGACGCGCCGGCGCGCGCGTGATCCTGGCGGAGGAGGATTTTGCTGCCGGTGGCCGCTTGCTGTCGGAACCCGAAGAGATCGACGGCAAACCCGCCTCCCAATGGCTGGAAAATGCGCTTGCTGAACTCGACGCCATGGACAATGTCCGTCTGATGACACGGACGGCCGTTTTCGGCGTATTCGATGGCGGCACCTACGGGCTGATCGAACGGGTCAACGATCACCTGCCGGCGCCGCCGCCGTTTCAGCCGCGGCATCGCCTTTGGCGGGTTGTGTCCAAACGCTGCGTCGTCGCAATGGGAGCTATCGAGCGCCCCATCGTGTTTGCCAACAACGACCGTCCGGGCGTGATGATGGCGTCAGCGGTGCGCACTTACCTTGGCCGATTTGGCGCGGCGCCGGGAAAACGCATTGTCGTGTTCACCAACAACAGCGACGGCTGGAAGACAGTCGATGCGGCCGAACGCGCCGGCATAACCGTGGCTGCGGTAATCGATGCACGCAAGGAACTTCCGCCCGAAGCACTGGCGCGCGCCAGCGCGGGAAATTTCAGCGTCCTGAACGGCCGGGTAACCTCTGTAGACGGCGGCCGTGACGGTTTGTCGATGATACGCATCGGCCTGGATGGCGGGGCAACCGCCCGCGTCGAAGCGGATTGCCTGGCGGTATCGGGCGGGTGGAACCCCGCTGTCGGGTTGACATGCAACCACCGCGGCAGGCCCGTCTGGAGCGAGGAGATCGCCGCTTTCGTGCCAGGGAACTGTCCTGCGGGGATGTCGGTCGCCGGTGCGGCCAATGGTGACCTAACCCTGGCGAAATGCCTTTCGGGTGGCCACGCGGCTGGCGTAGATGCCGCGAAAGCTGCAGGTCATTCCGGCAAGTCCGGCCGCGCCGCCCGGGCGTCCGCGGAGACTTACTCGCTCACGCCGCTGTGGCACGTCGCCGGCAAGGGCAAGGCGTTCGTCGACCAGCAGCATGACGTTACCGTGTCCGATATCAGGCTCGCCGATTTGGAAGGGTTCAAATCCGTCGAGCATCTGAAGCGCTACACCACGCTCGGCATGGCGACCGACCAGGGCAAGACATCAAACATAAACGGTCTTGCAATCATGGCGGAAGTGTCCGGCCGCACGATTCCCGAAACCGGAACCACCATGTACCGGCCGCCCTATGTGCCTGTGGCGATAGGAGCGTTTGCAGGCCACCATCGCGACCAGGATTTTCATCCCGTCCGCTTGACGCCGTCGCATCACTGGGCAGCCGAACAGGGTGCGGTATTCGTCGACACGGGGCTGTGGAAACGCGCGCAGTGGTTTGCCAGGCCGGGCGAACGCACATGGCTCGAAAGCGTCAACCGCGAGGTAACGGCCGTCCGCAGCGGCGTTGGTTTCTGCGACGTGTCAACGCTCGGAAAGATCGACGTCATGGGTCCGGACGCCGGCATTTTTCTGGACCGGGTATACGTCAACACATTCTCCAGGCTCGAAATCGGCAAGGCGCGCTACGGGCTGATGCTGCGTGAGGACGGCATCGTCATGGACGATGGCACCACGTCACGGCTTGCCGAAGACCACTATTTCATGACGACGACAACGGCCAATGCCGCGCTGGTGATGCAGCACCTTGAGTTTTGCCGCCAGGTGCTCTGGCCGGAGCTCGACGTTCAACTCGCCTCCGCGTCGGAACAATGGGCGCAGTTTTCTATTGCCGGGCCGAAGAGCCGTGAATTGCTCAAGGAAGTCCTCGATCCGTCCGAAGACATTTCCAATGAGCGCTTTCCGTTCATGGGCGCCCGCGCGGTCAGGCTGCGTGGCGCCGATATCGCCTGCCGGCTGTTTCGCATTTCGTTCTCCGGAGAACTGGCCTTCGAAATTTCCGTGCCCCGGAACTTCGGAGATGCCATGGCGCGCAATCTGATGAAAGCGGGCGAACCGTTCGGGATCACGCCCTATGGCATCGAAGCGCTCGGCGTCATGCGAATTGAAAAAGGCCATGCTGCGGGCAACGAGTTGAACGGCACGACAACCGCCGCCGATCTCGGCCTTGGCAGAATGATGGCTACAGGAAAAGACTATTTCGGCCGCGTCATGGCGGGCCGCGAGGAACTCGTCAGGCCTGACAGGATGGTGATGGTCGGCATCAGGCCGGTCGACAAGACCGCGAAGCTTCTGGCCGGGGGGCACGTAATCCCCAAGGATGCAAAACCGGGCCCCGAAACCGATGAAGGATATGTCACATCGGCCTGTTTTTCGCCGGTGTTCGACCGCTATCTTGGCCTGGGCCTGGTGGCGCGCGGGCGCGAGCGCATCGGCGAGATTGTTTCGGTTTGCGATCCGCTGCGCGGCAGAGCCTACGATTGCGAAATATGCAACCCGGTCTTCTACGACCCGGAAGGAGGGCGCCAGCGTGCCTGAACTGAACTGGACGGAAACCACTCCCTTGCACATGGCTGCCGGTCAAAGGCGTCACGGTTCTGCCGGAGGCGAGTCCGGAGTATCGATCTGTGAAATCCGGCGTTTCCAGCTTGTGCTGTTGCTTGCCAGCCGGGGACAGTCTGCAGCAATGCGCAAAAAGACAAAAAGTGTCTTCGGCAGCGATCCCGGCGCCGCTCCAGGCGCTGTGGCGGTGAAGAACGGCGGTATGTTGATCTGGTCCGGACCAGACCAATTCTACGCAATGTATCCCAGGGAAAAGGCCGCGACGTTGGACAAGCTGAAGCAAACCTTTGCCGCAGTCACCTCGATAAGCGACCAGTCCGGCAGCCGCTCGCTGATCCGCATGTCGGGACCGAGAGTGCGCGACTGTCTCGCGAAGATGGTCCCGATCGACCTCCATCCCGCCGTCTTCCGGCCGGGTGATGCTGCCGCGACCCGGATGGGGCACATCGCTGTAAGCATCTGGCGCGACGCCGGCGACAACTTCAACATTCTCGTTTCCGCAAGCTTCGCCGACACCCTGTGGCGCGGCATTCTCGACCATGGCGCGGAGTATGGTGTCGAAATCGTCGAACCTGTCGCGCTCGGCTGATCCCGGGGTTTCACTGGCTCTCACACAGGCTTGATTTCCTGTTGATGGCATTCGTTGCGATCGTCGCATGCAACTGAATGGGGAATCTTGCGATGAACAAGCCTGCAAAATCATGCTCGAAGCTGGCGCTGGCTGTTGCCGCGGCGGTATCCGCCGCTTCGATTGCCGTTGTCAAACAGGCAGACGCGGCGCAAATGGAAAGGTGCTACGGGATAGCGCTTGCCGGCCAGAACGATTGCGCCGGCGGAAATCACGAATGCGCAGGCCGAGCGACGAAGGACTACGATCCGGCGTCCTTCAAATGGGTCGCAAAAGGGACCTGTAACCAGATCAGGGCCGGTTTGCGCCGCAGGCAGTAGCTTTCCGGAATTGATAGGTTCGTGTGATGGCTTCGATTGAAAGCATACCCCCGCTGAATCGAACGCGCATGAACAAAAAACCCGCCGGAAAAATGTTCCGGCGGGTGCAAGGTTCAGGAGGAAACCTTTGATCGGCCGTTACGCCGCCAGGACGGCTTTCGGTTCGACCATTTCGTAGCCGAGCGCGTCGGCCACCGGCTTGTTGGTGATTTTGCCCTTGTGGATGTTCAGGCCATTGCGCAGGTGCGGGTCATCGACCAGAGCCTTCAGCCCCTTGTCGCCAAGCTGCAGGCCATAAAACAGCGTCGCATTGTTGAGCGCGTGTGCCGAGGTCACCGGTACGGCCCCCGGCATGTTGGCGACGCAATAGTGGATGATATCGTCGACGACATAGGTCGGATCGGCGTGTGTGGTGGCCTTGGATGTCTCGAAGCATCCGCCCTGATCGATGGCGACATCGACGAGCACGGAGCCCTTCTTCATGCCAGAAAGCATTTCGCGGGTGACCAGCTTCGGCGCAGCCGCGCCCGGGACCAGCACCGCGCCGATCACGACATCAGCCGAGAAGCATTCTTCCTCGAGCGCCTCGATCGATGAATAGCGCGTGTGGATGCGTCCGTTGAAGATGTCGTCGAGCTGGCGCAGGCGGGGGATCGAACGGTCGAGGATGGTGACATCGGCGCCCAGGCCAACGGCCATTTTCGCCGCATGCAACCCGACCACGCCGCCGCCGATAACCGTAACTTTCGCCGGCAATACGCCCGGCACGCCGCCAAGCAGCACGCCACGGCCGCCATTAGCCTTCTGCAGCGCGGTCGCGCCGGCCTGGATCGAAAGGCGGCCGGCGACTTCCGACATCGGCGCCAGCAGCGGCAGGCCGCCGCGGTCGTCGGTAACCGTCTCGTAGGCGACCGCGGTCACGCCGGATGCGACAAGTCCCTTCGTCTGCTCCGGATCCGGAGCCAGGTGCAGATATGTGTAGAGAATCTGGTCTTCGCGCAACTGCACCCACTCGGAAGGCTGCGGTTCCTTGACCTTGACCACCATGTCGGCTTGGGCGAACACATCCTTGGCGCTGCCGACGATCTTTGCGCCTGCCGCCTGATAGGCGCCGTCATCCGCGCCGATACCGAGCCCGGCCCCGGATTCAACGATGACGTCATGGCCATGGGCTACATACTCACGCACCGAACCGGGGGTCAGGCCGACGCGATACTCGTGGTTCTTGATTTCCTTGGGGCATCCAACACGCATCTTGCTCACTCCCTGAAAAGCGGTGTCTGTCAATGTTGGCGAATTACAGCACGAATCCGCTCGAATGTGTTTGCGAATATGGAGTGGTACGGGTAGGAAAATCGAAGGATATTGCGTGTACTCTAAAATTATTGGAGGAAGCTACGACAAATGAAACTCGACAAGATTGATATCGCTATTCTGGACACGTTGCAGAAGGATGGCCGAATCTCCAACGCCGCGCTTGCCGATACGGTAGGCCTGTCACAATCGGCATGCTCGCGCCGCCTCGATATTCTGGAGAAAAGCGGCGTCATTCGCGGCTATCATGCGCGCCTGTCGAACGTCGCGCTTGGCCACGGCGTGACCGTTATCGTCCACATGTCGCTGTCCGGGCAATCAGAAAAGATTCTGTCGGAGTTCGAAGCCTCGGTGAAGCGCTGCCCGAATGTGCTTGTCTGCTACCTGATGTCGGGCGAGTACGACTATCTGCTGCGCGTCGCCGCGCGCGATCTCGCCGACTATGAGCGTATCCACAAGGAATGGCTGTCAGCCATGCCGCATGTCATCAAGATCAACTCGAGTTTCGCGCTTCGCGAGGTAATCGACCGCACCGGCCTGGGCATCAGCGCCGAAATGGGATGAAAACGGCCGTCATTCCGCTTTCAGGATCACCTGCCGCACATCAATGTATTCCGACCTGAATCCCGCTTCGCAATAGTGCAGGTAAAACTCCCACATCTTCTTGAAGCGTTCATCGAACCCAAGTGGCGCTATCCTCGGCCATGACGCCCAAAACCGGTTTCTCCATTCCGCAAGCGTGCGCGCGTAATCCTGTGGAAATACCCGTTCCGTCAGGTAGGCCAGCCCGTGTTCCGCGCCCAAACTCTTCAGTATGGAAGGTGTGGGCAGCATGCCGCCCGGAAAAATGTACCGCTGTATGAAATCCGGTTGGCGCTTGTAGGCGGGGTAGGAGTCTTCGTTGATCGTTATGATTTGCAGGCCCGCCGTTCCGCCCGGTTTCAGGCAGTCCTTCACCTTGTTGAAAAACACCGGCCAATATTTCTCGCCTACTGCTTCGAACATCTCGATCGAGGCGATGTGATCGTACTTGCCTGTCTCGTCGCGGTAGTCCTGGAACTTGAACTCGACCTTGTCGGCAAGCCCGGCCTTCTCGATTCTCTGCCGGGCGAATTCCAGCTGCTCGCGGCTGATCGTCAGCCCGGTGACCTTGCAGCCGATCTCGCTTGCGGCGAATTCGGCAAACCCGCCCCAGCCGCAGCCGATTTCGAGCACATGATCGTCTGGGCCGATACCGGTGTCGCGGGCGAGCGCGCGGTATTTGGCTTTCTGCGCCGATTCCAGATCGTTGGCGCCTCTGGCGAACAGGGCCGAGGAATACGTCATGGTTGGATCGAGCCATTCCCGATAGAATGAATTGCCGAGGTCGTAGTGGGCGGCGATGTTGCGTTTTGATCCGGTTTTGGTGTTCTCATTGAGCCAATGACGCATACGCTGAACGGCATTGACGAACCAGTTGGCCGCACCGGCGAGCCGGTCACCTTCCTCACGGTTGACGACAAAGAGCTCCAGAAGCGAAGTGACGTCCGGGCTTTCCCAATCGCCGTCCATGTAAGATTCGGCGACCCCGATCGTACCGGCCGAAATGGCACGCGCCGGCAGGTTCCAGTTGTTCAGGGTCAGTTCCGCTTCAGGTCCCGGACCGTTGCCGCCGATCCTTGCGATACGGCCTTCGGGTGTCCTCAGTACCAGCGTCCCGCGAGGCAGGCCCGCAATGACGGACAACATCATTCTGGCGCGCGCCGGCAGGCCGCGCGAGAACTCACCGACCGATGACCGGTCGAGGGTTACCGGATTGTCGAATGCCCTCACGTCAGATTCTCTCATCCCTCCGGTCATGTCCGAACGCAATCACGCTGCGCATCGGGCAGAACGTTTGTCCCCTTGGAATGGTAGTACGAAATACGAGATCGACAATAGTCGCCGCCTGACAGCTTACGATGCAATCCCTCTTGCACAACCGTCGAATGGTCTCTCCATCCCACTGATCCAAAGGACAGTTTCCACCTGAACAGGGTGATGTTCAAGTAAAAATGCACGGCGCGTTTACCGCTGCGGTTGCATTCGCGTTGGAAAAAGGTCGAGATTGGCCCCCGGGCCGGACCGGCTGGGAAATCGAACTACGAACCTCAAGTCGGAAACTCCAAATATTCCAGAAGGATACGTGACCGGGGTTCTTTTGGTGGTCCGGTTCCCGAGTTAGAATCCGGCATGGACCTGGGCCTCCCTCTGGTAGGCCCGACTGGCAGCGCAGGACGTTGGGACTGGTGATGGCAAGATGGCTTTCGGGGCCGGTGGCCTGTATCCCAGTGCACAGTGCGGTCGCTTGGCGTTGTAGAAGCTTCGCCATAGCTCGATCAGGACCTGGGCTTGCCGCAAATGTGTAGAAGATTTTCATGTTTAGACACGCGTCCCTGAGCTTGCCG
>JBFIBB010000167.1:0-7876 GCA_041582695.1 Rhizobiaceae bacterium
ACGGACCCGCCCCAACTGGCGACGATCTGATTGCGGACAGGAGCGGGAAGCCTTTCGAACCATTCGCGGTAATTCTTCCCTTTCATGGCCAGGGACGGTTTATCCAACAGGCGGAGAAGATCGCGCGGCCGGTCTGGAATATTTCCGACCGCGTATCCTTCAGCCCGCAAATCATGCAGCATTGCGATCACGCTCGCAGGAACATCGAGCCCGACGGCATAGCCGGTCCTTCCCCCGGCGCCCGGGTAGTCGGGCAGCAGGATCGCAATGCGACGGTCGCGGCGCGGAGTTTCGGCGAGGGCGAACCAGCGAGCAATGCGTTCCGCGACCCGCCCGATCCGGTCGGGCTCGGGGCGGTTCACCTGAAGGCGCAGACCTGTCTCGTCGGCTTCCTCCGACGCATTCTTGAATGATATCGCTCCGGCCAGAATACGGCCGTCCAGCTCGGGCAGCACCACATGCATCGCCAGATCGGCCGGAGCCAGTCCGCGTTGACCATTAAGCCAGGCCTCCCGCCTGGTGGTGGCGATTACCGCCTGAAATACCGGTACGCCGATGCGATCGAACAATGGCGCTTCGCCGCCGGGCTGACCGGCGGCAAAAGCGGTGGTCGAGACGATTGCACGCGCGTTGAGGCGTCTGGCTGCGCCCTCTACAAACTCCGCGACCGAAGGATCCTTGAGGCTGGAAACGAATATGGGCACCGGACAAAGAGAGCGTTCGATGAGCGCTGCGTACAGTTCGTCCACCGGCGCCACATCGCCAGCCAACAGCATCGACCGGTAGAACAGGATCGGGATGACGGCCTTGCCGGAACTCGTTGCATGATCGATATGGCTGATTGAGACGATGCCTTGCGCGGGATCGTAGAAACCGGCGCGCGGCAGCGGCGCCGGCGGTGCGGCTTCGGCCTTATGTCCCGAATGCGCCGCGAGCCGCGCCAACAAGGCGCGCATGTTGTCCGGCCCGCCTTCGCGGAAATATTCCAGAAGCGCAACCAGGTCATTGCGCGCCAGGGTCGAACGCTCGAAAAGGCGCTCATCGGATTCGCGGCATTCGCCGGGAAGCAGTGCGAGCGCAATTCCCTTTCTGCGGGCCAATTCGGACAACCGGTCGCAACCGTAGGACCACCAGTCATAACCACCAAGCAGCCGCACGAGGATGATTTTCGCATGCGTTGCGACCCGGTCGATCCACAGGTCGACGGACATCGGATGGCGGAGTTCGCGCAACGGCGCCAGCCGCAGCGCCGGCAAATCGTCGCGGCCCCGCTTCCAGGCGTCGGCCAGTGCCGCCAGGTCGCTGTCGGCAAACGAGAGCGCAACCATGTCCGCAGGTTCCTGGCCGAGATCGACCGGCTCGATCAAATCGTCGAGGGAAGCGGAGCTGGTTGCGAGAATATGCACGGTTTCACACCGCAAGCACGCGGGTGATCGCCCCGCGGTCGATGCCATTGACGCCGATGATCACCAGGCGTGATCGCCGTTGTTCACCCGGCGCCCAGGGCCGGTCGAAATAATGCTCGACGCGCGCGCCCACCGCCTGCACCAACAGGCGCATCGGCTTTCCCGGCACATCGGCAAAACCCTTTATCCGCAACACGTCGTTGTATTCAGCAACTGCGGTCACCCTGGCCATTAGTTCATCGATGTCGATATCGGACTCAAGGTCGACGACGAAGGAATCGAAGTCGTCATGTTCGTGGTCGAGTTCGCCGTCGTGATGGGTCTTGCGGTTTTCGATATCGTTTTCAGTACCGATGCCAAGGCCCAACAGAATTGCTCCGCTGACGCTGCCATTCGCTGATGGCACGATCTTGACGGCACGCGACAGGCTGTTCGAAACGATGGCGCTGGCCCTTTGCGCTTCCGCCTCGTCGAGAAGATCGCTCTTCGACATGATGATCAGATCCGCACAGGCAATCTGGTCCTCGAAAACCTCTTCGACAGGATCGTCGTGATCAAGGGATTCGTCCTGCGCGCGCTGGTTTTGCAGCGCATCCATGTCGCTGGCTACCCGCCCGTCGGCGAGCGCCCGGCCGTCGACCACCGCCACCACGCCGTCCACGGTGACGCGGTCCCGGATCGCCGGCCACTGGAATGCCTGGACCAGCGGCTTGGGCAGCGCAAGGCCGGAGGTTTCGATCAGGATATGATCGACCCGCGGTTCGCGGGCGAGAATGCGGTCCAGCGCAGGCACGAAATCGTCGGCCACCGTGCAGCAGATGCAACCGTTGGCGAGCTCGACGATATCCTCTTCGGAACAACTCTCGACGCCGCAGCCTTTCAGGATCTCGCCGTCAATGCCGATATCGCCGAATTCGTTGACGATGACCGCAAGCCGCTTCTTGCCGGCATTCTCGAGGATATTGCGCAGGAGCGTTGTTTTTCCGGCGCCGAGAAAACCGGTGACGACGGTGCAGGGGACGCGGGACAGCGAGGCGGTCATTTCATTTTTCCATCGAACGGTTGAGGGGGAACGCGGGAGACAAGGCCGCGCTTAAGGCAATCCGGCCGGCCGCGCCACGGAATCAGCCCGTTTGCGGCATCGCGGTAGAGACGGGCGCCTTCAACGAGGTCGTCGGCATCATCCGGCGCTAGATCGCCGAACACGTAGGTCCAGCCGCCAGGCTTGATCAACGCCGCGCTGAGCCGGCGCTTGCAATTGGCAAGGCATTCGACCTGCTCAACATTGATATCGTAGCCTGCGGCGGCGCGACGAACCCTGTCGCCGAACAGGAGGCCGGGGCGCGGATGGCTGTCGGAATCGGCAGCATCGCGGCAGGAACTGCAGACGACAATCGTGGTGGGCGCGCCTGCCGAACCGGCATTTGGCGCGCCGGCGCGGGCAACCTTAAAAACCGTGTTGTCGCCAGAATCGGACATTTTCACTCCCGGCCCGGAAACCCGCCAGGCCATTCAGGATTGATCGGTCGACGGCAGGTCTCCTGGCTCGCGGGTCATCATGTCAAGCCGCCTTCCCGGGAGTACCCAGTGGCCACCGGCAGGACACTTGCCGCCTACAGTTGCGGGAACAGCTGTGGACTTGCGGGATATCCGCTCACCACATTCCCTCTTAGCCCTGACTTCCATTCGAAAGCACAGGGACCGTCGGCGGCCATTTAGGCCGCGTCCCCGGGCCTTGTCAACGCACCCGAGAAACCGATTGCCGCGGCCGAATTTTTGACTATGATCGCCGTGTCACCGGTTCCCGCAAGGGAGCAAAGAGGGAATGCGGTTATGGGCCATGCGCCCGAAGCCGCGGCTGCCCCCGCAACTGTGTGCGGTCATGCCGGTTCCAATTGCCACTGGGGCGTCTGCCCCCGGGAAGGCGGAACCGGATTAATCCGCGAGCCAGGAGACCTGCCGGCGGCGCCTGAAACGATCAAGCCCTCGGGTGGAGGGGAAAGGACCAGATCATGACCACGGCTTCCCAATCCTTTGCTGGATCAAAAGTTGCAACGCAATCGCGGTTGCTGCAGCTCGGATTTGCCGCACTGCTTGGCGTGTTTGTAGTCGGCTTTGCCGGCTTCGCGCATATCGACGCCATCCACAATGCCGGACACGACTATCGGCATTCGATGGGCTTCCCCTGCCACTAACAGAGGCTTCCAGCCATGCTGATATTTCGAAACGCCGTGTTTACCGCGGCGATTGCGGGGCTATTTGCCGGATTGTTTCTCGCCGCCCTACAAAGCTTTGCGACCGTACCCCTGATCCTGCAGGCCGAAACCTTTGAGGCATCGGCGCCGGATAACGGTGGTCACGCGCAGCCCGATGAGGGCAACGTCGAGAGCGATGAAGAAGAAACCTGGGCGCCGGCCGACGGTGCGGAGCGGATCGGATACACCGTCCTGGCCAATATCGTGACCGGAATCGGTTTTGCCCTGATCCTGGTCGTCGCCTCCGAGCTGGCGGGCGGCATTTCCGGATGGCGGCACGGTCTGCTTTGGGGCGCGGCCGGGTTTGCCGTGTTCACGCTCGCTCCCGGGCTGGGCCTGCCGCCGGAATTGCCGGCGATGCCCGCGGCCGATCTGGCTGCGCGCCAAGGCTGGTGGATCGCTACGGTGCTGATGACCGCTGGCGGACTGGCGCTGATCGCATTCTGGCGCTCATTGCCGCTTGCGCTGCTGGCAATCGCCATGATCGTCGCGCCACATGTCTGGGGTGCGCCGCTGCCGGACAGTTTCGAAAGCCCGGTACCGGAGGCGCTGCATCACCGTTTCGTGGTGGCGGTAACGGTTACCAGCCTGATGTTCTGGCTTGCGCTCGGTATGGCGGCAGGCGTGGTTCGCAACCGGCTGCAGCTCGCCTCGGGCGAGGCAGCCAACGGCCTTGCCTGACAATCCGAACCTGACGCTGCTGATTGGCGGTGCGCGTTCGGGAAAAAGCGCCCACGCCGAGGCGCTAATCTGCGCGTACGATCCGCCGTGGACATATGTCGCCACGGCGGAAGCGCTGGACGATGAAATGCGCGAACGCATCACGATCCATCGCGGCCGCCGCACCGGCGACTGGCAGACCGTCGAGGCGCCGCTGGACCTGGCAGGCGCGCTGCAGGTATTGTCCGGCACCGGGCCGGTGCTTGTCGACTGCCTGACGTTGTGGCTGTCCAATCACCTTCTGGCAGGCAACGACATCGATGACGAATCGGCGCGCCTGACGGCAATTCTGGCGGAATTCCGATCGCCGGTATTTGCCGTCACCAATGAGGTGGGACAGGGTATCGTTCCGGGCGACGCGCTGTCGCGCCGGTTTCGCGACGCCGCAGGCAGGCTCAACCAGATGGTGGCGAAGGCGGCGGGAAGCGTGGTCCTCGTGACGGCCGGAATACCAACGCGGATAAAGTGACATGAACAACAGCAAGGCCGCGCCGGCCAGTAAACGCGATGCCGAACGCCACAAGGCCAAGATGGCGAAGCGCAAGGCCGTTCAGGATGCGGAAGTTGCGGCAAAGACGATCGAGAAGGGCCTGCTTATCGTCAATACCGGACCTGGCAAGGGAAAGTCGACGGCGGCGTTCGGCCTTGCGTTGCGGATGCTCGGTTATGGCAAGCGCGTCGGCGTGGTGCAGTTTATCAAGGGGGCCTGGCATGCCGGCGAAACGGACGCGTTCTCCCGTTTCGGCGAACTGGTTGAATGGCATACCATGGGCGAGGGCTTTACATGGGAAACGCAGGACCTGGAGCGCGATATCGCCGCGGCGGAGCGCGCCTGGACGAAGGCGCAATCGCTGTTGGCGGACGACACGATATCGCTGGTGATCCTCGACGAACTCAACATCGCGCTGCGTTACGGCTACCTCGATCTGGCCGAGGTTGTTGCAGTGCTCAAAAACCGGCGGGATGACCTGCATGTCGTGATCACCGGACGCAACGCAAAACCGGAACTGATCGAGGCCGCCGATCTCGTGACGGAGATGACGCTGGTGAAACATCACTTCGCCGATGGCGTAAAGGCTCAGCAGGGCATCGAATTCTGAATTGCCATGAACGCGGCGCTATCGAGCAACGTTAACAAACAAGGTCAGCACGCCGAGGACCGCGACCAGGATCAGGTCGGCCATCCAGTAGAGCTTCAGCGCCCTGCGGATATCGGCGGCGGACGCAACTGCCGATCCGCCGCTTCCCATGACCGCATCCTCGACGACCCTGCCGCCATAAAGCCGCGGACCGGCGAGTTCGAGCGACAGCGCGCCGGCGAAGGCGGATTCGGGCCAGCCGGCGTTCGGCGACCGGTGATTGCCGGCGTCCCTGAGCACCGCGCGCCACGCGCCAGCCGGGGAGGCGCCCGGCGTCACAACAGCCGCAGCGATGACGAGCACCGCCGAGAGGCGCGATGCGGGCAGGTTGACCAGATCGTCGAGCCTGGCCGCGGCACGGCCGAAATCGGCATGCCGCTCGGTTCTGTGGCCGATCATGCTGTCGGCGGTGTTGATCGCCTTGTAGGCGATGATCGCGGGCAGTCCGCCGAGAGCAAGCCAGAATACCGGCGCGACCACGCCGTCGGAAAAATTCTCTGCCAGGCTCTCAATCGCAGCGCGGGCGATGCCGGTTTCGTCGAGGGGGCCGGTATCGCGGCCGACGATATGGCCAACGGCCCGGCGGCCCTGTTCCAGTCCGCCGCTGTCAAGCGCATCGGCGACAGTCGCGACATGCGAGCCGAGGCTGCGCTGCGCAATCAGGCTGGACGCAATGACCGCAATGATCGCCCAGCCATACCATACGCCGCCGAGAAGCCACTCGGCCAGCAGGCCGGTACCGGCAGCCGCAACGACGATCGCGAAAAGAACGAGAATGCCGGCGCGGCGGCGTTCGCCGGAAGAATCGGAGGCGCGGTTGAAACGGTTGTCCGCCCATTCGATCGCCTTGCCGATCCAGATGACGGGATGGCCGATTGCCTTGACCAGCCGGTCAGGATATCCGGCGATCAGCTCGGCAACGAGCGCCAGGAATGCGACTGTGACTGACATGGCGCTAAAAGTGTTTCGCTCCGGCAAATCTGTTGATCAACATGGAGGCAGCCTCGCCCGGGCACGCGCAATGTTTCCCATGGCGCCCGAACCCTGGATCGACCTGTCGACCGGTATCAGCCCGCACTCCTATCCGGTTTTGCCACTTGACTCCACGGCTTTGTCCCGGCTTCCGGAGCACGACAGGCTCGAAGCGCTGAAGCGTGCGGCAACCGGCACATATGGAGCGCCGGCAGTGGTGAATGTGGTCGCCTCACCGGGCACGCAGGCGATGTTGCCGCTGATCGCCGGAATGGTGCAGCCCGGAAAGGCCCGTATCCTCGGGCCAACCTACTCGGAGCATCTCCGCTGTGCTGCGCTCGCCGGACATGACGCTGCCGAGACCGAAAACTTGAATGAGCTCGAAAATGCGGACCTGGCGATTGTCGTCAATCCGGACAACCCGACAGGCCGTTTGCTGGAGCGGGGCCGGCTTCTTTCAATAGCCGCGAAGGTTGAAAAACGGGGCGGCCTGCTGGTGGTCGACGAGGCGTTCATGGACGTCGTGACACCAGGTCAATCGGTTGCGGGGGACATGGACGCCGGCAACATCGTCGTATTGCGGTCGTTCGGCAAGTTCTTCGGCCTTGCGGGTGTTCGGCTCAGCTTCGCGGTTGCACTGCAACCAATGGCCGACCATCTGTCCGCTTTGTTGGGTCCCTGGCCGGTGTCCTCTCCGGCGCTGGAGTACGGGCTTGCGGCTCTTGCCGACCGCGAATGGCAATCGGCGATGCGCGAGCGCCTTGCCGTTGACGCCGCCAGGCTCTGCCGCCTCCTCGCCAGTCACGGGCTGGAAATCGACGGCGGCACCGATCTGTTCCAGCTTGTCCGTCATCGAAACGCCGGCGGTCTGTTCCGGCATTTGGGCGAGACGGGAATTCTGGTGCGGCAGTTCGGCAATCGCCCGCAACACCTTCGCTTCGGCCTGCCCGGCGGTGCTGCAGAATGGGAGCGCCTGGAAACGGCGCTTGAAAACTGGGTCAGATCGGACAGCGCATGATCTTCGTCACGCCCATGTCCCGGCTTGAGGAAACCGTGCGGCGATCGGGCGCGTCGCATCTGGTCACGTTGTTGACCACAGGGAGTACGTTTACCCTGCCCGAACAGATCAGCCGGGAGAACCATCTGCATCTGACGATGCACGACATCGCCGGCCCGCGCGAAGGCATGACGCCGCCGGATACTGGCCATGTCGGCGCGCTGCTGGATTTTGCCGGAAACTGGGACAGGTCGGCGCCATTGGTGATCAACTGTTTGGCGGGAATCAGCCGATCTACGGCGGCGGCCTATGTCGTTTGCTGCGCATTGCGGCCGGACCGGGACGAAGCCGATCTCGCCGCGGCGTTGCGGCGCTTGTCGCCGAGCG
>JBFIBB010000168.1:0-7851 GCA_041582695.1 Rhizobiaceae bacterium
ATGCCGCCAACGCCGGCGACGACCATCAATGCAAGGATTTCCAAAGGCATCAGCCACTCCGGCCGTTGAACGCCAATTCAATCCCAGCTTTCGCAAGGGGCGTCAACGCCAGCCGAAAATCGCCTTGCGGAACACCGACATCGACATCGAAATCGGCGACGGTTTGACATGGCGTTCGAATATCCCCGCGCCAGCCCGCTCGTGCGCGCGGTACCAGGCCCGCAGCGGGGCGGCGGGAAGAAAGGCGGGGCGCAGACTGGCCGGCAGTGCGTGTGCATGACGTTCGAATGCGGCAAGATGCTCACGGCCGAGCGCTATCATTGCCGTAACTGCCCTTATGCCCGCCTCGCCCGGCCCGCCGCCGGCCAAATCCTCAGATGTTGCTCCCGCCGCCGCCAGAATGTCGGCCGGAATGAAACACTGCCCGCGACCGCAATGCACCGGCAACATCGACAAAAGCCCGGCGATTGCGTGGGCGCAGCCGGCATGGCCCGCCGCCGCGCCGTGGTTTGCAGCCGTTGCAGCATCGAGCACGAGTGACGAAAGCTGGATCAGCGAACCGGCGGTTTCGCCGCAATAGCCTTCCAGATCATTCCGGGCAGGCATCGGATCATTGTACAGGTCGAAACGCCGAGCCTCGATCATGTTTGCAAACGCGGTGCGGGGCAGAGCATACGCGTCGATGACCCCGTTCAGCGCGTCGGCAACGGGATGACCGGCCGTCTGGGTCGATTCGCCGCCGGTTACAGCGTCCCGCCACCATTGCAGCCTCAGTTCACCGGCCATCGGTTCATGCGTCAGATCGCGAATACGCGCAATTTCGATGTTGAATGCAAAAAGCGCCAGCAACGGCGCGCGCTTTTCGGCAGGAGCATAGAGCGCGGCCAGATAGCGGTCGCGATCGGCTTGTCTGACCATCTCGGCAAGTGAGCCTTGAACGCCCATGGCGGACATCAATCTACCGCGATCAGCGCCGCGGCAACCGCGCGATCCTCGGCGAGCAGCACATTGAATGTGCGCACAGCCGCGCCAGTCGACATCGAATCCGCGGATATACTGTGCTCGCGAAACAGTTGGCGCATGCTGGGAGAAAGAGGTTTCAGCTCGCGTCCGGAACCGATCAGAAGGATTTCGATTTCGGCGGCCTGCTCCAGCAAGAAAGCGAAGTCCGCCTCCACAAGTTCAAGAGGATCGGCGGGTTCCCAGCCATGAATGCCGGAAGGCAGGCACAACAACGAACCACGGTGCGACATGTCGGCAAAGCGGAAGCCACCATTGCCATAGGCATCGATCGGAGCCCTGCCGGGAAAATGCGCTTCGCGGATTTCGATGCCTCGAGCCGTGTCAGCCTCCGATTCAGGTCGCTGCCTGCTCGCCGGTGGTGTCCTCGCTTTCCTCGTCGGCGGCGAATGCCTTGCCGGGGCGCAGTTTGAAGAGGATCAACAGCGGCGCAGCCACGAAGATCGAGGAGAAAGTTCCGATGACGATACCGAATATCATGGCGGCGGTGAAGGAGCGGATGACCTCGCCGCCAAAGGCATAGAGGGAGCCCAGCGCCAGCATAGTCGTCAAGGAGGTCAGCGTGGTGCGCGACAGCATCTGGTTCATCGACAAGTCGAGCAACTGCGGCAGCGCCATCTTTTTATAGCGCCTGAGGTTTTCGCGAACGCGGTCGTACACGACAACCGTATCGTTAAGCGAATAGCCCACGATGGTCAGGATCGCGGCAATTGACGACAGGTTGAACTCGATACCGGTAATGACGAAAAAGCCGATCGTGAGAATCACGTCGTGGGTGGTTGCGGCGATGGCGCCGACGGCAAACTGCCACTCGAAGCGCACCCAGATGTAGATCAGGATCGCCACGAGTGAAGCCAACACGCCTATCGTGCCGGCACGCGCCAGCTCGCCTGACACCGTCGGACCGACCGATTCGACCCGGCGGAAATCGTAACTGTCCTCGAGCTCGCCCCTCACCTTGGCGACGACTGTCTGTTCGGCATTCTCGCCGCCGCCCTGCGCCTCAACGCGGATCAGGACATCGGTCGGATCGCCAAATTCCTGTACCTGTACGTCGCCGAGATTGAGCTCGCTCAACCGGGCGCGGATTTCGCCAATATCGGCAGTTCCCTGTTTGGCCTTAACTTCGATGAGGGTGCCGCCCTTGAAGTCGATGCCGTAGTTCATGTCGATGGCGGCAAAAAGTACCAAAGAACCGATCAGCACTGCCGCCGAACCGGTGAATGAAATGCGGCGCAACCACATGAACGGGATTTTTGTACCATCGGGTACGAGAGTAATCGGCGCCCTCGGCAGCTCTTTCGGCCTGCGGCGCCTGACCCATTCCGCGACCATCCAGCGAGTCAGAGTGAATGCGGTGAAGAGCGTCGAAACGATGCCGATGGCAAGCGTGACCGCAAACCCCTTGACGGGACCCGTGCCGAGATAAAACAGGATCACGGCGGCGATCAGCGTCGTCACGTTGGCGTCAACGATCGTGGCCAGTGCGCGCGAGAAACCGGCGTCAATCGACTGGATTATCGACCTTCCTCCTCGCCGCTCCTCGCGTATTCGCTCGTAGATCAACACGTTGGAATCGACGGCCATGCCGACGGTCAGCACGATGCCTGCGATGCCCGGCAGGGTAAGCGTGGCGCCCAGCGCCGAAAGCACGGCGATAATAATGACCACGTTTGCTACCAGCGCGATATTAGCTATCAGACCGAGGAAACCATAGGCTGCAAACATGAAAGCCAAGACCAGCAGAGAACCGACGATGCCGGCAACCTCGCCTGCCCTGATCGAATCCGCGCCCAAGCCCGGTCCGACCGTGCGTTCTTCAATGATCGTCAATGTAGCGGGCAATGCGCCAGCCCGCAGCAGCACCGCAAGATCGTTTGCGCTTTCTACCGTGAAATTACCGGAAATCTGACCCGAGCCGCCAAGGATCGGCTCCCGTATTACCGGAGCGGAAATCACCTGGTTGTCGAGAATGATGGCAAACAGGCGGCCGACATTCTGCTGGGTAGCCTGGCCGAAACGCTGCGCGCCCTTGGTGTCGAAGCGAAAAGTGACCACCGGCTCGTTCGTCCGCTGATCAAAAGATGCTTGCGCGTCGGTCAAATTCTCGCCCGAGACGATGACGCGGTCCTCTATCAGATAGGGTACAGGCGGATCGTCCATGGAATAGAGAACACTGGTCCCCGCGGGCGGCCTGCCTTCGATCGCTTCCTGCACCGGCACCGACTGGTCGACCATCTGGAACGTCAAATGTGCCGTCTGACCCAGCAAATCCTTCAATCGTTGCGGATCGCCAAGGCCGGGCACCTGCACGAGAATACGGTCGCTGCCCTGCCGCTGGATAACCGGTTCGGTGGTGCCGAGTTCGTTGACGCGGCGGCTGACAACCTCGATCGACTGCGTGAGCGCCGATGATACGCGGTAGTCGATGCCTTCCTCAGTCAGCGTATAGCGGAACAGGCCAGGTTCCGGTTCGCTGAACTCGAGTTCGTTTATGACGCCGCCGCCGAAGAGGCCGCCCTCGATCGGTTGCAGGAGCGATTCAAGCGCCGTCCTGGCCTTTTCGATCTCTTCCTGATCCCGGATGCGAACCTGAACGATCATACCGGAACCCGACAGTCCGGTGTAACCGATCTTTTCATCGCGCAACAACCGGCGCACATCGTCGCGCGTGGTCTTAAGCCGCTCTTCGATCAGATCCTTGCGCTCCAGCCGCAGCAGAATGTGCGAACCGCCCTGGAGATCAAGGCCCAGCGTCAGCGGGTTCTTCGGCGCCCATGCGGGCAGCGAAGCCAGGGTTGACGGTGAAATGACATTGGGTGCGGCGTAAAGGAACGCCACCACCACGGACAGCCAGATCAGGATCGTCTTCCAGCGCGAAAAATAGAGCATCTATGTGTCAGTCCAGTTTGCGGATTCGGACAAAGCCCGACAATTCCCGCTATTTCTTGCCCTTGGCCGGAGAGTTCTGATTTGCCACAGGCTCGCCCTTCACACGAACGTCGGCCAGCATCGAGCGAATTGCGGTCACCTTGAGGCCACCGCCGAGATCGAGTTCAAGTTCATGATCGTTGGTGATCTTGGTGACCTTGCCGACGAGTCCCCCGCCAGTGATCACGGTATCGCCGCGGCGCACATTCGCCAGCATCTCCTCGCGCTTCTTGGCATTCAGGCGCTGGGGCCGGATGATGAGAAAGTACATCACCACAAAAATCAGCACGAACGGCAACAGGCTCATGAAAATATCTGGTCCACCAGCGGCGCCCGCCTGCGCATATGCCGGTGTTACAAGCATCGATTTCTCCCGGGAATGTCTGTTAGCGCGGGACAAACCGGCCCCGCTTGAAAGTTGGCCGGAATATAGTGGCTCCCGCCGCCTTTGCAACCGGAATAGGCCCGATATCCGGCGGTATCAAGGCCGGTGGCTTTTTCAAGCATTCGCGCCATGGTAAGCCGCCCCGGAAAACAGAATCTGGCGAAGCGGGGCGTCCATGGCTGACGACACTCTCAACGAAATAAGGCGCAATCTCGCGCGGCTGGCCGACGCGCTCGAAGCAATCGCGCCAAAAACACCCGAACTGCCGGACTTCGAGGCAGCGGATTGCTTTGTCTGGAATCCCGACAACGGCGCGCTGGACCCGGTTTTCCGCGTCAACCGCATCGACATGTCGCTCATTCGCGGCATCGACCGGGTACGAGACATTCTGGTCGACAACACGGAGCGCTTCGCCAGCGGTTTTCCAGCCAACAACGTCCTGTTGTGGGGCGCACGCGGGATGGGAAAATCGTCGCTGGTGAAGGCGGCTCATGCGCTTGTATCAGGTTCAAGTAATTCCGAAAAACCCTTGAAATTGATCGAGATTCATCGGGAGGATATCGGGACTCTCCCAACCTTGATGGCAATTGTTCGCGATGCGCCGCACCGGTTCATCCTGTTTTGCGACGACCTGTCCTTCGATCACGATGACACATCCTACAAATCATTGAAGGCTGCCTTGGAGGGCGGTGTGGAAGGCCGGCCGGACAACATCGTTTTCTACGCCACTTCAAACCGGCGGCACCTGCTGCCGCGCGACATGATCGAAAACGAACGCTCCACCGCGATCAATCCGTCGGAAGCGGTGGAAGAAAAGGTCTCGCTCTCGGACCGGTTCGGCCTCTGGCTCGGATTTCACAAGTGTTCGCAGGACGATTATCTGGAAATGATCGATGCCTACGTGGCCTATCACGACCTGGAAATGGACCGCGAAACGCTTCGGGCCGAAGCGCTCGAATGGGCGACGACGCGCGGCAGCCGCTCGGGACGCGTCGCATTTCAGTTCATTCAGGACCTGGCGGGACGGCTCGGAAAGAAACTGCGCGACTGACTTGCGGCGCCGTCCGGAGATCAAAAAGCCCGCCGGTTTTCCGGCGGGCTGAATCGCGGGCCGGAGGTCTAGTGGCCCGCTGGTCGAGGAGTTCCCGGTTACTGGAGATATGCCATCGGATCGACCGGCACCGATTTGTCGCGAACCTCGAAATGCAGCTTAGGCACGTCGGCGGAACCGCTCATGCCGGAGCGGGCAATCTCCTGGCCGCGCTTGACCTTGTCGCCGCGCGACACGACGATCTTGGAAGCGTACCCGTAGACGGTGACAAGTCCGTCTTCGTGCCTGATCAGCACGGTGTTGCCGAATTCCTTCAAGCCGTCTCCGGCATAGATGACAACGCCGTTCTCGCTGGCCTTGATCGGCGTTCCTGAAGGCAGGGCGATGTCGATGCCGTCATTCTTGCGGCCGCCATCGACGCTGCCATAGCTGGAAATCACCCGGCCGCGCGCAGGCCAGCGCATCTTGCCTATGCCGGAATCGTCGGGTGTGTCGACAACATCCGCCTTGGCTTCCTCGATCACTTCATCCGTGCCTCTCTTGGTCGGAGGCGTATATTGCGGCAGGCGATTGGTCTTGCGCGTCACTCCGACAGCCGGACCGGCGCTGCCGGTGACGATCGGGTCGACGCCATCCGGCGCATCTGCCACCACGGTTTCGCCGGATGACGGGATTTTAAGCACCTGGCCAACCCTGATCAGGCCATTCGACAGCCCGTTCGCCGCCTTCAACTGCTCGGTGGTTGTGCCGTATTTTCGCGCAATATCGTAAAGGGTGTCGCCTGAGACAACCTTGTGAGTGGAACCTTGCGCCTTTTCGGAGTCTGACGTTTTGGTTTCGTTGGCGGCTGCAGTCGACGCGCGATCCCGCGTCCTGGCGGTCTCCGGCAGCACGGCCTCGCGGACCGGTTCCGGTTTCGGATCGCGTTTGGCTGGTTCGTCCACCTGTTCGCCACGGCTGGATTTGGCCTTGGCGACCTTCGGATTGTTGTCGGGCGCCGATACCGGGGCACTTTGCGAGTAGACATAGGTCGGAATGATTATTTTCCGGCCCGCGGCGACGCTCGAGGCATCGGAGATGCCGTTGACCTTCTGTATGGCCTTCACCGGTACGCCGAAACGGCGCGACAGGTTGTAAAGGGTTTCGCCCTGACGGAGCGTGACCTGGGTGCCGCCGGTCGCGGTCCAGCCGCCCTCGCCGGTCTCGTCGCTACGGCTCGCTCCGGAATGTGCCACCGCGCCCGTCTCGACCGGATCGACCTTTCGCGGCGCACCCGCCGGCGCAAGCAGAGAGCCCGATTCGCGGTCGCCGCCGGCAGAAGCCGTATGCTTCGAGACGCCATTGTCCGGAGCAACCGGCGCCAGTTCGCTGCGGCTAACGCTCTCTCGGGTCAGATCGACCGGCTTCAGCGCCTCGCGGTTCACCGAACCGGTGTATGTTCCGTCCGTGGGCGCAGGTTTGACGTCACCGGGATAGGTCTGGCGTTCAGACCCCTTCTTGATGATCACTTGCTGATTGGCAGTAGATCCGGTGAAAATCCTGGAATCCGTGAAACGCGAGACATCGGAACTGCATCCGGCAGCCAATGATCCCAGAACCAGAAGGGCCGCGCTGCGCTTCAAGGCGGCGACCCGATGATCCTGCTTTTTGATACGCATAACCAGCACCCGCACATACTCAGTACAAACTCGTACTATGATTAAAGCGCGTTAATGTTACCGGTCGGTTAAGTCGGAAAATAAATTCGAGACTATCTGCAAGAAGTGGATTCGCTCTAAAGGGCGGCGGCGATTCCCGGAAGCAGCGGCTGCATGCGGACGACGCCAATGTCGTGGCGCTCGAACCGGCTGCCGATCTTGGTCAGCTTCGCCAGTCTCTGTTCGCCTTCTTCAGGTCCCACCGGCGCAATCATTATGCCTCCGGTGGCGAGCAGGTCGACAAATTTGCGCGGCAATTCCGAGAACGCTGCCCAGGCGACGATGCGGTCGAACGGGCCTTCGCCGCTCATGTTCTTCGCGCCGTCGGCCTGCCAAGCTATTGCATTGCCTATGCCGAGCGCCGTGAACCGTTCCTGCGCGGCGGTGACAAGCGTCTTGTAGCGGTCGACCGACTTCACCTTTGCGCCCATGCGCGCCATCACCGCCGCGGTAAAGCCGCTGCCGGTGCCGATTTCCAACACACGCTGCCCGGCGACGATCTCCAGCGAACTCAAAACTTTCGCCTGCAGGTCGATACCTTCGATCGTCTCGCCACAGGGAATCGGGATCGACTGGGAGGTCCAGATCACATCGGCATACTCGCCGGGCACGAAATCGGCCCGCGGCACGGATTCAATCGCACCGAACAAACCGTTGTCGGAGATACCTCTCGCGCGGGCGCGCAGCACAAATGCCGCCAAACCCTCGCGCCCGGAATCACCTGCTTTCATCGCAAAGCCTCTCCAACCCGTTCGATGACCTCGTGG
>JBFIBB010000169.1:0-7783 GCA_041582695.1 Rhizobiaceae bacterium
CCACCTGCGTGGAGCACTGGCAGTCCGGCCAGATGTCCGAATAAACGAAAAGGCCGTCACCCGAAGCGACGGCCTATTGGCTGATGAACCGCCGCTTAGACTATTGGTTGGCGAGCACTTTCACGCCAAGCTGGTTCGGCAGGTTTTCCGGCGCGCTCATACCGCCGGCGATAAGCAGGGCGACCGGCAGCGGCGTGCCGGGAGTGGCGCTGACCTCTATGTTCCGCGGATTGTCGAGATAGGCGGAAACCGCAGTCGTCACCTCGGTGGCGAATTGCGGATTGTTGAGCTGCGCCAGTGCAAACGGCAAAACCGCCTTTGCCTGGTTGGCGATGTCGGCAGGCCTCATGCCCTGCTGGGCGGCGACAAATTCCAGCACCTTGTTTGTCAGCGAGTTGTCTTCGAATCGTATGCTGGCCGAATGGAAGGTGATCTGCTGCATCAGACCCAGCATCGCCAATCCCGTGTTTTCGTTTTCGCCTTCCTCCATCATCTTTTTCTGTATGGCCTGCATCGATTCGATGAATTCCATCGTATAGCCGCCGATGTCGAGATTGATGTCCAGAGTTCCGGCATCGTTGACGATCAATGCCATCTTTTCGATGGACATCCTGCCATCTTCGAGGGTCCAAGTGCCATATGAGTCGACCGACCCCTCAACAGTGCTGAATCCCAGCGCGGCAAACCCCGCGCGGGCCTCGGGATCGGGAAACGCAGTCGAATTGATCTTGAAGCTCTCGATCAAGGTCTTGAAACTCGCCATCTTGCCGCCATCGGGGATATCGAGCGACGCATTGAGTCTGGCAAGGTTGAACATCTCGCCACCCGGACCGCTTACAACAATGCCAGCGACATTGAAGCCCGAATACGGCACGGCCGAACGTATGGTCTTTTCGCCGCCATCGGGTGGCAATACCAGGCCGGTCAGCGAGGTTCCGGAAATCGACAGTTTGATGCCATCGTTTTCGTTGGTGTAGTCGGGCAGGGATACCGTATCGATCGTGTAAGTTCCGCCGTCTTCCTTCACACCTTGGAGAATTACTGCGCCGATGTCGGCGTCTTCATCAACGCCCGAGACCGTCGCCCTGACTTTGTCTAGAACGATCGAGTCGCCGTTCTTGCTGACGTTGTCCCAAGTGACCTTGTAACCCAGCGTCGACAACCGTTCGGTGAGACGCTTGGCTACGTCGTCGGCCTCGAAGGCAAAAGCGGAACCTGAAAAGCAAAGCGCCGTCACGACGCCAGCACAAAGAGTGGATATTCGGCGGAAGCAGACGCACATGTTTGTTTTCCTTCGTCAAAAAATTAACATGCCGCGTTGCAAAGTGCGGCAAAGGCTACAAATGATCATCAGATTGTGTAGAAGTCATGATGCGCGATTTTTTGGCTGTTTGGCAATTGCCGTATTCGGAATACCGGGCTGGGTGGTGAACAATTTGGTACTGAAAGCAAAGTTCCGGCTCCTGAAAGTCGCGCCCTTCCTGATTCTTCTTCTTTTCCTTGCACCGTTGCAGGCACACGCCGTCAAACTGACTGAGGGCGTTACCTATTCGCGCGGTCTGAAACTGGACATTCATGCTCCCGACGACGCTGGCAAGCGCTTCCTGTTCATTCGAACCGGCAGTCTCGCCCCGGTCGTGCTTTATGTTCATGGCGGCGGATGGGTGAAAGGTTCGCGCAAGAAAGTGTACGGTCTGCCCGAATGGCTTACATCGCGCGGATACGTTCTGGTGGCGATCGACTACCGGAAAATCCCGCAGACCAACATCGACGGGCAGGTAAGCGACGTTGCAAGGGCGGTCGCATGGACTAGAAGCAATATCAAACGCTATGGCGGCGACCCGACCCGCATCGTCCTCATGGGCCATTCTGCCGGCGCGCATCTGGTGGCGCTGGCGACCGCGCAAGGCAAGGTCGGCAACATACGCGGCGTCATTCCGGACGACGTGCAGGCCTATGATGTGGTTGCCTATGTATCCAAGCGTGGCACGATAGGTCCGATGTTCGGGCGGGCATTTACCGACAATCCCGACAACTGGGTGCGCTGGTCGCCGATAACCTATGCCAGGCGCGCTTCCGGCCTGCCGCCGCATCTGGTGATGTATTCGCGAAGCCAGGGCGAGCGCAGACGATCAATTTCGCTCGGCTACGCCAATGTCCTGAAAAGCCGCGGCACGCAGGTATCAGTGTTTCACGGCACGAGCTACACACACGGCGCGATCGCTTCCCGCCTCGGTCGGAAAGGCGATGCGGCAACCAAGGCGGTTGAGCAGTTCCTGAGCCTCGTGATGCGTTAGCCATAGCGCATGACCGCATGGTTTCAATTGCAAGGAAAATGCTCTAAATCCCGGCGCGATCGCGAACGGCCAGCCGCCGCGCTCCCTTGTCCGCAAACGAGATTACGTCATGAGACAGCCCACCTTCCCCCAGCCGCACCCCGGCATTTTGGACATTGCCGCCTATGTTCCCGGCCGCGAGAGCGTTGCCGGCGTCGCGAAGGTGTGGAAACTGTCCTCCAACGAAACGCCGCTCGGTGCATCACCTTCGGTCTCCGCAGCTATCGAGAAAGCCACGGCGAACCTGGCGCTCTACCCGGACGGGCAGGCAATGCGGCTGCGAGAGGCGCTCGCCGAAACACACGGGTTAAACGCAGCCAACATCGTCTGCGGCAACGGGTCTGACGACCTGCTGGCGCTGCTGGCGCACACATATCTGGCGCCCGGCGATGAGGGAATTTTCACCGAGCACGGTTTTCTGGTCTACAAAATCCAGATACTGGCCGCGGGCGCCAAGCCCGTCGCAGTGCCGGAAACGGAAGAGCGCGCAGATGTCGACGCCATACTAGCGGCGGTGACGAAGCGCACCAAAATCGTCTTCCTCGCCAACCCGAACAATCCGACGGGCACATATCTGCCCTTCGAGGAAGTGCGCAGGCTGCATGCCGGCCTGCCGGACGATGTGGTGCTGGTGCTGGATGCCGCCTATGCCGAGTATGTACGGCGCAATGACTATGAAGCCGGAATCGAGCTGGTTTCGTCTTCGGCCAATGTCGTAATGACCCGCACATTCTCGAAGATCCACGGGCTTGCAGGCCTCAGGATCGGCTGGATGTATGCGCCGGCGGCAATCGCCGACGCGGTCAACCGGATCCGCGGTCCATTCAACGTCAATGCCGTGGCCATAGCCGCCGGAACCGCGGCCATTCGCGACCGCGCCCATGTGGACAAGGCGGTTGCACACAATTCGCTGTGGCGGGAGCGGCTGACCGGCAGCCTCGCCGAACTCGGACTGCGCATCACGCCAAGTGTTGCCAATTTCCTGCTGATTCACTTCCCGGACGGCGACAGCAAAAGGACCGCGGAAGCAGCGGACAACTTCCTGTGCGAGCGCGGATTCGTGCTCAGGCGAGTTACCGCGTACGGCTTCCCCAATGCTTTGCGGATGACGATCGGCAGCGAGGAAGCTAATATGGGCGCCGTTGCGGCCCTGAAAGACTTCATGAGCTGATGCGATGAGTGACGCGATCCGCAAAGTATCGATAGTGGGACAGGGGTTGATCGGCTCCTCGATCACGCGGGCGATCTATGCCCGCGACATCAACGCCAACGTCGTCGTCACGGATTCTTCCGACAAGGTCAGGCGAAAGGTCCGTGAACTCGGACTGGGCCAGGCCCGGGTCGTCGACGATTGCGTCGAAGCGGTCAAAGGCGCCGACCTGGTGATCCTCTGCGTACCCGTTCGTCAGATCGCGAAGGTCGCCAAGCTGGTCGCTCCGGCAATGAAGCCGGGGGCGATTCTTTCGGACGTCGGTTCGGTAAAGGCGTCGGTGACGGCGGAAATCGAGGCGGCCATAACTGCGGATGTCGAGCTTGTGCCGGCACATCCGCTTGCCGGAACGGAATTGTCGGGACCGGAAGCCGGCCTGCCGAGCCTTTTCGAAAACCGTTGGTGCATACTGACGCCGACGGAGAAAACCAGCCCGCAGGCAGTCGAAAAACTCGTCAAGTTCTGGGAAGCGCTCGGTTCGAAGACCGAAGTCATGTCGCCGCTGCATCATGATTTCGTGCTTTCCATCACCAGCCACCTGCCCCACCTCGCCGCGTTCGCGATTTTTCACACTGCCAAGAAGTACGAGGGGGAGACGGGCTCGGATGTGGTGAAGTTCTCCGCAGGCGGATTTCGCGACTTCACACGAATTGCCTCGTCGAATCCGTCGATGTGGCGCGACATATTCATCGGCAACAAGCCGCAGTTGCTTGAAATCCTCAAACGGTTCATCGCCGACCTTCAGGTCTTTTCCGACGCGATCGAAGCCGAAGACCTCGAGACACTGACCGGCCTGTTGTCGCAAAGCCGCATCACCCGCAGGAAGGTTATCGAGAAAGAACATATCTCGGTGCAGCCCAAATCCGATCAGGAAAAATCGGATCGTGTGCTGATCCGGCCTTACGCGTCCGATTTCTGAAACATGAACCGGAGAAAAGGGCGAAAAAGCACCGGTGCGATTGGCACACGGGCCGATTCGGTTACTACTCGCTCGATGAAGGCCCGGTCCATCGCCCTTTTGCTGGTCGCCGAAGTGGCGGGCATGAGCCTTTGGTTCGTCTCGGCGGCAATTCTTCCGGAAATGATCAGCGAAAGCGCGATTACCCCGTTCCGGCAAGCCGCTCTTTCCAGCAGCGTGCAGGCCGGATTTGTCGCCGGCGCGCTGATCTCGGCGTTTTTCGGTTTCGCCGACCGCTTCGATCCCCGGCGGGTTTTCGCCTTCTCGGCCCTGTGCGCGGCAACCGCGAACGCCGTGCTGCTTATTGCGGAACCGGGCGGCAACGCCGCGATCACGGCGCGATTTCTGACAGGAGCGCTGCTTGCCGGCGTCTACCCCGTCGGCATGAAAATCGCGGTCGGCTGGGGAGACCGCGACCGCGGCCTGCTGGTCGGCTCGCTGGTGGGGGCGCTGACGCTCGGCAACGCCCTGCCCCACCTGATTTCGCTTGGCGGCGGCTCCGACTGGCGGTTTACCGTCATTGTGGCATCGGTTATTTGCGCCATGGCCGGACTACTTTGCCTGGCTGTATCGCTCGGGCCGCATCACGGTGTTGCGGCCAGGTTCGATCCGCGCGTGATCACGCAGGCCTGGACCAACCGGCGCGTTCGCCTCGCCTATCTCGGCTATTTCGGCCATATGTGGGAGCTGTTTTCCATGTGGGCGTGGATCGGCGCGGCAACGGCGGTGTCCTACGGAGCGACGATGGCCGAGACCGACGCGCTCTGGCTTTCGAAGGTCACGGCGTTCTGCGTCATCGCCATCGGCGGCGTGTTCTGTGTCCCCGCGGGATACTGGGCCGACCGCATCGGCAAGGCGGAAGTTGCGGCAATCGCCATGGTTGTCAGCAGCCTGTCTGCCGTCGCGACGGCGCTTACCTTTGGCGGGCCCGCCTGGCTTACCTTCGCGGTGGTCATCATCTGGGGGATGTCGGTCATTCCCGATTCTGCTCAGTTTTCCGCGCTTGTTGCAGACGCCTCGCCGCCCGAACAGGCAGGCAGCCTGATGACATTCCAGACGGCCATCGGGTTTGCGCTCACATTCTTTACGGTGCAGATCACGCCAGTGGCCGCCGAAGCATATGGCTGGCCGCTGGTGCTTGCCGCCATGGCGGTCGGACCCGCGCTCGGCATTGTTGCGATGATCCGCCTCCGGGCTCTGCTCAAATACGCGCAGTCTTGATTTTTTCGAGTGCAGCCTATTTACCCAGTTTCGGGAAATGGGACCGCGTGTATCCGCCAAAATGAACACGCCGGAGGAAATCAACGAATTGATCGCCCGGGTTGCGCTCGGCGACCGGGATGCGTTCCGGCGACTTTACCGCGCGACATCTGCGAAACTATTCGGCATCTGTCTTCGTATCTTGAGGGACAGGGGAGAAGCCGAAGACGCTTTGCAGGAAGTTTATGTCAAGATCTGGCAAAATGCGAAGAGCTACGCGACGGATCGGTACAGCCCCATGTCCTGGCTGATTGCAATCGCGCGCAATCACGCAATCGACCGGATCAGGGCGAAAAGGCCGGCCGCCGCTGACATCGATGACGCGATCGATGTTTCAGACGGCGCGCTTGATCCGGAACAGGCGGCCGTGGCGCGATCCGAAAGCCACAGGATCGACAACTGCCTCGACGAGTTGGAGGAAATGCGGGCGAACGCGGTGCGCGGCGCCTATCTCGACGGTTACAGTTATCTCGAGCTGGCCGAACGCCACGGCGTGCCGCTCAACACGATGCGAACCTGGCTGCGGCGCAGCCTGATCAAACTGAAAGAGTGCCTGGAGCGATGAGCGACGAGCGCAAAACAGCAGGGCCCGATGGAGTGCTGGCCGCCGAGTATGTCCTCGGCGTATTGCCGCACGCCGAACGCCAGGCATTTGCCGCGCGTCTCGAAAATGATCCTGTTCTGCAGGAGGAAGTCAGGTTCTGGAGCGAAAAACTTTCACCGCTTGCCAGCGAGGTCGAACCGGCCGAGCCGCCCGCGACTGTGCTGGGGAGCGTCGAAAGTCGGCTGTTCGGCTCGGCGGCCGGAAAAGCCGGCTGGTGGTCCAGCCTTGCGTTCTGGCGTGGACTTGCGGTTGCCAGTCTTGCCGCGCTGGTGGTCGTGGCGGTCTATGCAGTCAACCTGCCCGGCACCGCGCCTTCAAAACCCGCGTTTGTTGCAGAAATTGCCGGTGAATCCGGCGCGGTGACGCTGATCGCGCTCTATGAGCCGGATACGGGACTTCTGAAACTCAACCGCACCGAAGGCGCACCGCTAACGGGGCGCGATTTCGAGCTCTGGCTGATCGGAGGCGGCGACAATCCGATTTCACTCGGCGTACTGCCCGCCGCAAACCGCACCGAAATCACCGTGCCCGAAACCATGCGGGGCCGGTTTGCCGGCGCCGTGCTGGCGGTCAGCGACGAGCCGGAGGGAGGTTCCCCGACAGGTCAGCCTACCGGCGCCGTGCTGGCCACCGGCGCAGTGGCGGAAATTTAATTTTTCGCGGACCGAAACTATTTCCCGCAAGCCAACGTCATTTCTCCTGTCCGCGCATAAGCGGTCCATGCAAAACCAGGAGAAATCAGATGACGTTCAATACCAAGCGCTTTGTTGCCGCCACGGCCGCAATCGCAATATCGGTTGGCGCAGCCCTTGCCGCGAGCCATTCGGAAAACCCGATGGTCGGCGGCGCCGCCATGTTCCCGGACAAAAACATCGTCGAGAATGCCATGAATTCCAACGATCACACCACGCTGGTCGCTGCCGTCAAGGCCGCGGGCCTGGTCGACACGCTTTCGGGCGAGGGTCCTTTTACCGTTTTCGCGCCGACCAACGATGCCTTTTCCGCCCTGCCCGCCGGCACTGTGGAAATGCTGTTGAAACCTGAAAACAAGGACCAACTCACAAAAATCCTGACCTGCCATGTGGTCGCCGCCAATGCGATGGCCGATGCGATCAAGGGCATGGTTGCCGATGACGGCGGCATGCATCCGGTCAAGACGGTGGGAGGCTGCGAATTCACCGCGATGTCCAATGGCGATACCGTGATGATCAAGGACGGACAGGGCAATGTCGCCAACGTGACCATCGCCGACGTCCGCCAGTCCAACGGCGTCATCCACGTTATCGACAAGGTGCTTTTACCAGCATCGTGATCAACAGTTACCGCCCGCCCTCTTTGCGGGGGCGGGCGTAGCTGCCATATCAATCCCGACAGGAGATGGATCATGTTTCGCAGGGAGTTTCTGCTGATGGGCG
>JBFIBB010000170.1:0-7722 GCA_041582695.1 Rhizobiaceae bacterium
ACCATCACCGACCTCGGTGTGATGGAAGACCGGGCGGATGTGGTGCAGGATGCAATGCGTGACGCCGCCGCTTGCCATGATCTCATCCTTACATCCGGGGGCGCATCACGCGGCGAGGAAGACCATGTTGTCGAGGCAGTAGGCCGCCTCGGCAAACGCCATCTCTGGCAGATCGCCATCAAGCCCGGCCGGCCGATGGTGATGGGACAGATCGGGGATTGCGCGATCATTGGATTGCCGGGAAACCCAGTGGCAGCCTTCGTTTGCTTCCTGCTCTATTGCCGCCCGGCAATCACACGGCTTGGCGGTGGATCCTGGTCGGAACCGCCGCGTTTTCCATTGCCGGCAGGCTTCACGGTGGAAAGAAAAAAACCGGATCGCCGCGAATTCTGGCGCGGCTGGCTCGAAACGGATTCTGACGGCAGAACCGTTGTCCGGAAATTTGCGCGTGATGGTTCTGGTCTCATTTCCGGCCTGCGCAAGGCGACCGGGCTGATCGAGATTGCCGAAGACGTCACCCGGGTCAACGAGGGCGATCCAGTCAGCTTCATACCCTTCGAGCTTTTTTAGGCACTTATCCGCCCGTAATTGGATTTGGATCAATGCGGGCGGCGCCGTATTCGGCCAAAATTCCGGCGAACGCCGGAGACTGCAATGGAAACTGATAGACTCAAGCTGGAACACAGCCACGAACGGGCCGCGATTGCGCGCCGGCTCGACGGAAGCGTAAAACCCAACTACATCCGCGATTTTGTCTATGGCGGCATCGACGGCGCGATAACGACCTTCGCGGTTGTTGCCGGCGTCATCGGCGCATCGCTATCATCCAACATCATCCTGATACTCGGGCTTGCAAATCTGCTTGCCGACGGTTTCTCTATGGCGGCCAGCAACTACAGCGGCACGAAAACGGTCACCGACGAGTACAAAAGAACACGCGAGATCGAGCAACGGCACATTCGCCTTGCCGCTGAGGGCGAACGCGAGGAAGTGCGCCAGTTGATGGCCCGCAAGGGCCTGAGTGGCGAGGCGCTGGAAGAAGCGGTTGCGGCGATAACCTCCGACGAGGCACGCTGGATCGAATTCATGCTGCAGGAGGAGTACGGGTTCGCCCTGACCGAACCGAATCCCATGAAAGCCGCGTCGGTCACCTTTCTTGCCTTCATTATCTGCGGTGCGATTCCGCTGTTGCCCTTTGTTTTAGGGCTTTCTTCATCCTTTGCCATCTCAACGTCGATGACGGCGCTCGTGTTTTTCATGATCGGCGCGGCGAAAAGTTTCTGGTCGCTCGCGCCCTGGTGGCGTTCAGGCGGAGAAACGCTGCTGATTGGCGGTGTCGCCGCTTCACTGGCTTATGTTGTCGGGTATTTCCTGCACGGCCTCGTAACTGGGTAGTTCAGGCCGTCCGCCGCGTGGTCCGCGGCATGACCGGCAAGCCGAAGCAACTTGCGCTGCTCAACCTGGCGAAGCAGATCGTGATCTGGGTGTTTCTGGTCTACATGATAGTCGTCACGGTCACCGACATTTTCGTGATCTGGTCGCTTGACGCACTGTTCGACTTATCCGGTCTGATTCCTGTGCCCTCCGCGATTACTCCCTTCGCCGCTGGTTCAGCCCTTACCCGAAGGAAGGTAACCAAATCCAATTATGCGTTGCAAAATTGGCCGAAACGGTGGGATTATGCCATTCAGCGGCCGGAAAACCGGCGCATCCTGTCCGGCAATGGACAGATCCATATGGGAGACAAGACCAACATGAAATTGAAAAGAACGTTCAAAATCGCCCTTTCCGCGGCCGCGGTCGCCTTCGCCACAAGCGGCGCGCTTGCCGACAGCCACGGCATGTCGATCAAGATCGGCACCGAAGGGGCCTACCCGCCTTTCAACAATCTCGAATCTGACGGATCGCTTGTCGGCTTCGATATCGACATAGCCAAGGCGCTTTGCGAGGAGATGAAAGCCAACTGCGAGTTCGTGACCCAGGATTGGGACGGCATCATTCCCGCGCTTCTGGCCGGCAAGTTCGACGCAATAATCGCGTCGATGTCGATCACCGAAGAGCGCAAGGAAAAGGTCGATTTCACCGACAAGTACTATAACACGCCGCCAGCAATAGCCGTGCCGAAGGACAGTGATGTTACCGAAGCGACCGATGCGGCCTTGGCCGGAAAGTTGCTTGGAGCACAATCGTCCACCACGCATTCCAATTACGCCGAGGAAAAGCTCGGATCGGCGGAACTGAAGCTTTATCCGACACCGGACGAATACAAGCTCGACATCGCGTCCGGCCGTATCGATGCGGTTATCGACGATGTCATCGTGCTCTCCGAATGGTTGAAGACCGATGACGGCGCCTGCTGCAAGCTGCTCGGTACGCTTACGCCCGATCCGGTGATCAACGGCGAAGGCGCCGGCATCGCGATACGCAAGGGCGAGGATGAACTGCGCGAGAAGTTCAACGCCGCCATCGATGCAATCCGCGCCAATGGTAAATACAAGGAGATCAACGACAAATATTTCGACGTTGATGTTTATGGCGGTTGATCGTGCGTTCAATATAGGCACTAATGAAACGGCGGAACGTAAACTTCCGCCGTTTTCGTACGCGGGACAGCAAACGATCCAGCGACTGAAATAGGGGTGAGTGTGGAGACGAGCCTGGTACTCCTTGGTTTTGGCGACACCGGCTGGGGTGATGAAATCGCGCTCGGAGTGTTGGTGACTGTATCGCTTGCGCTGGCGACTTTGCCTGTGGGTCTCTTCATCGGCTTCATGATCGCCCTTGCCAAGCAGAGCAGGGAATGGTCGGTCCGGACTGCGGCGGATATCTACACGACCATCTTTCGTGGCCTTCCCGAACTGCTGACGCTGTTTCTCGTCTATTTCGGCATGCAGATCGCGCTACAGCAGTTGCTAAAGGCTCTAGGTGTTGAAACTGCGATCGAAATCAACTCGTTCATCGCCGGTGTGATTGCGCTGGCGCTGGTCTTTTCGTCCTACTCCAGCGAGGTTTTTCTCTCTGCTTTCCGGGCCATTCCGTCGGGCCAGTATGAGGGCGGCTATGCGCTGGGCCTGCGCCATCGAACCGTTATGCGCCTTGTCGTGCTGCCTCAGTTGATCCGCATCGCGCTGCCGGGGCTCGCCAATCTGTGGATGATCCTGTTGAAGGACACTGCGCTCGTTTCCGCAATCGGCCTGACCGACATTCTCCGCCAAACCGGGGTTGCCGCGCGCGTCACCAAGCAAGCCTTCATGTTCTTCGGTCTCGCATTTTTGCTTTTCCTGGTCCTGGCTCTGCTATCGTCGATCGTTCTCGGCCGCATCGAGGCGCGTGTCAGGCGCGGAGATGCATCGCGATGAGCGTGGCGGCAGAAATCATCAAGAGCCAGCCGGCTCCCGCGCCACCTCCAAGGCCGTGGACACGCGCACGTATCGCCGGCGTTTGCCTGATGGTATTCTGGACTGCGGCCGGGTTCGGCCTCGTCTATTACCTCGTTGCCGAGTGGTCGCCCGACAAAGTCGCGCAATACGGTCCGAAGCTCCTCAGCGGTCTCGGCGTGACGCTCACGCTGGTATCCATTTCAATCCTGTGCGGCGCCGTCATCTCGCTGCCCGTCGCTTTCGGCCGGCTGTCGACGAACCCGATCATTTCCAAACTCGCCTTTGCTTATGTTTATGTGTTCCGCGGAACGCCGCTGATCGCACAACTCTTTCTGATCTACTACGGCCTCGGCCAGTTCCGCCCACAGCTGGAAGCCGTGGGTCTGTGGGTGTTTTTCCGCGATGCCTGGAACTGCGCATTGTTTGCCTTTTCGCTCAACACCGCCGCCTATCAGGCCGAAATCCTGCGCGGAGCAATCGAGAGCGTGCCGCGCGGCCAATGGGAGGGCGCGGCCGCTTTGGGCCTTTCGAGGTACCAGACATTCCGCATGATCATCCTGCCCCAGGCTCTGATCGTGGCGCTTCGGCCCTATGGCAACGAGATCATCCTGATGATCAAGGGTTCGGCAATCGTTGCGCTTGTAACTGTTTTCGATCTGATGGGCGAAACGCGCCGGGCATTTTCGCGGACATACGATTTCCAGCTCTATATCTGGGCGGCGCTGTTCTATTTCGCCATCGTCGAGGTGTTGCGCAACGTCTGGAACTGGCTGGAGGCGCGCTTGACACGACATCTGAAGCGCTGAATACCGGCAATCGCAATCTCGAAAAATTGGAGAATTATCATGGCTTCCGTGGCATTTCTGGGACTTGGCGTAATGGGCTATCCGATGGCCGGGCATCTGATGGCACGGGGAGGCCATAACTTGACGGTCTACAACAGGACCGGTTCCAAGGCCGAAAAATGGGTGTCCGAACATGGCGGCGCCCATGCCCCCACACCCGCGGAAGCCGCCAAAAACCAGGATTTCGTCTTCGCCTGCGTCGGCAATGACGACGATTTGAGAGCCGTCACGGTCGGACCCGCCGGCGCATACGAAACCATGAAGCCGGGTTCGATCTTCATCGACAACACCACGGCCTCGGCCGAAGTAGCCCGCGAACTTGCCGCCGCGGCGGCCGCCAAAGGGTTTGGCTTTATCGATGCGCCGGTTTCCGGCGGCCAGGCTGGCGCCGAAAACGGCGTTCTCACCGTTATGTGCGGCGGCGACGCGGAGACTTTCGCGCGCGCCAAACCGGTGATCGAAGCCTATGCCCGCATGGTAGGCCTTATGGGACCGGCCGGAGCCGGGCAATTGACCAAGATGATCAACCAGATCTGCATTGCCGGCCTTGTGCAGGGCCTGGCCGAAGGCATCCACTTCGGCAAGCGCGCCGGGCTCGACATCGAAAAGGTTGTCGACGTGATTTCCAAGGGCGCAGCCGGTTCCTGGCAGATGGAGAACCGCCACAAGACCATGAACCGGGGCGAATACGAATTCGGCTTCGCCGTCGACTGGATGCGAAAGGACCTCGGCATTTGTCTCGATGAGGCCAACCGCAACGGAGCCCAATTGCCGATTACCGCGCTGGTCGATCAGTTCTACAAGCAGGTTCAGCTCATGGGTGGCAATCGCTGGGACACGTCGAGCCTTCTTGCCCGGCTGGAAAAATAGGAAATGTCCGGGCCGTCGCCAGATTGGTCGGCCAATGATGTCATCGACTATTTGCGCACCCTTGCCTTGCCCGAAAACATCGCCGGAATGGCGCGCTACGGCATAGCGACCGGGAAGGCTCTCGGAATTCCCAATGCCGTATTGCGACCTCTGTCGAGGACCATCAAGCGTGACCATTCACGCGCCAGCGAACTGTGGGACAGCGGCATCCGCGAAGCCCGGCTGCTAGCGCTCTTCACCGAAGAACCAAAGAAAGTAACGACCGATCAGGCCCGCGCCTGGGCCGGTACTTTCGATTCGTGGGAAATCGTCGATCATGCGGCGGACCTGTTCGTCGATGCCGGGCTGGCGGATGAACTGATCCCCCAGTTCGCCGCGGACGACCGCGAATTCGTCCGCAGAACAGCTTTTGCAATGATGGCATGGGCGGCCGTGCACCAAAAGAAAGCTCCCGACGGAAAATTCCTCGAATGGCTACCGCTGATCGAGACATACGCCTCCGACGAGCGCAATTTCGTCAGGAAAGCGGTCAACTGGGCATTGCGGCAAATCGGCAAGCGCTCAATCGACTGTCACGGCCCAGCGCTGGCGCTTGCAGAAAAGCTTGCGGCATCCGCCGACAAGGCAGAACGATGGGTTGGCAGTGGGGCGGTCAAAGAACTGACGGCCGAAAAGACGCTTGAACGTCTGAACGGCAAGCGCAAAAATGAACCGGGTAGCGATTAGTTCATCATGAAACCGGCACTCGAAATGACCGTTGCAGTCGTAACCATCTATACGGCAATGGGCATCGCCGGGGCGCTGGCGGTGCCCTTCACTCCGATGTCGCGTGAGCCGGTTCTACGTGTTCCCGTCGTTGAGGTCATGAATCTGACCAAAGATGACACCTCGCTCTTTGTGCTCGCTGGCAGCGACGTCGAGCTTTCCGGTTACCTGCTGCCGGTCGATCGCGAAGGGGAACTGGTGTATGCATTCGCGCTTGTACCCTTTCCCGGTGCCTGCAGCCACACGCCCCAGCCCCCACCCGAAACGATCACACTGGTAACACCTGAAAAGCCCTATCGCCTGGATCACGTCTACGAGCACGTTTCGGTGAAGGGATATTTGGCAAGAAACTCCGAGGTTTCCCAGTTTTTCCTTGCTGATGGCGTGGTGCGGCTGGTTTCGAACTATGCTATCAGCGGCGCGAAAGTGGAGCATGTAACCGGGAACACAGCGCTGCCAAAAACTCCTTGGAAGTTTCTGAACAAATGAGCCTTGCCGGATTGCTGCCGGCTTCGCTCAACCCGCAGCAGCAGCGCTCTTCTCCACAACCATGTAGTCGAGCGGCAGTTCGGTCGTGTATTTGATCTGCTCCATCGCAAAGGATGAAGAAACGTCGCGAATCTCGATCTTGGCGATCAACCGTTTATAGAACGCGTCGAACGACGCAATGTCCGGCACCACGACGCGAAGCAGATAGTCGATATCGCCGGCCATGCGGTAGAATTCGACTACCTCCGGAAAGTCGTACACGACTTCCGAAAACCGCTTCAGCCACTCTATGTTGTGGGAATTGGTCCGGATCGCCACAAATACCGTGACTGCCGCATTGACCTTGACCGGATCCAGGACGGCGACGCGCCGCTTGATGACGCCCTCCTCCTCCAGTTTCTGGATTCGGCGCCAGCATGGCGTGGTAGACAGCCCGACTTTCTTGGCGATGTCGGCGACCGCCAACGTAGCGTCTTCCTGTAAAAGACGAAGGATTTTTCGATCGAGACGATCCATGCGATACTCCACGGAAGAGAATTTTTTTGCGTATGAACCGCATTCTCGCCAAAAATCAAGAAAATTCTTTCGCCATTGCTTAAAAAAAGCCGCTGTTCTTGCGGCAGCCTCAATGAAGGCGCTTGGCCACTTCGGCGCGAAGAACCGGCAGCATCTCATTGGCGAACCACGAATTTTTCTTCAGCCAGCCGCTGTTGCGCCACGACGGGTGAGGCAAGGGAAGCACGCGCGGTTTGACGTGCTCTTGTTCGAATAACTGACGCCATTGCCGCACCGTTTCGGTCAGCGTCTTCTGCCGCTGCGCCCCCAGATGCCAGGCGTGGGCATACTGGCCGACGACCAGCACAAGCTCGATCTGCGGCATCGTTTCCATCACCCTGCTCCGCCACAACGGCGCGCATTCGCGGCGCGGCGGCAGATCGCCGCCATTGGCGTCGAGTCCGGGGAAACAGAAACCCATTGGCACGATGGCGAAATTGCCGGGATCGTAAAACAGCTTCCGATCGACTCCCAGCCATTCGCGCAGGCGGTCGCCCGAAGGGTCATCGAACGGTATTCCGCTGGCGTGAACGCGCGTTCCCGGCGCCTGCCCGGCAATCAGTATTTTCGCTGTCGCCGACGCGACGACTACCGGTCTCGGCTCATGCGGCAACTTCCGGCCCGCCGGGCTTTCGACGCAAAACCGGCAACCCCTGATTTCACGAACCAGATCGTCGATGCTCGGCTCAGGCATCTGCGCTCGGCCGGCTTTTGACCTCACCATGCCATCGCCGCAGATTCCGCAATCCTTCGGGCATATCGATCCGTGCCGGTTTCATGAAGTCGGCGGCTATCATCGCAGTTATATCGGCAACCGA
>JBFIBB010000171.1:0-7650 GCA_041582695.1 Rhizobiaceae bacterium
ATCCATGAAAGAACGTCTCCGGCTGAAACCGGCGCGATACTAGCGGGCGCGCGAAGCGGCCGGCAGGAATGCAATGTCAAAGTTGGTCGCGCCGGCGCAACGGGCGTTTCAAAATCGGGCCCCGCCGCGCAAATTGCCGATGGTTCCGCTGTTGCAAGTTGGCGTTTAGAAATCGCGTAATTATTCGACTCAACAATACAGATACTTGATTTTCAAGTGACTCTGGAGCATTGTCGAATTATTGCATGGAGTAATGTAGTGGCGAGTATATCCTATCAGATGCGCGACGCGTGGGCGGCTTATGCTTGCAAACGCGAGAAAATGACGCGCATCGGCTTCGGGCCGGACTCCATTCTCGTCGCGCCGGAGACCGTCGATGCCTGGCGGGCGCTGGAGAGCGTTCTCGCCGCTTTCGATTACCATATCCGCATCGACGACACCGACAGCTACAATTGCCGCGAGATAAAGTCGGGGGGCGCCAAGAGCCTTCATTCCTACGGCATCGCTCTCGACATAAACTGGAAGACAAACCCGTATCTCGATCATGCGGGCAGCCGCAAACCGCGCTTCTCGGACAAGCCGACCCAGGATGACCGCGCCGAGGACGTGAGGCTCGGCAAGGCCGACACTGACATGACCCGCGCCATGGTCGACGCGGCGCTGGCGATCAGGACCGGCAACGGCAAGCAGGTGTTCGGCTGGGGCGGCGACTGGCTCAAGATCAAGGACGGCATGCATTTCCAGATCCAGGTCACGCCCGGCGATCTGGCGACGGGGATCGACTGGTCGACCGTCAGTGGCGGCGCCGCGCTCGCGGCGGAGGCGGACCTGTTCGGACATTTGGCGGCGCCGGCTGCAACAGCCGCGGCCGCCGCGATGGATAACGGAGTGGTAGAGATGGGACTTCCCGCAGTATTCTTCGATACCGTACGCGGGCCGCTGTTCGGCGGCTCGCTTTCGCAGACGGCGGTCGACAACATGACGACCATCGTCCGGTACTGGCTTGATAATTTTCCCGACAATCCGCTGAACCAGCTCGCCTACATCCTGGCGACGGTGCGGGCGGAAGTCGGCGGAAACATGCATCCGGTGCGCGAAACCTTCGCGGCCAACGACGACCAGGCGCGCCAGCGGCTCGCCCACATGAAGTACGGCAAGCCCGACGGACCGCACGGACATGTCTATTACGGCCGCGGCTACGTGCAGTTGACCTGGCTCGAAAACTACGAAAAGCAGTCGAAGAAGCTCGGCATCGATCTCGTGCAGTTTCCCGACGAGGCCCTGAAGCCGGAAATCGCCATCCACATTCTCGTCAGGGGAATGATGGACGGCGATTTCAACAAGGGCGGAACCGGACCGGGACTTTCCTTCTACGTAAACGAGACCAAACAGGACTTCGGCGAAGCGCGCCGCACGGTGAACATTCAGGACCGCGCGGCCGAGATTGCCGGATTTGCAAACATCTTCCTGAGCGCGCTGCAAAAGGCACGCGCTGCGCAAGGGCCAAGCCTTGGCCTTTCGAAAGGAGGAAAATTCGCGCAACCAGATATGGAGCATGTCGTGGCCGAACCCCAACCGCCGGCAGCCCCGGCCGCACCGCAGATACCCGTCGCGCCGGGCACGGCGCTGGGCAGCCTTCTTGCCGGTCTGCAACCCTCCGACTACCGCATCCTTCTCTCGGCGCTAGGCGTCGACGAACCGACGAGGGCGAAACTGGAGGAAGTGCTCGGCGCGCTCGAAAAGGCAGGCGTCATCAAGCCCGCCAGCGGGTTGACGCCGGTCAACGGCGCGCTCGGCGAAACGCTTGGCAAGCTGCTCGACGGCAAGAAGACCGCTATCGGCGTGATCCTGATGCTCGTATCGGTCTTCCTGCCGCAATTCGCCCCGATCGTTTCGGTTGTCGGCGCCCTGACGGGAACGGCGGGCGATGCGGCGCAGAGTGCTGCCGGAAACACCCAGAGCATCCTTATGCCGCTGGCCTCGCTGCTGGCCGGCTGGGGCGCGCTCGGCAAGATCGACAAATGGCTGCACAAGCCGGCCGTGACGTCGGTGGCGGACGTTCTGTCCAAGATCGGTAAATAGCGCGCGACGCCCTTTCAGCTCCGCCGCGACGCCGCGGCGGCCATCGACCGCCGGGTGAGTTCGTCCAGTCTCGCCTTGTCGTCACTCCATTCGCCGCACCAGGCGTGATGATCGACGGTGGGAAACTTCTGCGATCCCATGCCCGTGCCGGTGCTGGCGTAGACGGCGGGCGGGTAACGATGGCAGTGGCCGGTGGTCGCCGGGTTGTCGGGCACCCAGTAGATGCACTGGGAGCAATGTGGCCGGACAAGCGATGTCATATGCGCCTCCTGCGTCGGAACGCGATACTCCCGCAGTATAATATGCGAAGCCTGCCAAAAAATGAACGATTGGCGGAAACGCCAATCCCCGTGCATGGCACAAGTCGCTGCCTGCAGCTCGCAATAGCCTGTCAGCCGGCCAGATGTTCGCGAAAGAAGGCGATCGTGCGTTCCTCTGCAAGCATTGCCGCTTCCGCGTCGTAGCGGGGCGTGGTGTCGTTGTGAAATCCGTGGTTCACGCCCGGATAAATGTGCGCCGTATAAGTCTTGCCGGCAGCTTTCAGCGCAGCCTCGAAGGCCGGCCAGCCTGCATTGATGCGCTCATCGAGTCCCGCATAGTGCAGCAACAGCGGCGCTTCGATAAAGGCGGCGTCGCCGGCATCAGGTTGCCTGCCGTAGAAAGGCACGGCGGCAGCCAGTTCGGGGTAGGCCACCGCTACCGCATTGACCACTCCGCCGCCGTAGCAGAAGCCGACAGCGCCGGCCTTGCCCGTACAGTCGGCGCGTCCAGCGAGAAATTCATAGCCGGCAAAGAAATCGTTCATGAGTTTTTCGCCGTCGACGCTGCGCTGCAGTTCGCGTCCTTCGTCGTCATTGCCCGGATAGCCGCCGACCGAGGACAATCCATCCGGCGCGAGCGCCATGAAACCGGCTTTCGCCATGCGGCGGGCCACATCTTCGATATATGGGTTGAGGCCGCGATTCTCGTGAACCACCAGCACGCCCGGCAATTTGCCTACCGTACCCGCAGGCCGCACCAGATAGGCCTCTACCGTGCCGTGACCATTGGGCGAAGGATAGGACACGCGGCTCGCCCCGATCTCCGGGTCGTCCGGTTCCACCTGCCGGGCAAGCGCGTAGTCCGGCGACATTGCCTTGAGCAGCAAGGCGGCCGAAGTGCCGGTAGCGGCAAACCCGGCCGCACGGTCGAGAAACTCGCGCCTCGAAATAATGCCATGGGCATAGTGGTCGTAAAGATCGAGCAGCGCTTGCGGAAAGTCCTTTGCCGTCTTGCGCTTAGAATCGGGGCGTTTGTGCATGCTGGTCTCCCTTTGCTATCGCTTCCTTGCAGTTAGTTCTTCAGCCGCGTTCGGCAAGGCTGGTCAGCCGAAGCCTGTACGCAACGCGGCCCGCCCGCGCTGCCGCAGAAGCGTGCTGCACATTGAAACGCCAATATCGGTCGCGGCCCCATGGACCAAATGATGGTCATGCTCTAACAAGCCGGTAAACCGGGCAGGGCCGGGACCGGGATCGGGAGACGCTATCGTGATACTGTGCTGTGGTGAAGCGCTGATCGACATGCTGCCAAGGGCGCTCGAAAGCGGCGAGCAGGTCTATCTTCCGGTTCCCGGCGGCGCGATATTCAACACCGCGATCGCTCTCGGGCGTCTCGGCGAGGAGGCGGGTTTCTTCTCCTCGCTGTCGGGCGACATGTTCGGCGACCAGCTTGCCGCCGCGCTCCATGCCTCCAAAGTCGACACGTCGCTTTGCGTTCGATCGGACCAGCCTTCGACGCTGGCATTCGTGAAACTGACCGGCGGGCATGCGCAGTATTCCTTCTTCGACGAGAATTCCGCCGGCCGCAGCCTGAGCGCCGCGGACCTGCCCGCGCTCCCCGGCAACGTCGCCGCTTTGCATTTCGGCGCCATCAGCCTGATTCCGGAGCCCTGCGGTTCGGCCTATGAAACGCTGATGGCCGACAATCGCGACCGGGTGCTGTCGCTCGATCCCAACATCCGGCCAGGCTTCATCAAGGACGGCGCAGCCCACCGGTCGCGCATTTCGCGCATGATCGCCATGGCCGACATCGTCAAGGTGTCCGACGAGGATCTGGCCTGGCTGCTTGATGGCGAAAGCGACCTGGCGATCGTCGACGAATGGCTGCGCGGCAATACAAGCATGGTCCTCTACACCAGGGGTGCGGCGGGCGTGACGGTCTGCCTGCCGGGCGCCAGGTTCGATTTCCCCGCCCGCGCAACGACCGTTGTGGATACGGTCGGCGCCGGAGACACGTTCAATGCCGGGCTGCTGGCCGGTTTGCGAAGGCAGGGTCTTCTCGACAAGAAGGCGCTCGCCGGCGCCGCCATCGACCGGCTTGCGCCGGCAATCGAACTTGCAACGCAGGTCGCCGCATTTACCTGCGGCAGGGCCGGCGCTAATCCTCCATGGGCCGCCGAGCTGACGGAAGCCTGACGCCTGCAAAGACGATGCGCGGCGCCGCACGCGCCCGTCAGCGCCCTAACGTGTGAGCTACAGGGTCACGCCGTAGATTCGTTCGGCATTCCTGTGGCAGATGGCCGCTTTCTCGCCGTCCGGCAAACCATCGATGAGCTGCCTGAAGATAGCGATCCATTCCGGCAGACCTGATTTGAGGTCGACGACCGGCCAGTCGCTGCCCCAGACGAGACGATCGGCTCCGAAACTGGCGATGACATGCTCGACATAGGGCCGCACGGCCTCGGCATTCGCCCGGCCCGGAGCGCAATAGGCGAGCACGCCGGAAATCTTGCATGAAACATGGCCCAGAGCGGAGAGAGCCGAAATGCCCGTCCGCCAGTTGTCGAATTCGCCGCCGGCGATGTCCGGCACGCCGCAATGATCGAGCACCAGCGGCATGCTGTCGCAAGCCCTGGCCAACTCCGCGGCGATGGTGAGCTGGTCGGCGCGGAAAACCATGTCGAAGGTCAGCCCGCGCTCGCCGATCTTGCGGACATTGCGGCGGAATACTTCGCCTCGCGACAGGTCATCGTCGACCTCGTGCAGGATGCGGCGGAATCCGACGACCGGCAGCCCGGCGCATTCGTCCAGCCAGGCCTCAAACCCCTCGTCATGCTCGGGGCGGCAGGATGACACGATGCCGACGATCCGGTTGGCGGGATCGGCCGCCAGCCTGGCGACAAACCTGGTTTCGTCGCGGTAGTCGTGTCCGACATCGACTTCCATGAAGATCGAGCCCGCCACGTCGTGACCTGCGGTCAGGCGCTGGTAGTCGGCAACGGTGAAGTCCTTTCCGGTAAGCTGCGGCAGGCTGTCGGACCACGCATAGCTGAATCGGTCGCGATGGATGAGGTGCTGATGGGTATCCAATAGTTTGGTCAATTGCCCTCCTTGCCGGCCCGTGCTTGCGGCCTGTCGTGCCGGGATTACTATAGGACCGGCCCGCTTGTGGCGTAAACAAGGGAAGAGAGGGGACCGTGGCTCGACTTCCGAGACTGACGCAAAACTGGCCGCGGCCGGCAAAGGCGAAACCCGTCGTCCTGATCGGCGCCGGTGGCATCGTGCGCGATGCGCACCTGCCCGCCTACCGCAAGGCCGGGTTCGATGTCGCCGGCGTTTTCGACATCGATTCGGCTCGTGCCCACAGCCTGGCAGACGATTGGGCATTGAAGCGGGTCTTCAGCTCGCTTGCGCAGGCGGTGGAGGAAAACGGCGCGAACGCGGTTTACGACCTGGCGACACCGCCTTACGCCATCGCTGGCATCCTCGAAAAGTTGCCCGCTGGCGCCGCAGTGCTGATGCAAAAACCGATGGGTTCGGACCTCGAAGCGGCAGGCGACATACGCCGGATCGCCCACGACCGGAAGCTGAAGGCGGCGGTGAATTTCCAGCTTCGCTTCAGCCCGATGATGCTGGCCGCCGCCGATGCGATCTCGAGAGGCATGATCGGCGAGCTGCTCGACATCGTGGTTGAGGTCAACATCTTCACGCCATGGCACCTGTTTCCCTTTCTGAAGGATATGGACCGCGTCGAGATTTCGGTCCATTCGATCCATTACCTCGACATGATCCGCGCGCTTGCGGGCAACCCGCGCGGGGTTTTCGCCCGGACGCTTTCCGACCCGCGCTCGCCCGACTATGCGCAAACCCGCACCTCGGCCATCCTCGATTACGGCGACCGGCTGCGGGTTGTGATGAATGTCAATCACAATCACCGCGGCGGCAACCGCTACCAGATGGCCCGTTTCCGGCTGGAAGGAACCGAAGGCAGCATGGTGGTGAAGCTCGGCGTGCTGTACGACTATCCGAACGGCGAACCCGACGAATTGTGGATTTGCCGCAATGGCGGGGAATGGCAAACGGTCGAACTTGCCGGTGCCTGGTTTCCCGACGCGTTCATCGGCACCATGAGCAATGTGCAGCGCTTTGATGCAGGCGAGGACGACCGGCTTGTGTCGGGCGTCGATGACGCGTACCAGACCATGGCCCTGGTGGAAGCCTGCTATGAGGCAAGCGAGGTAGCCGGCATCCCGCTGGCGACCGGATAGGCGTTTTCGCCGGGAAGGGAGGAAGCGTGGAAATGCCAACCAAAAATGCCATCCGGTATGCTGCGCGGCTGAACGCGTTCAGACTCGGCGCGGCCGAATACTGGCCCGGGCGCAACCGGATAACGACGATCGACCTGGTTGAGCGGGCGGCCGCCGCGGGCCTAGACGCCGCCGACCTGAATTACCCCGACCATTTCGAAGGCTTGGAACTGAGGGAAATCCGCGACGGTCTCGACCGGCTGGGCGTGCACCTGAACGGGCTGGCGATGCGCTACTACACCGATCCCGGTTTCAGGCTCGGCGCATTCACCAACCCCGATCCGGCGGTACGCAGGGCCGCCGTCGACATCACCCGGAAGGGCATCGACGCCGCTGCCGAGCTCGGCAGCGATCTCATGACATTGTGGGTGGGCCAGGACGGGTTCGACTATTCGTTCCAGGCCGACTACAGCGCCATGTGGGATCATACCATTGAGGCGTTGCAGGCGGTTGCCGCGCACAATCGCGACGTTCAGATCGCGATCGAGTACAAACCCAACGAACCGCGCGCCTTCGCATTGATGCCGGATGTGGCGACGACGCTGCTGGCGATCGGCGAAACCGGCGCGCCCAATCTCGGCGTCACACTCGATTTTGCCCATGTGCTTTATGCCGACGAAATGCCGGCCCATGCGGCGGCGCTGGTTTCAAGGCATTCGAAGTTGCTCGGGGTGCACCTGAACGACGGATACGCCAAGCGCGATGACGGGCTGATGGTCGGCAGCGTGCATCCCGTCCAGACCGTCGAACTGCTGGTCGAACTGATACGCGGCGGCTACGACCGCGCCATCTACTTCGACACCTTTCCGGATCACTCCGGTCTCGATCCTGTCGAGGAAGCGCGCACCAACATTGCCGCGATGAATCATCTTTGGACCGTCGCGCGCAGCCTTGCCGGCAACAGCGAACTGGCCGGTGCGATATCCCGCCAGGACGCTCCTTTGAGCCAGCGCATCGTGCAGGCGGCCCTGTTCGGCCGGTCATGACCGCGGGCAGGGTATTCG
>JBFIBB010000172.1:0-7640 GCA_041582695.1 Rhizobiaceae bacterium
GACAGCCGCCCGGCGAAGGCATCCACGTCCAGGCCGCTGTTGATCCCGGTGCGCACGTACTCCAGCCCGTCGGCCAGCGTGAATGCGAGTTCGATCGCCTGGTTCGCCCCGGCTTCCTGGATGTGGTAGCCCGAGATCGAGATCGAGTTGAACTTCGGCATATGGGTGGAGGTGTATGAAAATATGTCGGAAACGATCCGCATGGAAGGTTTGGGCGGATAGATGTAGGTGTTGCGGACCATGAACTCCTTCAGGATGTCGTTCTGGATCGTTCCGGCGAGTTTTTCCTGGGTAACGCCTTGCTCCTCCGCCGCCACGACATAGAGTGCAAGAATGGGCAGCACCGCGCCGTTCATGGTCATCGAGACCGTCATTTCGTCGAGCGGAATTCCGTCGAACAACTGCTGCATGTCGAGAATGGAATCGATCGCCACGCCGGCCATGCCGACATCGCCGGCAACGCGCGGATGGTCGCTGTCGTAGCCGCGATGGGTCGCCAGATCGAACGCGACCGACAGCCCCTTCTGCCCGCCGGCGAGATTGCGCCTGTAGAACGCGTTTGATTCCTCGGCAGTGGAGAACCCCGCATATTGCCGGATCGTCCAGGGTTTCTGGACATACATGGTCGGGTAGGGACCGCGAATGAATGGCACCATTCCCGGCCAGGTATCGAGGAAGTTCAACCCCTCCAGATCAGCGCTGCCATAGCTCTGCTTGACATCGATTCCTTCCGGCGTCTTCCAGACAGCCTTGGCCTGCTTCGGCTTTTCACCGCTCGACACCGGCCAATCGACCTTGGCGAAATCGGGAATCATGAACGACCTCCGGAAACCATGTCGAGCCGGATCGCTTCGAGCTTGTCGCAGTGCACAGCCCCCTCGGTAGGCATCGGAATTGTCGGCGCCGGGAGGACCGAAACCTTCCGCTCGCTTTCGGCCGGAAATCGGTTGGTGCCGACAATCGGTATTTCGCCCGTCTCAAACCGTTCCGCCCTGGCGTTGCGGCTTGCCAGCACCTTGGCTTGGAGGCTGCCCGCTCCAAGCACGGCGAACAGGCCGCCTGCGGCCTCTATTTCCTGGAACTCCGACCACGCTTTTTCGCAGACAGCATCCGTCAGCGCCTCGATTCCTCCCGACCCCGCAGCAGGATCGGCGACAAAGCCGATATGGCTCTCTTTGGCAAGGATCAGTTGCGTGTTTCGGGCGATGCGGCGGGCAATCGCGTCGGCAAGCCCGTGTGCAGCCGGGTGCGGAATGATCGCGATTGAATCTGCGCCGCCAACCGCGGCTGAAAACGCCGCAATCGTCGAACGCAGGATATTTGTCTCGGGATCCTTGTAAGCGTACATCCGGTACGACGTCTCGGCGTGTATGGTCGCTGGTGCCGGCTCGATCCCGCACGCTTGTTGCACCCTCGCCCATAGTCGTCGCAGTGCGCGAATTTTCGCGATCGAGACAAATTGGTCCTGGTCGACGCAGAGAGAGAAACCGATATGCGGCACCGAGTAGACCAGCGGCTGGCGCGCCTGCTCGAACATGCGCAGATGCGATACGGCGCTGGCCAGCATTGCGCCGAGTTCCTGCGCTGTTGTGGCACCCGCATTGTGATAGACGCGTCCGTCCGCCTCCAGCAGCACGCCGGGAAGCCCGAGCGCGAAGAAATGCGCCAACGACTGGGGCATCGACGCTTGCAAAGCCTCCACGGACATGTTCATCCGGCCGGTGCCGGCGAAGATGGCCGCCGGATCGAGGCCGAGTGAAAATTTCAGGCCGGCCGGATTGATGCGCCGGGCGCCGTAGAGATCGATGATCCAGTCGATGGAAGCGCGGCTGGAAGGGTGCGAGTCAATACGCAGATAGAGCTTGTCGAGCGGAACATTCTCTAAAACCCTATGCAGCGCCTCTCGTTCGGCCGGAATACCGTACCCGAATGCGTTGGGCGCTCCCTCAAACACTAGCGCCAGCCCTGTTGCGCCGTTGTTCACATCCTCAAGCGCCTGCGCGTTCGCCCGTTCGGTATCGGGATCGTCGATCCGCTGTACAATGTGCCATGGCTGCGCGGGTTCGCGCCTTCCGGCCGGATTGGCCTCCGCGCGCGGATAGACCGGATTTATCTCGATGCCGTCATCGGTGTGGCTGACAAGCGCCTGCTCAAAAGTTGCGCCTTTGAGCGCCTTTTCGGCCATTGCCCTCCATGCGGATTGATCCGCACTTGAGAGAACCGAACTGGAAATTGTGCTGAATGTCATGACTTGTCGAACGTCGGTTTTGGTATGGTCCGGTTTGCGCTGCCAGATTTTGGAGCGACATTACGGCGTGGCCGTGAATGCCGCAATGCAACAATGGCACAAGATCTACGACTGAATGGCGCGCGGCCGGCTGGTTGCGGCACATACCCGCCGATTGCCCGCCATTGTTACTCGCATACAACACACGGCGAAAAGATGGGTTCGACGGCGTGCCGTTCGCGCGAAGCTGCCCTGGCGTAACGGTTCCAATTGCATGTCTGCCGCTCTATAGAAAAGGCAGGCCACTGAGAATGGATGTTCCAACAGGCAAACCAGGAGACCAACGGCATGCAGGACGACCGGATTTTTCTTGGCGCTAGCCGGACACCGGATGACGAGTACCAGAAACCGGAAGAACTGCTGCTCAAATACGGCAACCGGCACGGACTTGTGACCGGCGCGACCGGTACCGGCAAGACGGTGACGTTGCAGATCCTGGCCGAAGGGCTGTCGAATGCCGGCGTCCCGGTTTTCTGCGCCGATATCAAGGGCGATCTTTCGGGCATCGCCGTGATGGGTGAGGCGAAGGATTTTCTCTCCAAGCGTGCCGAGATGATCAAGCTCGATCCTTACGAGTTCCAGGAGTTTCCAGTCATCTTTTGGGACCTGTTCGGCGAAAAGGGCCATCCGATCCGCGCCACGGTATCGGAGATGGGCCCGCTCTTGCTGTCCCGGTTGATGGACCTGTCGGAGGCGCAGGAAGGTATACTCAACATCGCCTTCAAGATTGCCGATGACGAGGGTCTGGCGCTGCTCGATTTGAAGGATCTGCAGGCGCTCCTGTCCAATATCGCCGAGCGCGCCGGCGAGATCGGCACCAGGTACGGAAACATCACCAGCGCTTCGGTCGGCTCCATTCAACGCGAATTACTCGTGCTCGAACAGCAAGGGGCCGAAAACTTTTTCGGCGAACCCGCGCTGAATATCGCGGATCTGATGCGCACGACACGCGACGGGCGCGGCGCGATCAATGTACTCGCCGCCGATAGGCTGATGATGAATCCGCGTCTCTACGCCACATTTCTGCTCTGGCTGATGTCAGAACTGTTCGAGGAGCTTCCCGAAGTTGGCGATCCTGACCGGCCGAAAGCGGTGTTTTTCTTCGACGAGGCGCATCTGCTGTTCGACGAGGCGCCGAAAATCCTGCTGGAGCGTGTCGAGCAGGTCGTCCGCCTCATCCGCTCCAAGGGGGTAGGCGTCTATTTCGTGACGCAGAATCCTCTCGACGTTCCCGACACGGTGCTGGCGCAGCTCGGAAACCGCATCCAGCACGCGCTACGCGCCTATACCCCGCGCGAGCAGAAGGCGGTGAAGACCGCAGCCGATACTTTCCGCCCCAATCCGGATTTCGATTGTTTCGAGGCGATTACCAAGCTCGGCGTCGGCGAGGCGCTGGTTTCGACGCTCGAGGCCAAGGCGATACCGTCGATGGTTCAGCGCACGCTCATCCGTCCGCCGGCTTCACGTCTTGGTCCGCTTACCGATGCCGAGCGCCAAAAGATTATCGCGGAAAGCCCGCTCGCGGGGCAATACGACAATACGGTCGACCGCGAATCGGCCTTCGAAATCCTCCAAAAACGGGCAGAAGAGAAGGCCCGGCACGAAGAAGAGATGAAGCGGCGCGAAGAGGAAGAGGAAGAGCGCCGGGAAAACGAGGAAGACGATCGCGACCGCGGCCGCAGCGGCTGGTCCATTCCCGGTTTTGGCGACGATGACGATGACGACGACTATGACGATCGCCGCCGCGGGACATCCAGGTCGCGGCGCTCGCGTTCGCGCCCGAGGCGATCCAACCGTCAGACGGTTGCCGAAGCGGCGATCAAATCGGTCGTCCGGTCTGTCGGCTCGTCAGTCGGACGGGCGCTGGTCCGCGGCATCCTCGGAAGCCTGAAAAAGGGTTTCTGAGGAAGCCCCTATTGTCGCCCCGCGCCTGGCAACCGATTTGCGAGGCTGACACCCGCCCGTGGTTGTTAACGCCGGCGGTCATTGCACGGGCAGGGCTACGAAATCAGCCCCTCGAGACTTGGCAATATGAGTTCCGGCGGGAAGTCCAGATATTCATCAGGCTGCGCAGTTCTGTTTATCCAGACGGTGTGGAAGCCGAATCCCGTGGCGCCGGCTACGTCCCAGCGATTGGATGACTGGAAAGAAACGGCGTCGGGATATAGCCGCCATGCCGTCGTCACGATGTCATAGACTTCCGGTACTGCCTTGAAGCGCCTGATCGCGTCGACCGAAAACACCTCGTCGAGCACAGTGTCGAGAGCTGCTGATTTTACCGCCGCCTCGAGCATTGCGGGCGAACCGTTCGACAGGATTGCCAGCTTGGCGCCGCTGTCCTTCAAAGCGCGCAACACCCGCGGCACTTCTTCGTAGCAATCGAGGTGCCAATATGCGTCGAGCAGCTTCGGCCTCAGCTTTGAATCCACGCTCGGCACCTTTGCGAAGGCGAAGTCGAGCGCCTGCTCGGTGAGCTGCCAGAAATCGGCATAGTTGCCCATGAGCGTGCGCACCCACGAGTACTCCAGTTGCTTTGCTCGCCAGATTTCGGAAAGCTGCTGACCGTCCGGACCTGCTTCGCCGGCATGTTTGCGCACGGCGGCATGCACATCGAAAAGCGTGCCGTATGCGTCGAATACATAGGCGGTGTGTGTCATTACCCTCTCCAGCTATCGGTGCGGACTTGACCGCAAGGCCTCGTCAAGGTCAAGTGCGCCGAAGTGAAGAATTGTCCTTTTGGAGCAACCGGGATGGCGGTCGATACGAGTGCGCAAACAACGACATGGACCTACGTCGATGGAGATTGGCACGAGGGTAATCCGCCGATTGTCGGACCGCGCAGCCACGCCTTCTGGCTCGGTTCGAGCGTTTTCGACGGTGCACGCTGGTTCGAAGGAGTGGCGCCTGATCTCGATCGGCATTCCGCCCGCGTCAACGCGAGCGCCGCCGCGCTCGGATTGAAGGCGACAAAGACCGTGGACGAGATTGTCGGTCTGACCATGGAGGGCCTGAAGAAATTCGACGGCAACACCGCCGTCTACATCCGGCCGATGTATTGGGCCGAACATGGCGCGTACATGGCGGTACCCCCCGATCCCGAATCGACCCGCTTTTGCCTTTGCCTCTACGAGGCGCCGATGATCGCCTCGACCGGATTTTCCGTTACGGTTTCGCCGTTCCGAAGGCCAACGCTAGAGACGATGCCGACCAATGCGAAATCCGGTTGCCTCTATCCCAACAACGGCCGCGCCATCATGGAGGCGCGGCGTCGGGGCTTCGACAACGCGCTGGTGCTCGACATGCTTGGCAACGTCGCAGAGACTGCCAGTTCCAACATTTTCCTGGTCAAGGACGGCGCCATCCAGACACCGGTGCCGAACGGCACGTTTCTGTCGGGAATCACCCGGGCGCGCGCAATGGCGCTGCTCGCCGAGACCGGAATGCCTGTAATCGAGCGGACGCTAACGGTCAGTGATTTCATGGATGCCGATGAAATCTTTTCCACCGGAAACCACTCCAAGGTCGTTCCCGTCATCCGCATCGAGGATCGCGATTTGCAGCCCGGTCCGGTTGCGAAAAAGGCACGCGAACTCTATTGGGAATGGGCTCATTCCTGAGGCGCCGACCGAAAGCGTTCCAATACCGCGATCGTTGTTCTATGGTCGCCTCAAACACAATAATCCTGCCAACGAGGGAGTAAGTATCATGGCATTCGAGTTACCCGACCTTCCCTACGACTACGAAGCGCTGCAGCCTTTCATGTCGAAGGAAACGCTGGAATATCATCACGACAAGCATCACAAGGCATATGTCGACAATGGCAACAAGCTGGCCGCCGATGCCGGCATGGGCAATCTGTCCGTGGAGGAAGTGGTCAAGCAGTCATTCGGCAAGAACGCCGGCCTGTTCAACAACGCCGCGCAGCACTACAACCACATCCATTTCTGGAAATGGATGAAAAAGGGCGGCGGCGGATCGAGCCTGCCGGGCAAATTGCAATCGGCGATCAACAGCGATCTTGGCGGCTATGACAAGTTCAAGGCCGATTTCATCAACGCAGGCGTCACCCAGTTCGGTTCCGGATGGGCCTGGCTGGCGGTCAAGGGCGGCAAACTCGAGATCATGAAGACGCCGAATGGCGAAAATCCGCTGGTGCACGGAGCATCGCCGATCCTCGGCGTCGATGTTTGGGAGCATTCCTACTACATCGACTATCGCAATGCCCGGCCGAAATATCTGGAGGCGTTCGTCGACAGCCTGATCAACTGGGATTACGTGCTGGAAATGTACGAAGCGGCCTCCTGACCGTCTATCCTACAGGTATGTGATTGACCCCCGGCAATTTGTCGGGGGTCATGGTGTCGGTGCAGGTAAAGTACCGGTTTCACAATTATTTGAGCGCAGTGTCGGGACAACTTTTCCGTGTTAGACGTTTGTTCCCGTGGGGCATATTTCAAACCAACCGCTCCGGAGGAACACGAATGAAGAAATCTGTACTGACACTTTCCGTATTGGCAATGTCCGCGACAGCGGTTTTTGCCGGCGCGCACCTTGCTGGTGAAAAGGAAATCGCGGCGCGGCAGGCGATCATGTGGGCCAACAATGACGCTGGAGCCGTTGCGGGATCGATTTTGAAAGGTGATCTCGATTTTAATCCGCTCGTGGCCCGCGCCGCCTTGAAGACCATGCGGGCTGGCGCCCACACGATGGAATATTTCTTTCCGGAGGGGAGCGTTGGAGACAAGACCAATGCCTCACCCAAAATTTGGGAAGATCCTGATGGATTTGAAGCGGCAGTAACAAAATTCAAGGAAACTGCCGATGCAGCCGTAATGGCGGCGGGACGGGATGGTCCGGCCGATCTGGAAGCTTTCAAGGCAGTCGTTTTGCCGGTTTTCGGCTCATGCAACGATTGTCACGAGACTTATCGGCTTAGAAAGCAATAACCGCTTTTCATGATCAGAAAGCTCGCCCTCATCGCCGCAGTTTTGGCCGTCGCGGGCGGGCTTTCCTTTTGGTGGCTGACCGCGCCTGTGCGATTGACAGCTGCGGAAATAGCGGCGTTTCCCGCTGGCGATGCGGCCGCCGGCCTCAGGATATTCAACGCCGGCGGCTGTGCTTCTTGTCATGCGTTGCCGAAATCCAAGGGTGACGAACGTTTCGATCTGCCCGGCGGCCTGGAACTGAAAACGCCTTTCGGCACCTTTGTTGCGCCCAATATCTCCCAGCACTCCCAGGACGGCATCGGCGCATGGCCGCTCGCCGATTTCGCCAATGCGATGCTGAAAGGCGTCTCCAGGGACAACGAACATTTCTATCCGGCGTTTCCCTATGCTTCCTACGCGCGAATGCA
>JBFIBB010000173.1:0-7637 GCA_041582695.1 Rhizobiaceae bacterium
AAGAAAATCTGACGGAGCGCGAACTGCGGGCGCTGATCGGCGACCTGAATGTCGATGAAGCAGCCGAACTCGTGGCGCTCGCCTGGATCGGCAGGGGCGATTATTCCGGAGCGGAATGGTCGGAGGCGGTGGCCGAAGCGCGCCAGCGCGGCAACCGGCGGACGGCCAGCTATCTTCTCGGCATGCCGATGCTGGGCGACTGGCTGGAAGAGGGGCTGGAAGCGATCGGTGTCTGACCGGGCCTGTCCGACAAGCAGGCCGCAAGTACGGCTCGCGCCCTGATTTCCGGGGGATGGCCACAATTTGGCCGCAGACGTAAATCTCGCACTGAGCATTCCTTTACATTTGGCCGGTAGATTTCAGCCCCGAAGGACAATCGGGGACGAGTTCATGCATGGAACCGGTTTTGGATCGAAGCGCAACGCCTGGCGCCTGCCTGCCGTAATCGCGCTCGCCTGTGGCGCGGCGATCCTGGCCGCGTGTACCAGCGAAGGCGTTTTGCGGCCCGATGTGAATGTCGGCGCCAGCAGCATCGCGATGAAACCGCAGATCGACGCGGGACGCTCCAATCTCGTTCAGAGTGTGGGATTTCCGCCGATGACGCGCATCCAGCCCGATGTGATGCCGGAAAGCGAGGTACAGTGCAGGCGGGAACTCCGAAAGCTCGGCGTGACCTTCCGCGACATTCCCGCGATAGACGATGGCGGCGGCTGCGGCATCGCCTACCCGATCGAGGTGACGGGTCTGCCCGGCGGCGTCGAACTGGCGCCAGCGGCGACGCTGAACTGCAGCATGACGGAAGCTTTTGCGCGCTGGACGCGCAATGAACTCAATCCGGCGGCGCGCCTGCGCTATTTCAGCGGCATTCGCACAATCCGGCAGGGATCGTCCTATTCATGCCGCACCATCGGCAACCGGCGCGGCGGAAAGCTGTCCGAGCACGCCAAGGGCAACGCGCTCGACGTGATGGACATCACGCTGAAAAACGGAAAGACAATCGATGTGCGCCGTCCCCGCCTGTTTTCGTTTCGTCAGCGCGGATTGCTCAATTCGGTGCGGGGAGATGCCTGCGACTATTTTTCAACGGTGCTCGGACCTGGATACGACCGGGCGCACAAAGACCATTTCCATTTCGACCTGATGGAACGCAGCAGCGGATACAAGGCCTGCAAGTGATCACGTTTCGGGCGGAATCGGAGTCGGTTTTCCGTCCCTGTCCAGCGCAACCATGACGAACTCGGCATCGGTCAGCTTTTCCATGACGTCGGTCAGGTAACGCTGGCCCCAGGCTTCGACCTTCAGCACCATGGACGTGCGGCCAATGCGGACGATATCGGTGTAGACGCAGAGCGTGTCGCCGATCTTCATCGGATTGGCGAAGGACATCTCGCGCACAGCCGCGGTGACAACCCTGCCCTTGGCGCGCTCTGCGGCGCGAATGCCGCAGGCAAGATCCATCTGGGCCATAACCCAGCCGCCGAAAATGTCGCCGGCGGCGTTCGCGTCGGCAGGCATGGCGAGCGTTCTGAGCGTCAGTTCCCCCGCGGTTGTCTGATCGGCCATTCCATCCCCTCAATCACGGTTTCCCAGTTCAATGTTTTCGCGCGGTTCAATGAAACGGGATCGTGCGGATGTCCAGTGCCCTTTTCGGAACCATGACGATGCACCGATGCCATGTGTCGTATTTGCCAGTGACCGAAGGACCGGTGGCGATTAGGCTGCGTTTCGGGTATCGCCGGATAACGGAGCGCACATGCACGTCAAGGACATCAAGACCTGGGTTGTCGGAAACCCGCCGCCAAAGACGGGCGGTCGCTATTTCATCTTCGTCAGGGTAACGACGAATGACGGGATCTCCGGATACGGCGAAGCCTATAACGCTACATTCGGCCCGCAGGTGACGGCGAAGATGATCGAGGACGTGGCGGCGCGTTACCTCGTCGGCCGCGATCCGCACGATGTCGAGACGTTTTTCCGGCTCTGCTATTCGTCGGGGTTCACCCAAAGGCCTGATGTCTCGATGATGGGGTGCTACTCGGCGCTCGAGATGGCGTGCTGGGACATCATCGGAAAAGCCGCAGGCAAGCCGGTCTACATGCTGCTTGGCGGCCGCGTGCATGAGGCGCTTCGCAGCTACACCTATCTCTACCCGACGACGGGCAGCGTCTATCCGAGTGAAACCGACAACGCGAAAAACGTCTATAATGATCCCGACATGGCCGCAGAAGCCGCTGCCGCGGCGGTGAAACAGGGTTTCAACGCGATCAAGTTCGATCCGGCCGGCCCGTACACGATCTATGACGGGCACCAGCCGCGGCTTGCCGATATCGATCTTTCGGCCCGGATGGCCAGGTCGGTGCGCGAAGCGGTCGGCAACTCCGCCGACATTCTGTTCGGCACGCACGGCCAGTTCACGCCGGCGGGCGCGGTGCGCCTGGCCAAGGCGATCGAACCATACGATCCGCTGTGGTTTGAGGAACCGGTGCCGCCCGACATGCCCGAAGCGATGGCGGAAGTGGCGGCCAGGACATCAATACCGGTGGCAACCGGCGAACGGCTTACAACCAAGAGCGAATTTGCCCGCGTCGTGGATCTGCGCGCGGCCGCCATCCTGCAGCCCGATCTCGGCCGGTCCGGCGGAATTCTCGAAACAAAGAAGATCGCGGCCTATGCCGAGGCGCATCACGTTCAGATCGCGCCGCACTGCTATTGCGGGCCGATCGTCGGAGCGGCCAACATCCAGCTTGCTGCGACGTTACCGAACTTCCTGATCTTGGAATCGATCAAGACCTGGGACGGATTTCACGAAACGCTGCTGAAGCGCAAGATCGAATGGCAGGAAGGCCACGTGATACCGCCGGACGAACCGGGTCTCGGCGTCGAACTGGACGAGGATGTGTGCGACTCCCATCCATGGGATGGGGCAGAGCTGCACCTGGAGATGTCCCGGGAGGTGGTGAAACCCTGAGAATCAGACGGTCCTACAGTGCTTCAAGCAACAGCTTGGAACGCAGCAGCAGCCGGTAGCGAACGGGAATGTCGACGTCGGGCGTGAGCCGCCGCGAACCGGCGCGATAGGTCTCGAATATGCTCTTGTAGCGCCGGTATTCCGCAGGATCGAGAAAGACCATGCCGTTTTCGCTGTCATGCAGAAACGAACGGTGATTGAGATTGGTCGACGAGACCACGCTAAGCTTCTCGTCGATCATCAGGAACTTCGAGTGCAGCACTACGCCGGGTTCCAGGTATTCATACATAGTGATGCGGCCGGCAAATTTCTCGACAAACAGCTCATTCAGTTCGGTCAGGAGCTTGCCGCCGATGTCGCCATGCAGGTTAACGCGCGCAATAATGACGATCTCTACCCCCCGGTCTATGGCCCGTTCAAGGGCATCGGCGATTGCCGGAGGCGGGTTCAAATAAGGATTGACGATCTCGATCTTGCGTTCGGCCGCATCGATAAGCTCGACATAGTATTTTTCCAGCGCCCTGCCGTCGGCGTAAGGGACCGAAATGAAGTGGCGGGCACCATATCCGGCCTTGCCCCCATTGGTCGCGATCGAGAACGGCGGCGAGACATTGGTCTCGCCGTCGCGGTTCCAGACTGTCGAGAAATGCGCGATGACGGTGCGCACGGTTTCGGGATCGTCGATCTCGATCTCGAAATCCGAATAATTGGAATAGTAATTCAGCGACAGGCCGTTAGTACCCTTGTAGGTATGCAGTTCCGGATACCGGGTGAGGTCGAGCGGTTTTCTGAACAGAAAACCGTCGTGCAGGTTTCGCCCGCCGAGCATCATCATGGTGCGGCCCTTCTCGCGCGACAGGACCGCAAGCAGCTTGATGTGATGGGTTTTATAGAGGCCGGAAGCAAGTTCGTCGTAGGCTGAACCGCGCGCCGGCCGCCAGCGGAATTCCTGCAGTTCGACATTCGGATAGTCGGCGGCAATTGCCTCAAGCAGCGCCCGGTCCTTGTCGCGTTCGAGGATTTCGGTGACGATAATTCTTACTGGCGTGCCCTTCGCCGCGTGATGGCGCAGCAGGCGCTCCAGTATCTTGCCCGTGAAGTCGGCCTTGATGTCAAGATAGGAGACGTAGATGAAATCGAGGTCCGGAGCCCGCGAGAAATCGAGTGGCGCTTTCGGATCACCGGCGTCGAAGAAGGCGTCATCAAGACGCCTGCCGAGCAGCATCTCGACCTTGGCGTTGAAGGCATCGCGCGCGTCGGGCAGCAGACGCGGTTTCTGCCGTTTCATCAAACAGGTCTGCGACAGCCAGCGGTCGGCGTAAAACGCCTGCTCCAGTCGAGTGAGGCTTGCAAGCGGCGGCGCGGCACACACATCGTAGCGTCCATCGACGCCGAGGCGATTGTCGTCGCGCACCAGCCGGATGCGGTCACGATAACCGCCGCCGCCCGCGACATCGATCACGCACGATCGGGCCTCCTTTGACGGCGAAATCCTGTTTGCCAGGCGATCGCGATTTTCCGCACCGACGGTGAAGGAAAGCGCCTCGCCGGCGCCGAAGGTCCGGCTCTGCGCAAACTGGCGGAGATCGGCCGGACCGTCGCACGTTGCGGCAACCTGTAGCGGCTCGGCGCGTGTCGAGCGGAAGGAGATTTCAGCGGTGGAAGCCTGGATGGAGGAAAAGCTGAATACCTTTCCGTCTTTGCCGGCAGGTTTGCCGCCGAGATAGATAACCTGCCGGGCGACGCGCCAGCGCCTGTCGTAATTGCGTTGTGTGTTGCCGTTGGCGTGGCCCGCAGAGTAGGCGAGCCTGCCGCCGTCGGCGCCGGCCGACCGGGCGATCCGGCGGTAGCGCTTCCAGTCGGCGTGATCGAGCGCGTCATCGGCGTTCACACCGTTTGTTCCGATGCCGTTTGCCTCTTCGATGCGGCGTTGGCGGTCGGATGCGACCAGCGCCAGATGGCGCCTGTCGAATTCGCCGGCTGCGGTGTCGGGCAAATCCGGCGTATGCGGATTGTTGTTGTTGGGCAGACCGGTGAATGCGGGAGCACTGCTGACACAGGCCCAACTCCCGGATACGGCATCACACGAACCGGTGTCGACAGAGGAAAGGCCGGCGCACGCGGACAGCACGACCGGCATGGCCAGTGCAACAATACGCAGATCTACCTTAAGCAAACTCACAAGCGAAAAGCCCCGTCATTCCCCGGCCTGATCGATCGCCTCCAGCAGCGCCCTGTCGCGAGGCGGCATGAAGCCATGCGGAAACGCCCGGCAAACCGGCAGAGAGAATGTCGAGCGCACGAGTTTTGCCTTGCGCCTTGTTTTCTCGTCGGTTTGCGGATCATCGATGATGGCCGACACATCCTGTTTCAGCCAGCCATCGCAAAAACAGTGGTCGTTGCCCTCGATATAACAGATGTCGTGCGCCTGGCAGGCCGCGTCCAGACGGTCCACCGGCTTCTGCCGCAGGGTCGCGTCGACCGTGCCGAAACCGCAGTAATTGCCGTGATTCATGCGGCCCGGCCGGTGCAGCTTTTCCCGGATCGTGCTGGTTGTGGTGTTGTCGGGCAGTTTTGTCCACGGATTGGCGCAGGATGCCGCCACAACCGAAGGAAGCAGCACGGCCGCAAAAATCCGCAAGCACAACTTTCCTCTTCGGCGCATCATGATCTGCCCACTCCAAACCGACCATCCGCCGACTAGGCATGCGGCGTGGCGAAACTGCGGCATTATCGGAGATTTCCCTTGTTGCTTCAACAACGGTGGGTTGGCGCGACGGTCATTTTGTTGTCGGATGGTTGCACCCGTTGCCGGCGACTGACAACATCGGCATCGAGCTCCCGCGGTCCAAGGCGATCAATCTGATCGGCAAACGGAATGCGGATGCGGGATCACCCGGGTGAAACGAATAACTGAATGTTGATACACTTGGCACACATCGCAGGCTTGAGCGCAAACTGGCAGCCATGACAGGACACTCTGCATGACCTCGACCATAGAACTGCCGCTCTGGCTTGTGCTCATCGCCGGAATTCTGTCGCTGATAGTGCTTGTGGAGAGGTTGCTGACGCCCGCGGTGCGTTGGTTTCTGCACCGGCGCGTCAACCGGGCGATCGACGAACTCAACACCCGTCTCAAGCTGAAGATCAGACCATTCGGTCTGACCAAACGGCGCATTCTCGTCGACAGGCTGGCCTTCGATCCCGAAGTGATTGCGGCGGCCGAGGCGCATGCAAAAGAAGAGGACATGCCGCTCGATGTCGCCATGGCGAAAGCGCAAAGCTATGCGAGCGAGATCGTACCGTCCTTCAACGCCTACGCATATTTTCGCATAGGAACGCGTGTGGCGCGGGCGCTCTCCACCGCGCTCTACAGGGTACGACTGGGCTATACGGACAGTGAGGCGCTGGCCGAGGTCGATCCCGACGCCACGGTCATCTTCGTGATGAACCACCGGTCGAACATGGACTACGTGCTGGTGACCTATCTGGCGTCCGCCTCGACCGCTCTTTCCTATGCTGTCGGCGAGTGGGCGCGCGTCGCCGTTCTGCAATCGCTGATCCGCTCGATGGGCGCCTATTTCATCCGGCGAAACGCCCGCAACACGCTCTACAGGCGCGTGCTGGCGCGCTATGTCGCCATGGCGACGGCCGCCGGCGTGACCCAGGCGGTGTTTCCGGAAGGGGGCCTGTCGCGGGACGGCAGGCTGAGGCCGGTCAAGCTGGGGCTCCTGTCCTACATCATGCAGGGTTACGATCCTGCAGGGCGCGATGTCGTCTTCATTCCCGTCGGGCTGAATTACGACAGGGTGCTGGAGGACCGGAATCTGATCGCGGAAATCGACGGAAAGCCGGAGCCCGTATCCGGCGGAACCAAGATCAGGCGAACCCTGGCTTTCCTGTGGAAGAACCTGAAGCTACGGCTGGCCGGGAAATGGTATCGCTTCGGCTATGCCTGCGTTTCTTTTGGCGCGCCGGTTTCGATGCGGGCCGAACTGGCGGCAAGGAGGATTAAAAACCCGGCGAGCCTGGCGCCAAGGCGCCGAGCGGCGCTGATCGAAGCGCTTGGCGATCAGTTGATGAAATCGGTCGGCGGCGTTGTGCCGGTGCTTCCTGTTTCCGTGGTGGCGACGGTTTTGCTGGAGGCGCAGGGCGAGGGTCTCGACATGCTTTCGCTCAAAGCCGGGGCGGACCGGCTGATGGACCGGCTGACGGAGGCGGGCGCGCATGTGCATGTTCCGCGCGCCGACCGGGATTATGCCGTGACGGCGGGTTTGCGCATGCTGGTGCTGCGCCATGTCGTCACCGAAAGCGATGAAGGGCTTTACCGCGTTTCACCCGGGGAGGAGCAGCTTGTGGCCTACTACGCCAACGCGATTGCCCATCTGGATGCGGGATAGCGAGGCAGCGTTCGCTTTTTGCGGCCGTTCGCCAATGCCGTTCATCCATGCTGTCGGATTCCGGCTTTTCTTTACGTTCTTGTTGGGAAACAATCGCGCAAAGGAGTGACCGACCCGATGTACTACGCAATTCTTATCTATGGGGTTGAGGGCGTATTCGACCGCTTGCCGGACGCCGACAAGCAGGCGATCATGAAGAGACACATGGACCCGCAGGCCGATCTTTCCGGCAAAGGCAAACTTGGACCGGTGGCCCGGCTGATCTGGAC
>JBFIBB010000174.1:0-7633 GCA_041582695.1 Rhizobiaceae bacterium
CGAGAGCGCCGTGGCCCGATTGTCGAGCTTGTCGGATATGCGCAGAACTTCGGCCACCTCGGCGACCTTGCGCTCGATCTGGTCTTCGGGTGTCTTCAATATCGGAGAGCGCAGAGGGAAGGCGAGATTGTCGCGCACCGACATGTGCGGATAGAGCGAATACTGCTGGAATACCATCGCCACGTTACGCTGCGCAGGCGTGTCGTCGACAACCGAGCGCCCCGCGATGGCGATATCGCCCGCATCAGGGCTTTCCAGGCCTGAAATCAGGCGAAGCGTCGTCGTCTTGCCTGCGCCAGTCGGCCCGAGCAAGACCACGAACGAGCCGTCCGGGATCGTCATCGTGATCCCGTCGACAGCAACGTTGGGTCCGAATGACTTCGATACGCCGCTTAGTGTGACCTCAGCCATGACCAAGAACCCCTTCGTTCAGGTCGGAGCGCAGCGCCCGGCCGCTCTGGTTGTCGAACAGGGTTATCGTCGCGCCATTGAACTCCAGTCCGACATTTTCGCCGACCCTGGCCGGCTGGTGGGACGGTATGCGCGCCTTAAGCTCGCCGTTTGGCGTTGTCAGGGTCACGATCTGGGTGGTTCCGAGATACTCCGTCGCCTCAACGGTACCGCGATAGCCGGCCGCATCTGACAGATTCACGTGCTCGGGCCGGACGCCGAACACCATGTCGCCGGTGAACGGTTCGCGAAGTTCTGGCACGAAAAGGTTCTGGTGCTGCAAAGTCACCGACTTTGCGCTCTTTTCCACGCTGCCATGGAAGCGCAGGAAGTTCATCGACGGTGACCCGATGAAGTCGGCGACGAAAAGGCTCGCCGGCTTGTCGTAGATGTCCTGCGGCGTGCCAAACTGCTCGATCCTGCCGCGGTTCATCACCACGATCTTGTCGCCCATCTGCATGGCTTCGAGCTGGTCATGCGTAACATAAACGGTCGTCGCGCCCATGCGGTCGTGAAGCGCCCGCAACTCCTCGGCCATGTGCTCGCGGAATTCGGCGTCGAGCGCGCCCAACGGTTCGTCCATCATGAACGCCTTGGGATTGCGCACGATCGCGCGGCCAAGGGCCACGCGCTGCCGGTCGCCGCCCGACAGGCCGCCGACCGGGCGGTCCAATATACTTTCGATGCCGAGTATCCTGGCGACTTCCGCCACTTTCTCGCGGACCCGGGCACGTGGCATTCCCTGGCTGACGAGTGGGTAGCTTATATTTTTCCGCACATTCATGTGCGGGTAGAGTGCGAACATCTGGAACACGAAGGCGATGTCGCGTTCGCTGGCCGGTTTGCGGCCGACTTCCTCGCCACCGATGTAGATCTCGCCCGAAGTCGGCAGTTCGAGTCCGGCGATCATCCTGAGCGTCGTCGTCTTGCCGCAGCCGGACGGTCCCAGCAGCATGAAGAACTCGCCGTCCTCCACCTTGAACGAGGAAGACTGGACGGCGGTGAACTCGCCGAAATCCTTTCTCAGATTGCGAATGACGATCTCGGCCATGCCTCACTCCGGAAAATGGCTGACAATGATGAACATCACCGTGCCGATCAGCGTGATGATGAACGAGTAGGTATAGAGCCAGAGCACGTAGGGCTGCATGAGCATGAACACGCCGAGAGCGATGAGGACCGAAGCGACCAGTTCCCAGGGACCGCGGCGAAGCCGCATCAATCCGTCTACAAATCCGTTCATTTGCGTACCGCTCCGAATGTGATGCCGCGCAGCAGATGCCGCCTCAGGAGTACCGTGAACACCATCACGGGGATAAGAAACAGCGTTGCGCCTGCCGCGACCGCCGGCCAGTCCTGGCCGCCGACGCCGATGATGGTGGGGATGAACGGCGGCGCCGTCTGAGCCGTGCCCGAAGTTAGCAACACCGCGAAGGCGTATTCGTTCCACGCGAAGATCAGGCAGAAGATCGCCGTCGAGGCGATGCCGGTGGCGGCCTGCGGCAGCACCACCTTGTAGAACGCCTGGAAGCGGGTATAGCCGTCTATCAGCGCCGCCTCCTCGTATTCGCGCGGAATCTCGTCGATGAACCCTTTCAGGAGCCAGACTGCCAGCGAGATGTTGACCGCAGTGTAGAGCAGGATCATTCCGAGATGTGTGTCGGATAGGCCCAATGTGCGGAACATCAGGAAGATCGGAATCGCCACCGCGATCGGCGGCATCATCCTGGTGGACAGGATGAAGAAAAGCAGGTCGTCCTTCAACGGCACCTTGAAACGGGAGAATGCATAGGCCGCGAGAGTGCCGAGAAAGACGCTCAGGAATGTCGAGCCAAAGCCGATGATGATCGAGTTCAGAAAACGCTCACCGTAGCGTGACGGACCGGCGATGACCATGTCGCGGTTGCGGACAATCTCCTCGTACCAAGTTTCCGGCGGCGGCAGTGAATCGAGGTACTCCCGCGTCTGCCGCGTGCGGGTGGTGAACAGGTTGACATAGCCTTCCAGCGACGGCTCGAAGATCACCTTCGGCGGATAGGAGATGGCATCGGTCGGGTTCTTGAATCCGGTCGTAAGGATCCAAACCAGAGGCATTATGGTGATCAGCGCATAGGCGACGACCAATGTGCCGGCGATCCATTTTTGCCGTGCGGACGGCTCGGTGATCGAATAGCCGCTCATCGTTCCTTGACCCTGTTGAGCGCCTTCACATAGATCGATGCGAGGCCGAATACGGTGACGAAGAGAATAATGGCGTAGGCGGATGCGAAGCCCGTGCGCCATTTCTCGAAAGCTTCGCGCTTCAGATTGATCGATGTCAGTTCGGTCGTGGAGCCCGGTCCGCCGCCGGTCAACTGCACGACAAGATCGAACATCTTGAAGTTCTCGATGCCGCGGAACAGTACCGCCAGCATCAGGAATGGCAGCACCATGGGAATGGTGATGGTCCAGAACTGGCGCCATTTCGATGCGCGGTCTATGGCCGCGGCCTCATAGATGTAGTCCGGAATCGAGCGCAAGCCCGCCAGACAGATCAGCATGACAAACGGCGTCCACATCCATGTATCGACTATCACGATGGACCAGGGCGCCAGCGACACGTCCCCGATCATCTGGAAGGAAGAGGCGGGGATACCGGTGAAGAACTCGACCACGTAGTTGAACAGGCCGATTTGCGGCTGGTACAGAAATGTCCAGAAATTGCCGACCACGGCCGGCGACAGCATCATCGGCAACACGATGATCGTCGTCCACAGGTCGTTGCCCTTGAACTTGCGATTGATCAGCCAGGCGAGTGTGAATCCGATCAGCACCTGGAACAGGATTGTCCAGAACAGAAAATGCGCCGTGGCCTGCATGGTCAGCCAAATGTCGCGGTCTGTCAGGATGCGCTCGTAGTTCTGCAGGCCGATATACTCGATCTCGCGGTTGGGACGGTTGGCGCGGAAATTCGTGAAGCTCAGATTGACCGTCCAGATGAGCGGGAAAATGTTCACCGCGAGAAGCAGGAAGATTGTCGGCGCTACGAAAAGCCACGCTATGGCGCGGTCCGACAGGCCCCTGATGCGGCGGGCGATGGACGGCGGCGTTACGGCTGCAGCGCGATCGATCGGAGTCATTTTCATGGGACCGCTTCCAAATTGAACAAGCCAGACCAGTTCAGGCCGGTTTGCTGGAACCGTCCTGACCGCTCATGCCAAATTATCACAAAACCACGGAGAGTGTGCCCGGGCCTCAACAAGCCCGGGCATCCGGTTGCTAGATCTTGCCTTCGTCCTCGAAGGTCTCGGTCCAGTCCTTGATGAGGGCGTCGAGCGCCTCCTTGGCTGTGCCGATATCGGCGACAACATAATCGTGCAGGCGCTTCTGCATCGCCAGCAGCAGTTCTGCATAGGCCGGTTCCTGCCAGAAATCCTGCACGCCGCCCATGGCGTCCAGGAAGTCAGCGGCAAAGGGCTGACTGTCCTTGAAGGTCGGCGAGTTCAATACCGAATTGTGGCATGAATAACCGCCGAGCGCCCACCACTGTGCCTGAATGTCGGGCTGGGCGAACCATTTGATGTATTCCAGCGCAGCTTCCTGCTTTTCGGAGTATGCAACAACCGAAATACCCTGACCACCGAGCGTGGATGCGGCAACGTTCTGGGGCGGATTGACGAAGAAGCCGATCTTGTCGCCACCGACGTCGGGATCCTTGTAAAGGCCCGGGAAGAACGCGAACCAGTTCATCGCCATGGCGACCTGGCCGGATTTGAAGGCGTCGAGGCCCTGTTCCATGTAGCTGTCGGTATATCCCGGCGGCGTCGCCGTCTTGTAGAACTCCTTGTAGAATTCAAGCGCCTCGGCAGCTTCTGGCGAATTGACCGCGCCTTCCATGTCATATTTGCCCGGCGTGTTCTCGTATTTGAAGCCCCATGCGTAGAGTGCGCCGGTTGCGCCCATGGTTATGCCTTCCGAACCACGTTCGGTGAATATTGCCGCGCCGTAACGGGTCTGGCCGTCAATTTCGCGGCCCTGGAAGAACTGCGCTATCTGCAGCAATTCCTTCTGCGATTTCGGCACGCCAAGTTCCTGGCCCGTCGCCTCCTTGTAGGCGGCTTGGATTTCCGGCCGCGAGAACCAGTCCTTGCGGTAGAACCAGCCGTTGGCATCGCCCATGGCCGGCAGGGCGTAATAGTTCGGGGTGCCCTTCGGCCAGGTCGAGTAGGCGTAGACAGTCGCCGGGGCGAAATCGTCCATCGAGATGCCTTCGCTGTCGAAGAAGTCGTTCAGCTTGACATAATGGCCGTTCTCGGCGCCGCCGCCGATCCACTGGCTGTCGCCAATCAACAGGTCGCAGAGCTTGCCTCCGGAATTCAATTCATTGAGCATGCGGTCGGCGAAATTCGGCCACGGCACGAACTCGAACTTCATGGAGTGGCCGCTCTTGGCCTCGAAATCCTTGCTCAGCTCGACAAGGGCGTTGGCGGGATCCCATGCAGCCCAGCATAGAGTCAGTTCGTCGGCCGCTGCGCCTGTGGTCGAAAGCGCCGTTCCTGCAAGCAGCGTAGCAGCGGCTAGATACCTTGTCCTATTCATCGATAAGTCCTCCCATCGAAACAGCTACCCCGAATGCGCGACTGTTCCGCCATCCAGGGAGTGTGCGTACTTTATTTGAGGTACGTACCTCTAGTCAAGCGGAATTTGTGCAGCCACGCGGAAACGGGTTTCAGGCGGATGCATATTTGTTGCCTTGAGCGGACGGTTTCCGGCTTTTCAAGGCAGGTTTTCGCGGATCACGATATCGATGCGGATGCGTTCCTGCGCCTCGAATATTGCAACGCCATCGCATTTGGCCCTCAGTACCCGCAACGCGCTTCGCACCAGGTGGCCGACATTTTGGGTGATTACTGCATCCACCTCATGATTGAGAAGCCCAGCGCGGGTCGCCGGCGTCAGTTCGTGCGCGATGACGATCAGTTCTTTCAACCGGCCGCTGCCGCGCAGCGTCTCGAGCAGCGGTGTGTTGCCGGCGCCGAGGGAATAGATGCCCGTGATGTCCGGATTGGCAGCGAGCGCGTAGTTTACCACTTCTGAAAGGCGGATCGGATCGTCGCGGAACTCGACGGTCGGAAGAACATCGACCCACGGGTATTCGGCCGCCATCACCAGGTCGAATCCGAGACGCCGGTCGATGCTGTCGCGGGCAAACACGGAACTGGTAACCACAAGTACTTTGCCTCGCGAAGCCCTTGTAAACCGGCCCATCAGCGAGGCTGCAGTGCGGCCCGCGGCAAGGCTGTTGATGCCGACAAAATGATCGCGCCGCGAATTGGGAAGGTCCGAAACCAGGGCGACTACCACGAGGCCGGCCGCTTTCAGCCGCGCCACGGCATCGCGCACCTGCGGGGTCTCGGGAGCCATGATCGCGACACCGTCGAGCCGGCCTGTGTTCAGCGTGTTCAAGGTCCTGACCACCGCATGCGGGTCCTGTGACGGGACGGACACCGTGGCGGCGGACACGCGATCGGCCATTTGCGCCTCCGTCGCCTCGGCGAGCGCCGCCTTCAGCGTATCGACAAACTGGCTCGGCCCTTCCGGCAGGACAAAGGCGAAGCGGTAGTGGCGTTGCCGGGCGAGGTTGGCAGCATAGGTATCGCGGACATAGCCAAGCCTCCGCACCGCGTCCTGCACGCGCTTGATCGTCTTTTCGCGCACGCCGGGGCGGGCGTTCAGCACCCGGTCGACCGTGGCCAGGCTGACGCCAGCTTCCCGGGCGATATCATGTACCGTCGGCTTGCTCATCCCAACTCCCGGTTCCGCAATACATGAAACTACGATTTTATGAGGTACGTCAATCAGATTTCGGAGCTTGGGTCAGGCGACACAGGCTTAGGAGAAATGACCGCGAATCGCCGGAATAGACACGAAACCGATTTTGGTCGGATGTCCGATACTATCGCAAAGCAGACGCCCGATACCGATCGGGCACGCGCCGCGGTCAGTTGTCCACTGCTCCGGAACCCGGGTAGCGGTGGAATTGCGACATTGTCCGCTGTGTGGCCGTTCTTTCGCCGTCTGAGCGAAAACTGCTGCCAGATGTCTGCTTGTGATGAAACGGCAATCGTTCTTCGAACGTTTAGCGAATTTTCGCTCTCCGCCATGTTCGATTGACCAGTTCCACGATGGGACGCTTGCAAGAAGTCCGATGTAAGTAATTCGCCAGGCTCAGCAATGAGCCCGCAGTCGGGCATTTCAGCAAGGCGATTCATGTTCGCTGGATGGCGGTCCTCTCTTTTATCCGCCTTGCTTTCCGCAAATGCGCGGCAATTCGACAGATTGTGAAAGCTGGTGATCCCGGCAGGATTCGAACCTGCGACCATCGGCTTAGAAGGCCGGTGCTCTATCCAGCTGAGCTACGGGACCGTTCCTTGACCCCGGATCAGTGGGTCCAGGGGATTTTGCGGTCATAGCGGAAATTTTCCGCATAGGAAATCTGCCTCCGCGTTGCTTCCTTGGGCTCGATGACCCGGTACGCAATGCCGTTCTGCTCGGCGTAGGCAACCGCCGCCTCGCGGCTGGCGAAATTCATTCTGATCTGGCTCTTCATGTCGGCCGAGGAAGTGTAACCCATCAGCGGGTCGATGGTGCGCGGCATCTCCGGATCGAATTCCAGCACCCAATTACCGGTCTTGGCCCTGCCCGATTGCATCGCCGTCTTTGCAGGTCTGTAGATCTTGGCTGGCATGGATGACGTTCCCGATCAAAAATGCTTCTTTGCAAAAGCCCGGCCCGATCCCGATTTCAGGTAGTTCTCGAAGCGCCGCGCCTTTTCCCCAGTCCCGAACGCTATATACGTCATGAGTTCCCAGGGTAAGTACTTTTTTGTATGCGCCGACTCGCCCCTGTTGTGCGCCGACAGACGGGCTTTCAGATCGCCGGTAGAACCGACATAGTAGTGGTCCCCTTCGCTACTACTATTAAGTATATAGACATAGTACATTCGGGTTAATCCGCGGTCGTAAAGGCGTAGCTTTTGTTCCAGATATTAACGACAGGACATTAGCCGCAAAAATAAAATCTTTGCATCCGCCTACGCCGGCAAATTCGCGCCAGGGACCTGTCACGCCGGAGCCTTGGCGTGTTCGCATTCAATAACGGAGGCTGAGGCAGCCCGCCTTCGCAAATGCTTCGGCGCGGCATC
>JBFIBB010000175.1:0-7591 GCA_041582695.1 Rhizobiaceae bacterium
ATAATTGAGACCAAGGAATCTCTGCATTCCAAATCCTTGCCGGCCGAATTGGCCCCGCATTGTCGTAATGATCTGAAAATGGGTATAACTCCTGTAGTCGCTACAGGATCAAGCGAGGCGTGTTCAAATGTTTGCGATTGGAGAAGCGTCCCGGCGGAGCGGAGTCGGCATCGAAACGATCCGATACTACGAGCGCGAGGGTATCGTTCCCGCACCGGAGCGTGCGCCGAACAACCGCCGTCTCTACTCAGCCAACGACATCGGGCGGCTGCGGTTTCTCAGGAGGTGCCGTGATCTGGGGTTTCCGCTGGCGCATGCGAAGACGCTGCTCGATCTCTCCGAGAGCCGGCATGAGGACTGCCAGTCGGTCAGGAAACTGGCTGAATCCCACATCGAGAATGTGCGAACGAAAATCGGCGAGCTGCAAAGGCTTGAGGCCGCATTGAACGAGCTCACGGCCAATTGCGCGGTCGGAAACGTCGCGTGTCCGCTGTTGCGACGCTTGCAGTCCGATTGAGCCGCGACAGGGCCCGGCGCGAGCCCGCCTTACCTAGCCCACGAGAAGCAGCACCAGTATCCCGGCGACAATCAGCACGCAGCCGGACAGTTCCAGACGGTTGATCGTTTCCTTGAAGATGAAGACGGATGAAGCAAAGGTGAAGATCATCTCCACCTGCGCCAGCGCTTTGACCACCGCCGCCTGCTGCAGCGTCATCGCCATGAACCAGCCGAAGGAGGCGGTGGCGCCTGCAATGCCGACGATCAGTGCCGGCCTCCATGCCCTGGCGACGCGGGCCATCTCCTCGCGGTCCCGCCGTGCCATCCAGGCCAGCATGATTGCCGCCTGAAACATGATGACGACGGCAAGTGTCACCGCCGCCTGCATCATGAAATTCGGCCCGCCGAGTGAAAGCGACGCAGCCCGGTAAGCGACCGCCGCAACGCCGAACAGCGTGCCCGATGCGATGCCTATCAGTGCGGTGCGGCTGAATGGTGATGTCACCAGCGACACGGCGCTCAATCTGGTGCGCGCGACCGAAATCAGCATCACGCCAAAGACACTGATTGCGATCGCCGCCAGGGCGCCCCCGGACGCTTTCTCGGACAGAAAGAGCAGTCCGAAAAGCGCCGCCTGCGCCGGTTCGGTGCGCGAATAGGCGGTGCCGACCGCGAAGTTGCGGAACGAAAACAGATATACCAGGAGAAAGGTGGCCGCGATCTGTGCAATGCCCCCGATCGCAGCCCACGCCAGAAATGCACTATTGATGGCCGGAAGCGGATATCCGGCAATGCGATTCAGCGCGAAGACAAAAAAGAGCGCCAGCGGCGCGCCGAACCCGAAGCGCACGAACGTCGCCCCCGTGGTGCCCATCACGCCCTTGAGATGTTTTTGCATCGCGGAGCGTACATTTTGCAGAAACGCAGCGGCGATTGTGATCGGAATCCAGAGTTCCATGAGCGTGGAGTTATCCGGGAACGGGTGAGTGGAAATGGTCGGTGACCAGGCGGGAATCCCGGGCCGGAACCTTCTATCCGTTTCCGCCGTGCCGGCGCAACTACCCGTGAAAGCGTCCGGTCTTAAGCGACACGCGCAAGCTCCGGTACGACTACCGCGCGGTTCCGCCCCGAGCACTGGGCCTCATGCAGCATGCGGTCGGCCTTTGCCATTACCGTGTCAACCACGGTGTTGCCGACGAATTCAGCCCCGCCCAAACTCACGGTCAGCGCGATATTCTTACCGTTTTCAGTAGTGAATTCAATGTGTTCAACGGCCTGCCTCACACGTTCGCAAACCGCGATCGCCTCTGCCAGGCTCGCGCCACGCAGGAAGATGCCGAACTCTTCGCCGCCGATCCGCGCGGCCAGATCGTCCTCCCGCAAACTCAATCGAATGGCGCTGGCGATTGCCGCCAACGCCCGGTCGCCGGTCCTATGGCCATGGACGTCATTGATGCTCTTGAAGTCATCGACGTCTACGATGCACAGGAAACCTTCGTCGCCGCGCCGGTTGCCCGGCGAAAGTGCTTTCAAAAAGGTTTCACGATTGATCAGGCCGGTCATGTTGTCCAGGCGGCAGCGGCGGTCCAGTGCCCGGTGTGCCAGCGCCAACTGGCTGTTAGCCGCCTTCAATCGCGAATTGGCATCCTCAAGCCGGTTGGTCAGATGCAGGAAAGCGGCTGAAACCGGCGCAGCGACGATCGCCGGACAAAACAAGGCAGCCGCCAGCATCGCGAGCGTGAAGGGCGAACCGAGCACGCCGGTCAGTACGGCGGTTACGCCGACCGACAACGCGACCGAGATGAGCGTGATGTCCAGCACCTTGCGGCGAAGAGTCGGTGATGCCGCCCTGCTCCGGTTCATGCGGCTGCTCGGAGGCCCTGATGGAAGATCACGCGGTTGCGGCCGGTTCTCTTTGCCTCGTACAAGCACCGGTCGGCGTTCCGCATCAGATCGGAAAGCGTTGCGGCCGTGGCGCTGAGCGCCGCGCCGGCGCTTAGCGTCAGCCGGACTGAAGCACCACAGGTCGTCTGGAAGGCGATGCATTCGACAGCCCGCCGTACCCGTTCGGAAACTTCGGCAGCCTGTTCGGAATTTGCGCTCGAAAGGAAAATCGCGAATTCCTCGCCGCCGATGCGGCCGACGATATCCTCTCCGCGCACGCTGTCCTGTATGGCGTCCGCCATCAGGCGAAGCGCCGTATCGCCGTTTAGGTGGCCAAAGTTGTCGTTGATGTTCTTGAAGTAGTCGGCATCGGCAATCACCAGAACGCCGTGATCGCTGCGCCGATGACGCCTTTCCAGGATCGACAGAAAGGTTTCGCGGTTCAGCAAGCCGGTCATGGGATCGACACGCGACTTGCGCCGAAGATCCTTGTGGGCTGCCATTAGCTGTTCATGCGCGACCCTCAGCCGGTCCGCTTGATGGAACAGAAACAGGCAGACAGGCATGCCGATCAGATAAGGTCCGATAAATCCCAAAACCCACGCGCTTGTGTTGATCTGTTCACCAAACATGGGAACGAGGAACCAGATCATTGCATAGGCCGCGCCGACCGCAACGGTCGAAACCATAAGCGATTTCAATATGATGATTTTCACGCAAAGGACCCCTATTTTCAGGGACATTCTCACAAGGCATTTGAAAGCCTCTTTAGGCGGCAGCTAAAATTTTAACGAAAGCAGCAATTTTCCGCGCTGTACTGCCTTACTGTGCCGGACATTGTCTTGCGTGAACAAGATTTCGTGCAATAACGGCAGCATGACAAATTCTCCCGACCCGCGGCGCTTTGCGAATGTGACGGACTGGGTGTTCGATCTCGACAACACGCTCTATCCCCACCACACAAACCTGTTCGCGCAGATCGATGTACGCATGACGGCATACGTGTCGGAACTGCTGCAACTGCCGCGCGACGAGGCGCGGCTGCTGCAGAAAAAGCTCTATCTGGAATACGGCACCACCATGCGCGGCTTGATGGAGCTCCACGGCATCGATCCGGATGACTTCCTCGAAAAAGCCCATGACATCGATTATTCCTGGCTGGCACCCGACCCGGCGCTCGGAACGGCTATCAAGGCGTTGCCCGGCCGGAAGTTCATCTTCACAAACGGCAGTCGCAGCCACGCCGAAAACACCGCCCGCCAGCTCGGAATTCTCGAGCATTTCGACGAGATATTCGACGTGGTGGCTGCCGACCTCGTACCGAAACCGGCTCGCGAAACCTACGACAAGTTCATGGGGCTGCACCGCGTCGACGCCGGAAACGCCGTGATGTTCGAAGACCTGGCGCGAAACCTGACCGTGCCAAAGATTCTCGGCATGACTACCGTGCTCATCGTGCCGAGAAATTTCGAGCCGACATTCTCCGAGATCTGGGAGAGGGATTCCGTAAACGAGGACGACGTCGACTTCGTGACCGACGATCTCGCGGCCTTTCTGACGGCGATTACCGGAGAAACCGTCGCTTGAACCGCTTCACGTCGGTCGAGGCCCGCATCGATGCAGCAGCCCATGCGGTCCTCGACCGCATGCCTGCGACCGGCCCTGCGTCGGCGGCAATCGAGTTTGTCGTGTTCGGGCTGAAACAGGCCTGGGCGTGCCTCTTTGGCGGCGCGATGCTCGCAATGATTATCCTGACGCGCTACCTGTGGCCCGACGGCTTTGCCCTTGCGCGCTATGATTTCCTGTTTCTCGCAGCCCTGGCGATCCAGCTCGCCATGCTGGTCTTCAAGCTAGAGACCCTCGCCGAGGCTCGGGTCATACTGATATTCCATGTCGTCGGCACCGTAATGGAGATTTTCAAAACACACGTCGGATCATGGGTTTATCCCGAGGAAAATCTGATCCGGATCGCTGGGGTTCCTTTGTTCTCGGGCTTCATGTACGCCGCGGTCGGCTCCTATATCGCGCGTATTTCCCGCATCTTCGACATACGCTATAGCCGCTATCCGCCGATGGCGCTTACCGTCATCCTGTGTGCGGCGATTTATGTGAACTTCTTTTCGCACCACTATTTGCCGGACATGCGCTGGCTGCTGCTGGCCGCAACCGCCCTTCTTTACTGGCGCACTTTCGTGCACTACCGCGTTTTTCGGTTCCGCCACCGCATGCCCTTGCTCGTCGGATTCTTTCTTGTCGCGCTGTTCATCTGGATTGCCGAGAATATCGCAACCTTCTCGCGCGCCTGGCTTTACCCCGGTCAGCTCGATGGCTGGACGCCTGTTTCGGTCTCGAAACTCGGCGCATGGTACCTGCTGATGATCATCTCCTTCGTGCTGGTGACCCTGGTTCGCCGGCCCCGTGCACAGGCGACAAACGGGGCGGCCGAAAAAGCGATACCCAAGGAGAGTACCTAGAGGCCGTAGAACTCCGCGATTGTCGCCCATGCTTCGTCGGCGGTATCGACAAAGCTGATCAGTTCCGGATCGCCGGGCGAGATCGTGCCCTGCTCGGCCAGGAAGCCAAGATTGATCGCACCCTCCCAGAATGACTTGCCGAAAAGCAATACCGGAACGCGTTCCATGCGCCCGGTCTGGATCAGCGTTAGCGTTTCGAACAGCTCGTCCATTGTGCCGAAGCCGCCCGGGAAAACGGCGACCGCCTTGGCGCGCATGACGAAATGCATCTTTCGGATCGCAAAATAGTGGAAGTTGAAACAGAGACCGGGCGTCACATATTGGTTCGGCGCCTGTTCGTGTGGCAGCACGATGTTCAGGCCGATCGATGGAGCTCCGACATCGTTGGCGCCGCGGTTTCCCGCTTCCATGACACCGGGCCCGCCGCCGGTTACGACAACGAATTCCCGATAGTATGTCTCGGCAGAATGTTCCGAGCAGGCACGGGCAAATTTGCGCGCCTCTTCATAATATTTGGCGTTGGCTTCGAGGTTGCGGCGCTGGGTTTCGTTTTTTGCCGCCCAGGCGTCGCCGCCCGGTTCGGGTATCCGCGCGCCTCCGAACATCACGACCGTCGAACGGATGTCGCGTTCGGCCAGCATCATCTCCGTCTTCAGAAGCTCGAGTTGCAGGCGCACCGGACGCAATTCGCGCCGGGTCATGAAATCATCATCGTCCCAGGCGAGCCGGTACTCCGGCGCGCGCGTCTGCGGCGTTTCCGGCACCTTCCGCGAACGTCTCAGGTCCTCGTCGGAGTGCGGGAACGGAGTCCAGCCGCTATGTTCTTCCGGTTTCATCTTCTTCCCGTCCTCGCAAACGCATTCAAAAATCGCCACGAAGTGCCGCGCGCGGCGATTGACCCGTGTTTGCGCGTCGCATAGGTTCCGCGCGGTTTTCTCGCCGCCAGTCTACCGGCGCACCCTTAACACGACGCAAACGGAGCCTCGCTTATGTCAATTCAGAACGCAGCCTCCCTGGAGCCAGTCATCGAAAAGGCGTTCGATGAGCGTGACAGCATCAACACCGGCACCCGCGGAGAAGTGCGCGAGGCCATCGAGGCTTCGCTCGACTTGCTCGACAGCGGCGCGGCCCGCGTTGCCGAACGCCAGTCCGACGGAAAATGGAAGGTCAATCAGTGGCTGAAGAAAGCAGTGCTGCTCTCTTTCCGCATCAATCCGATGGAGATCATCAAGGGCGGACCGGGCGAAGCCGTATGGTGGGACAAGGTGCCCTCGAAGTTCGACGGCTGGAGCGCCAACAATTTCGAGAAGGCCGGATTCCGCGCGGTTCCGCACTGCGTCGTCCGCCGGTCGGCATACATCGCGCCGGGCGCTGTCCTGATGCCCTCCTTCGTCAATCTCGGCGCCTATGTCGACAGCGGCACGATGGTCGATACCTGGGCCACTGTCGGCTCCTGCGCCCAGATCGGCAAGAACGTGCACCTGTCTGGCGGCGTCGGCATTGGCGGCGTTCTGGAGCCGATGCAGGCCGGTCCGACGATCATCGAGGACAATTGCTTCATCGGCGCCCGTTCCGAGGTTGTCGAAGGCTGCATCGTGCGCGAAGGCGCGGTCCTCGGCATGGGCGTCTTCATCGGCAAGTCGACCAAGATCGTCGATCGCGCCACGGGCGAGGTGTTTTACGGCGAAGTGCCGCCCTACTCCGTCGTTGTTGCGGGTTCGACGCCCGGCAAAAACCTGCCCGGCGAAAATTGGGGACCGTCGCTATACTGCGCCGTCATTGTCAAACGCGTGGATGAGAAAACCAGATCGAAGACGTCGATCAACGAACTGCTCAGAGATTGATCTTTTCGCCGACTCAAAGCACTTTGCGCCAGCCGGATTCACTCGGAACCGGCGATCAGGAGGGTCAAATGGACTGGAAGTATCTTTTGACGAGCTATGAAGGCCGTATCAATCGTGCGAAGTTCTGGGCGGGTGTCGGTGTGTTTTTCGCCATCAGCATTGTCGGATCGATTGTTGACGGCATCGTCGGAGCCGAAGGTGTCATATCGATAATCGTCACTTTGGCGCTGTTGTATTTCATCTTCGCGCTCTACGCCAAACGCTGGCACGATCGCGACAAATCCGGCTGGTGGTCACTGATTGGTCTTGTGCCGGTGATCGGCGGCATCTGGATACTCGTCGAATGCGGTATCCTCGAGGGTACAAAAGGGGCAAACAGGTTTGGGCCAGACCCCCTCGCATAGTTCTTCAGGTCAAATTGCCTGGCTGTATTTCAAGTTCGACGGCCGCATCGACCGCGCGGCTTACTTTCTGGCCGGACTGCTGCTCTTGATCGCGCTGACGTTTCCGTTCTACCGCTTTACGCTGACTGCGGAGGAAACGGGCGAAGGCGCGATCTGGGCCATTATGTTCTGGGGGATGTTTTTCCTTTCGTTGTGGTGCCTGTTCGCGCTCGGCGTCAAACGGATCCATGACATTGGCAGGCACGGCGCTTTTGCCGTGCTGTGCGTATTGTTCCCGCTCCCGGCCTTCATCGTTCTTTCCCTGTGGCCGGGAGACAACGGCCCAAACGCCTTTGGCCCGCGGACCAATGCGCGAGGCAACACCTGAACCATGCCGTACCGCTCGATCGACGCCGATCAGATCATCGAGACGGCGAAACGCCTCGAAATGCGCATCACGGAACGTTTCCCTCAGGCGAGCCTCTGCAGGGTCGCCGCTGAACTGATC
>JBFIBB010000176.1:0-7522 GCA_041582695.1 Rhizobiaceae bacterium
CTGGCCTTTGGTCGACTCGTAGCACTCAACACCTTTTTCCGTATTGTAGCCGGTTTCGCATTCGACAACCTGGATTTTCTGGCCCTCTATGCCGCCGTCGCGTTCATTGAGCAGAGTGAAATAATCGGCAAATCCGTCGGCAAACGGGATGCCGTTCGGACCGTAAGGACCTGTACGATAACTCAGCGACGGGAACACGAGATCGGCAAATGCCGGCCCCGAGCCCATCATCAGCGCCAGCGCGCCGGCAGCTAAAAGTTTTACATTTTTCATCAAAGTACCTCCCGTTGATGGATTGACGTTGAACTCCTCCGGAGCGGATTGCCCGGTTGAAGTCATCTTATTCCCTAGTAGGGGAATGGCCATAGCCGAAGCTTCTCCTTCGTTAACCGCCATATCTGCGCCAGCCCGTGCGGCTCGAAGATCAGGAAGAACATGATCAGCGCGCCCACGGTCAGGATTTCTATATGGGCCGCCAGATCGGTCGGCCAACCCCATGCGCCGACCATTACGTTTTTCAGCAGGACCGGAAACAGGATGATGAACGCCGCGCCCAGAAACGATCCGAGGATCGATCCAAGACCGCCGATGATGATCATAAACAGCGCATCGAAGGACTTGTCGATGCCGAAGGCTTCCGTCACTTCCGCCGCGCCGAGATAGAGAGCGAAGAACATGGCGCCGCCCATCCCGATATAGAACGAACTGATGGCAAAGGCCGACAGTTTTGCCGAGAAAGGCGACACGCCCATGATCTCTGCGGCGATGTCCATGTCGCGCATGGCCATCCATGACCGGCCCACCCGGCCCCGCGTCAGGTTCCGCGCTATCCAGGCGAAAATGAAGACGAGCGAAAGGCAGGTAAGGTAGGTCGCCCAGGGCGCCGCGTTTGGCCCGGTTACCGCGATACCGAAAATCGTGCGCTCGGGCGCGGTTATCTGTCCGGAGGCGGAGTAGTTGTAGAACCAGGCGAACTTGTTGAAGAACCAGACGAGGAAGAACTGGGCCGCCAGCGTCGCCACCGCGAGATAGAAGCCCTTGATCCTGAGCGAGGGCAGGCCGAACAGTACGCCCACACCGGCGGTGACAACACCCGACAGGACGATGACGATCAGGATGTTCAACTCTGGAAAGGCGGTCATCAGCTTGTAACAGGAGAACGCACCGACCGCCATGAACCCGCCCGTGCCGAGCGATACCTGACCGCAATAGCCGGTCAGCATGTTCATGCCAAGCGCGATCATCGCCCATACCAGGAACGGTACCAGCACCGACTTCTCCCAGTAGTCATTGATGAAAAAGGGAACCACTGCGAAGGCGATCACCATTGACGCCCAGAACAGGTAGCGTTCCGATTTGATCGGAAATGTCTGCTGGTCCTCAAGGTACGAGGATTTGAAGTCGCCTGTCTCTCGGTAGAGCATGTCCCGTCAAACCCTTTCGATGATCTTTTCGCCGAACAGGCCTTGCGGGCGGATCAGCAGGAACGCGAGCGCGACGACATAGGCGAACCAGTTCTCGATTGCGCCGCCGACCAACGGACCGATGTACAGCTCTGCGAGCTTCTCGCCGACGCCTATGATCAACCCGCCGACAATCGCCCCGGGAATGGATGTGAACCCGCCGAGGATCAGCACGGGCAGGGCCTTGAGCGCGATCAGCGACAGCGAGAACTGCACCCCGGATTTGGCGCCCCACATGACGCCGGCGACCAGCGCCACGAAACCGGCGATCGACCATACGACGACCCAGATGGTCCGCAGCGAGATACCTACCGACAGCGCCGCCTGGTGATCGTCGGCGACGGCGCGCAACGCCCGGCCCATGCGTGTGTATTGCGAGAACATCGTTAGCGCGACAACCAGCACGACGGCGACAAATGCGGCAACGACGTCGAGCTTGTCGATATACATGCCGAAATAGTCCGAGCCCTCCGCCGCCCATTCTCGCGTGACGTCCTCCCACCAGAACGAACCGCCCGAAGGTATGCCGACATCGAGCGTCTTGATGTCCGAACCCCACATAAGGTCGCCAAATCCTTCGAGGAAATAGGCAAGCCCGATCGTCGCCATGAACAGTATGATCGGTTCCTGGTTGACGAGGTGCTTCAGCACCAGCGCTTCGAACAGGTAGGCAAACGCGATCATCACTGCCAACGTGCCGAGAACCGCGAATATCGCTGGCAGCTCCCAGCCGAAATGATGCACATCGGTGCCAAACAGCGCATTGATCAGATGCGCGAATGGTACCTGGCCGGTCTGCAGTCCCACCAGCGTCAGCGCAGCAAACAGCGCCATAACGCCCTGCGCGAAGTTGAAGATGCCCGATGCCTTGAAGATCAGCACGAAGCCGAGCGCCACCAGGGAGTACATGACGCCTGCCATCAGGCCGTTGAGTACCGTTTCGATGAAATAGAGAAATGCCGGGCTCATTCGTCCATTGTCCTAGTCGTGCGGAACGCCGAGATAGGCGTCGATGACATCCTGGTTTTTTGAAACTTCATCTGGCGTGCCGTCGCCGATCTTGCGGCCGTAATCGAGCACCACGACGCGGTCGGAAATGTCCATGACCACACCCATGTCGTGCTCGATGAGAGCGATCGTGGTCCCGAACTGGTGGTTCACGTCGAGGATGAATCGGGACATGTCCTCTTTCTCTTCGAGGTTCATCCCGGCCATGGGTTCGTCAAGGAGCAGAAGCGCCGGTTCGGCGGCGAGCGCGCGGCCAAGCTCGACCCGCTTTTGCAGCCCGTAGGGCAGGCGCCCGACCGGCGTCTTGCGGATGTGCTGAATTTCGAGGAAATCGATGATGTGCTCAACGGCGCGTCGGTGTTCGAGGTCTTCCTTCACTGCCGGCCCGTGCCACAGCGCCTGCCAGAAGATGTTCCGTTTCTGCAGCGTGATGCGCCCGGTCATGATGTTGTCGAGCGTCGACATGCCCCGAAACAGGGCAATGTTCTGGAAGGTTCGCGATATGCCCTGGCGGGCCGCGGCGGTGGAACGCATGGCCTTGCGCGGTTGGCCGCGATAGGTGATCGTACCTTCCTGCGGATGGTAAAATCCGTTGATGACATTGAGCATCGACGTCTTGCCTGCGCCGTTCGGGCCGATGATCGCGCGTATCTCGCCCTTGCGGATGTCGAAGCTGACGTTCTGGATCGCCTTTACGCCGCCGAATGAAAGCGAAACGTTGTCGACTTTCAGCAGTACATCGCCCTCGGCGATGTCGTCCTGATGGGCCGACAGTGTGAATTCCGGCTGCGGAATTCCGAGCAGCCTGGGATCAATGGGCGCGTTCATTCGGCCGCCTCCTGCACGAATGGTTGATCCGGTGCAGAGTAAAAGCCGGCATCGACGATTTTTACGGTCGCCTTGATTGTTCCCTTGCGGCCGTCTTCGAACGTCACTTGGGTCTCGACGTATTTCTCCGTCGACCCGTCGTACAGCGCTTCGATCAGTTCGCCATAGCGCTCGGCGATGAAATTGCGCCTGACCTTCTGGGTCCGGGTCAACTCGCCATCGTCGGCGTCGAGTTCCTTGTGCAGGACCAGAAAGCGTTTGATCTGACAACCGGACATCATTGGCTCTTCGGAGAGCTTGCGGTTTGTCTCGTCCACATTGTCGGCGATCATCTTGTAGACAAGCGGGTGGGCGGCCAATTCCTGATACGAGGCATAGGCGATGTTGTTACGCTCGGCCCAGTTGCCCACAGCCTGCAGGTCGATATTGATGAAGGCGGCTGCAAAATCACGCCCGCTTCCGAAAGTGACCGCCTCCTTGATATTGGGAAAGAATTTCAGCGTGTTTTCAACGTATTTGGGCGCGAACAGCGCGCCCGATTTGAGCTTGCCGACATCCTTGGCCCGGTCGATGATCTTGAGTTGCCCGTCCTTGTCGAAGAAACCCGCATCGCCGGTCATCACATAGCCGTCCTCGGTCAGAGTTTCGGCGGTTTTCTGTTCTTGCTTGTAGTAGCCAGCAAACATGCCGGGCGACTTGAACTGCACCTCGCCCTCCGCTGAGATCCGGATATCCACATTCGGCGCCGGCGGGCCGACTGTGTCGGCGCGAACGGCATTGTCAGTTTGCGCGGTCACGTAAAGGAACGCTTCCGTCTGGCCGTACAACTGCTTCAGATTGATGCCAAGCGAGCGGAAAAACGAGAAAAGGTCTGGCCCGATTGCTTCCCCGGCCGTGTAGGCTGTTCGGATATTCGAGAAGCCGAGGGCATTCTTGAGCGGTCCGTAGACAAAAATCTCGCCCAGCCAGTATGCCAGCCTGCCTGACAGCGGAACGCTGCGTTTTTCCAAAATCGCTTCGCCGTATTTTTGCGCCACCGAGCGATAGTAGGCAAAAAGGCGTTTCTTCAAGGAACCCGCATCTTCCATGCGTATGGTCACGCTTGTCAGCAACCCCTCGAACACCCTGGGAGGCGCGAAATAGAAGCTCGGGCCTATTTCCCTCAGATCCTGTGCGACGGTTTCCACGCTTTCTGGGCACGACATGCAGAAACCGGCGATATAGCCCTGCGCGTAGTTCAGATAATGGTCTCCCACCCATGCCAATGGCAGGTAGGCCAACACACTGTCACGTTCGTTGAGCCTGTCGAACCTGACGGTGTCGGCCGCGGCGTTTACGGCGGCGGAAGCCTTGATCATCACGCCCTTCGACTGTCCGGTGGTGCCCGAAGTGTAGAGCATGACCGAAATATCGTCGCCATCGGCCTCCTCGATCGCCTTCTCCCAAGATGTTGCCAGTTCCGGATCGGCGGCCAGAAGCGATTGCCCGAGGGCTTGCACGGATTCAAAAGCATGGATTTCGTTGTGGTCGTAATCGCGCAATCCGCGCGGCTCGTCATATATGACATGTTTGAGCGACGGGATTTTCTCCCGGTACGTCTGTACCTTGTCGACCTGTTCCTGGTCCTGGACCACGGCAACGGAGATGCCGGCATTGTCGAGCACGAAAGCCAGTTCTTCCCCGACCGCATCGGCGTAGACCGGAACAGGGATGGCCCTCAGCGCCTGCACCGCCGCGAATGTCCAGTAAAGCCTCGGCCGGTTGGCTCCGATGATAGCGACCCTGTCGCCCGGTTCGACTTCCATCGATTTCAGGCCGATGGAGAATTTACGCACTTCCTCGAGCTGTTCGGCCCACGTCCAGCTTTGCCAGATGCCCAGGTCCTTGTGCCGCATCGCCGGGCGGCTTGAAAAACGCTTCGCGTTGAGCAGCAGGTATTTCGGAAATGTATCGAGCGTTGCGCTTTCTGCGCCTGTCATTTGCCGGAAACCTCCCAGTTACCGCTTTTGCCACGGCTTGTAGGAGTATTTTGCCGATCGGTACCGCCGGTGCAAGTCAGCTTTTCGAATAAGAGACCATGTCAAGGACCGCAATCGGTTCCCGGAAAACGGCCGCGGGCGGCTGACATGGAAAAGAGACGGTTTGCCTCTAGCCAATAAAGCTCGCGGTTATCAGGCGGCGGCGCGCAACGAATTTGCGGTTGGAAGCACAGTCAGCGGAGCTTCGGCTCCAGCGGTGGGCCGGGCAAACAACAACCGCTGTTCGACGGGGGTCGATTTGAAAAACGGCAGGCGTGTGTGAACGGCCTTCTTGATGGCCAGAATATCCACTTCATAAAGCAGCGCCATGCAGTTTATCACGCCGCCATAGTTACGGGGACCGCCGATCTGCCTGGATTTGTAAGACCTGCGGTAATAGGCGACATGGTCTTCGCGGATCATGGAGATGCCGAATTCAACGCCGAAATGGAAGCATGCCATCCACGGCAGACGCTGGGTAACATACGGAATCTGCGGATACTGTATCGAGTACTCCGGATCGACCGCGAAACGGCTGGGTTCGACGAAATGCTCGCCGTCTTCCAGACGCGGCGTGATGATGTCCGGATAAACCTCCATCGCGGGCGATTGCTGATCGTCGATCGTCAATCGATGCATCCGAATCGTGCTGATGAGTTTCTCGTCGACATAAACGCCGAAACAAAGGCAATTGGAGGTGTGGTCGAATTCGTCCTCCACCTGTTCGAACGGATTGTTTGGTACGAGATCACGGGCGCGGTAGGCTTTGTAACGCAAGCGGCATACGGCTTCGAAATCTTCGCCACGGTCGCAACGCCGGTACTCTACACGATTGAGAAAGTTCAGAACGCTGTAAGCAAATGCGGATGAACCAACTGCCGCGTTAGCCACATTCATTTCAAATCCCCTTGAGCACGATCCGAAATCACGCCCAACCCCGTTGGAGACCCATAAGATTGTCTATTGGGGACAATGTAAACGAAAAAATTGTAACTTAGGCATTTACCGTTTGTTAAGGTTAACAAAACGGAACCCGCGGATCTCCGGGTTTGATAACGCCGGACCGGTCCTACTTGGCGGTTTTGATCCCGACGGCCTCGAACTGGGCGGCGAAAGGCGCAACGGTATTTGTCAGTGTTGTGATGCCGGATTCAGACAATGCTGATCCGAACAGGAAACCCTGCAGCAGATCTGGTTCTGCCAGATTCATGATAAGTTTGAGTTGTTCGAAATCTTCGACACCTTCAAGGGTGATAGAGAGGCCGAGCTTGCGGGACAGTGTCACAATTCCTTTGAGCAGGTCGAGAGACTTGCTGTCGAATGTTATGTCGCTCAAGAACGCCTGATCGATTTTTACTTTGTCCAGCGGCAGTGTGTGCAGGTAGCTCAGGCTGGAGTATCCGGTGCCGAAATCGTCAAGCGCGATCTTGACGCCCAGCTCCTTCAATTCGTTGAGCAGGGTGATCGTCAGCAGTTTGTCGTCGAGAAGCGCCGTTTCGGTCACTTCGATTTCCAGCCTGTGAGGTTCCAGGCCGCTGCTTTCCAGAGCCTCCCTGACCACTCCGACAACATTCCGGTTTCTGAAATCGTTAGCTGAAAGGTTGACCGACACGCATGTGTCGCTCGGCCAGTTCAGGCATGTCTTGCAGGCTTTTCTCAAAACCTGGTTGCTGATGTCCGAAACGATGCCCATCTCCTCCGCCAAGGGAATGAAGACCGAAGGGGAAACCGAGCCGAGTTCCGGATGATCCCAGCGGCAAAGGGCTTCGCAGCTCACGATCTTCATCGATTTTAGACCGACGATCGGCTGGTAGACCACACGCAATTCATCCATCTCGACTGCAACCCGCAACTCGGCCTTCAACGTCTGGCGCGCACGGAATGCGGCGTCCATTTCCGCTTCAAACAGGCGCCACCGGTTCTTGCCGTCATCCTTTGCTTCGTAGAGGGCGAGGTCGGCCCTCACGACGAGGTCTTCTACATTGGCGTCGCCAGCGCGCGTCAGCACGGCACCGGCGCTTGCGAGGATTCGAAGCGCGTGGCCTGCCACATCGACATCGCCCTTCAGCCCGTCGAAAATACGGTCCATCATCTTCTTGAGCTCCTCCGAATCGGCAACGGAGTTGAAGAAGACGATGAACTCGTCACCGCCAAAACGGCTCACCCGCGTGTTGTCGTCCACATGCTCGACCAGCCTGTCTGCCA
>JBFIBB010000177.1:0-7483 GCA_041582695.1 Rhizobiaceae bacterium
CCCATAGGCCTTCTCCTAAGCTGCCGTTGATTGCGCGGAAATCATTTCCGGGACCTCGTTGTGTCCGTGATTCTCGCTTTCGCGATAGGTCCTGAACTCGACTTCGGCGTTTTGCATCGCGGTGCGCATAAGGCTGACGAATGTGTCGATATCGGCCTTCGTGTGATCAGACATGACTTGAACCCGGAAACGGGCACCGCCTTGCGGTACTGCGGGATACTCGACCAGGTTGGCGATGCCGCCCAACGTGCCAAGTTCGCGTGAAGCTATGCGTGCAAGGCCTTCCGCGCCTACGCGCACCGGAACGATCGGTGATGGGTCGCCCAGGGTTTCCAAACCGTTGGCTCCCATGTTGGCGCGCATGTAGAGAATGTTGTTCATCAGCGCCTCGCGCCGGTTCTTGCCTTCCTTGGAGCGAACGATTTTAAGCGCAGCGAGCACGACAGCCGCCTGCACCGGCGACAGCGCATTCGAAAATGTCTGCGTTGCGCTGAAGTATTTCAGATACTCCGCCACCGAGCGCTCCTTGATGGCGATGAAGCCGCCATTGGAAGCAAAGGTCTTGGAGAAACTGCCGATGATAACGTCGGTTTTGTCGATCATGTTCTGAAGGCTCAGATGACCAAGACCGTTTTCGCCGATACAGCCGAAATCATGGGCGCAATCCACCAAAAGTTGCGCGTTGTATTCGTCGCAAACAGCGCGCAGCGCTCCGATGTCCGGGGTGTCGGAATGCATGGAGAACAGGCTTTCGGTCACCACCAGAATGCCGTTCTCCGAATCGCGCGAACGGATGCGCTGCAAACGCCGCGCCAGTCCGTCCGAATTCAGATGCCCGTGAAAATGAATGTTCTGCGTTGCCGCGCGCGCACCTTCCTGCAGACACGAATGTGCCAGAACGTCGAGCACCACATGGTCGCCCGGCCGCACGATTCCCTGAATGGCGGCAAAGCCCGCAGACCATCCGGTCGGATAAAGCACGATCTCGCGCCCATGCACGAAATCGGAGATTTCCTTTTCGAGCATTAGCGAGTGACGCGTGTTGCCAAGCAGGGCGGCCGAACCCGCGCTGTGAACGCCATATTCGCTCACAGCCTCGATTGCCGCTTCCTTGACTGCGGGGTGCGACGACAGGCTCAAATAGTCCTGTGAAGCGAAGTTGACGCCTTCGATCTGTCTCCCACCGTCGGTGAGAACCGAGCAATGCGTTTTCGGTGCGATCGCCGACGATTTGGCATAGGGCCAGAGATCATGCTGGCGGCGCAGGTCCTGCCAATCGAAAAATCCGGACACGCGCCCGAGGAGATCAGTGCCGACCGGCGTTCTATAGTCACGCAAGCTCCCGGTAAGTGCCGACCGGGGAATTGAAAGCGCTCCAACGCCGTTTTTGTGGTTCTGGGATGACATGCCCGCTCCTGTTTGCTTGACGCAGTTTTCCACTGCTTGAGCAACAGCATAGTCAGGCTGTTTGAAATTCCGCTTAATTAGCGTGGTTTAAATTCTGTTATGTTTCCGAGGGTTGCAACTAACTCAACTTGCACCGATCTACGATATGACGCTTTACCCGGCCCATCGTACACTTAACATTAAACATAGCTAAAAATACCAGGCCGCGTCGCGGACCGCTTATTCAACCTTAACATGTTCACGTCATGATGCCCGCGATTCAATTACGGGGTCACGGATTTTGTTTTCATCATTTTCGAATTGGTTGTGGGCGCAGATCGACGCCCGGATTCTGCCGGGCAATATCGACAAGCGAACCCGCAACCTGATCCTGTCCGAACAAATCGATTCCATCGTTCAGATGACGCCGGCTCTGTCCTGCGGCGCGATGGTCATATCCTTTCATCTGCTGGCCGTTTCTGTTGGAACGCCGCACCTGTCGGCCGTAACAATATGGGTTTTGACCATGCTGGTACTGGTCGGCTTTGGCGTCCGGTCCTGGTTTCGGATCAAGACCGGCAAGAGCGGCAGGCGAAATCCGGAAAAGGCGGCACGCCACGCGATAGCAGGCGCCGGCATAGTCGGCGCCACATGGGCAATACTGCCGTCGCTTATGCTTCCCGCCGCGACGCCTACCATTCAGGTGATGGTCCCCGTTGCAATGGCGGCCGTAATTCTTAGCGCGGCCGTTTCGTATTCACCACTGCCTCAGGCAGCCTTGATGTTTCTCCTGCCGGTAATAATCGGATGCCTTTTCGGTGCGCGATTAATCGACACACCATTGCTCTCCAATTTGCTGACGATCATGCTTTTGACGCTGATCCCGATAATATTGACGATCGTCATCCGCACAGGGCGTTCGCTAACCATGCACGTAAAGCGGGAAGTTGATTCGCGCGCGCAGAAGAACGTCATCAGTCTGCTACTCAGGGAATTCGAGGAAAACTCGAGCGACTGGCTATGGGAATTCTGCGCCGATGGGCGCATCGATCGGGTCTCGGACCGGTTTTCTATGGCAACGGAGATGTCAAAAGCCGAACTTATCGACAAGGATTTCATCGCGTTTCTGCGATCTCTTGCTGATGGTGAAGAATTCGACATCGACGAAATCGCTGCTGCGATCTCCAAACGTGAAACCTTCAATGGCGTCGAACTCGACCTCAATCTCGGCGGGCGCGAAGTCGTCTGGCGGCTGACCGGAAAAGCGGTATACGATCAGAACGGCAATTACAGCGGCTATATCGGTACTGCTTCGGATGTGACCGCCGAAAAGACGGCCGAAAAGAAAATTAACTATCTGGCCCATTACGATGCGCTGACCGGGCTCGTGAACCGCGCGCGCTTTACCGAGATGCTCGGTCAATGCGTCTCCCGTCTCGAGCGTTACGGAACGCCGTTCTCGGTTTTCTATCTCGATCTCGACCGGTTCAAGCTGATCAATGACAGCAGCGGACATCTCGTTGGCGACAAGCTTTTGATCGAAGTCGCAAAGCGCGTCCGCGCCGAAGTTCGCGAAAGCGATATTGTCGCCAGGCTCGGCGGCGACGAGTTCGCTATCCTTCTGCCCAATCTCTCCGACAGTAGCGAAGCATCGTCCCTCGCCCAAAGATTGGTTTCTTCGATCGAGAAGCCGTTCGAGATCGACACGGAAACCCTTTCGATCGGTCTTAGCCTGGGAATCGCGATCGCCCCGATCAATGGTACGCGACCCGATCAGCTTCTGCGCAACGCCGATCTCGCGCTCTACCGGGCGAAAGAAGAAGGTCGCGGGATGTTCCGCTTTTTCGAGGCGGAAATGGATTCGTCAGCGCGGGAACGCAGGATGCTCGAAGTTGAACTGCGCCAGGCGCTGACGGATGGTGAGTTCGTTCTTTACTATCAACCGCTTGTCGCCGCCGAGGATGGCGTCCCGACAGGATTCGAGGCGCTCCTGCGATGGGATCACCCGATTCGCGGCATCGTTCCGCCTGCAGAATTCATACCGATTGCCGAACAGTCCGGATTGATCCGTGAAATCGGCGATTGGACAATTCGCGAAGCCTGCCGCGCGGCCAGTACCTGGCCCGATGAGATGACTGTAGCCGTCAATCTTTCTCCCAAGCACTTCCTGTTGTCGGACATCGAGAAGGTCGCGCGCGATGCGCTTGCCGAAACCGAATTGCGACCCAACCGGCTGGAATTGGAAATTACCGAAAGTTTGTTGATCGACCGGTCCGAGGAGGTGATGGACAAACTCGGCAAACTGAAGGATCTCGGCGTCACGATTGCAATGGACGACTTCGGCACCGGCTATTCAAGCCTGTCCTATTTGCTGAAGTTCCCGTTCGACAAGATCAAGATCGACCGTTCCTTCGTCGATGCACTCACCACCGACCCGGCAGCGCGCGACATTCTGCGTTCGATCGTAGCACTGGGCAAAACGCTGAAAATGAACATTACCGCGGAAGGTGTGGAAAACAGCGAACAGGCCAGTTTCCTGAAAGATGTCGCCTGCAATCACTTCCAGGGTTTCCTTTTCTCCAAGCCGATGAGCTCGAAAGACATCGGCGGATATCTGCTTTCAGGCTACAGGGATAAAGTCTTGCGGACGGATACCTCGGTGATCGAAATCACCGGAAAAGCGCGCAAATCAGCCTGAACTGATCAATAGGCTTATGATTGTATTCGCTTTTTGTTGCTTGTGCCGGGAAGCGTGCCTTCAAGCTTGCAGATGATCGACAGCATGACTTCATCCGCCCCGCCGCCGATCGATGCCAACCGGCCGTCGCGAAAGGCGCGGCTGACGGGGTTGTCCCAGGTAAATCCCATGCCGCCCCAGTATTGAAGGCAGGAATCAGCGATTTCGCGGCTCAGGCGGCCGCATTTCAGCTTGGCCATTGAGGCGAGCCGCGTAACGTCCCTTCCCGAGATATACTGCTCTATCGCGTCCCAGGTCAGTGACCGCAACGCCTCGACCTCGGTGCGCAATTCCGCCAATCGGAAGTGAATGACCTGATTGTCGATAAGCGGTTTGCCGAATGCCTGGCGCTGCGAAGTATATTCGATAGTCAAGTCGATAAGCTTGTCGAAACCTTTCAGTGAATTGGCCGCCGCCCACAGCCTCTCTTCCTGAAACTGCATCATCTGCATCGTGAAACCCATGCCTTCCTGCCCGATCAGGTTTTCGGCCGGCACTCGCACATTGTCGAAGAACAGCTGTGCGGTATCGGATGAGTTCATGCCGATCTTCTTGATTTTTTGCCGATCGATGCCCTTTGCATCCATCGGCACCGCGATCAGCGACTTGTTCTTGTGCACCGGACCATCCGACGTGTTGGCGAGAAGACAGCACCAATCCGCCTTCATTCCGTTGGTGATCCACATCTTGGACCCGGAAATGACGTAGTCTCCTCCCTCCTTTCGCGCTGTTGTCCTGACGGCCGCAACATCTGAACCGCCACCCGCTTCCGAGACGCCCAGACAGCCGACGGCGTCTCCGGCAATTGCGGGAGCAAGGAAATTGCGTTTGATATGTTCGGATCCGAACCGGTTCATGGCCGGCGTGCACATGTCCGTCTGCACGCCGATGGCCATGGGTACGGCGCCGCAATCGACCATGCCGAGTTCTTCCGCCATGACCATGGAATAGGAAAAATCGAGCCCGAGGCCGCCGTACTCGGGGTCATATTTTATGCCAAGCAGGCCCAGGTTGCCCAATTTCTTGAATACTTCGTGAGAAGGAAATTGTTCGGCCTGCTCCCAATCGTCGACGTACGGATTGATCTCGGTTTCGACGAACTTGGCGACCGTGCGCCGCAATTCATTGTGTTCTGGCGTGAACTGCATTCCATCCTCCTCAACCGGCGGGCAATGTGCCGCACCGCCTGGTTTTTCAGCAACGCTAAGTCACGTTAACGTAAACGTCAATCACTTGCGTTTCCCACCGCATTGTGCTCAGTGAGTCACTGAGAACGCGAAACAAGGCCTCGGGCCTCATGTATGGAGAATGGAGACGGAAATGAGCATGGATGCAATAGCCGACAAGATCCGCAAAGGCGCCGAAGGAAGCGGTTTCAGCCGTTCGGTTAAATTCGATTGCGGCGCTGACGGCGTGATCGTCATCGACGGGGAATCCGTGTCGACCGAAAACGGCGACACCGAATGCACGATTTCGCTGTCAAAGGACGATCTGGAAGCAATGATCGCTGGCGATCTCGACCCGACCGCCGCGTTCATGCAAGGCAAGCTGAAGATCGACGGCGACATGTCCGTCGCCATGGCCTTGAGCCAGATTATCTAGCTCTTTGAATTTTGGGCCGTTCAGCTTCCAAAGTCATCGATTGAAGCTGAACGGTTCCTAACCGTAGTGCCAATGCGGAATCGGCTCGCTGCCCTGGAAAACGACACCTATGTCGGGGCCTTTGCGCCAGGTTATCTTGCAGCGGTAAGCCTTGCCTTCATGCGGCAGCGCGAGCAGGAATTCCTCCGGGACATGCTGGTCAATACCAATCTTCAGCCGTGCTCCGAATTCCGAAACATCGCGCAACAGGCAGACGATTTCCGAATTCTTCACGCCGCGCAGAATCGTCCCCTTCAGGAAAACGCGACGGCGCCGGTCGTTGCGCAATTCTTCCGGTTTTTCGAGTGCAGTCATGCCTAATCCCTTTCCGGCGTCAGTATAGCGCCGATTGGTTTCCCGAAACTGAACGAAACCAGGATTTTTTAGGCGCCCGGCCTGCTTTCAAGCTCAGGCAGCCCGCGGCATTGCGGCAATCCGCGAACCTCTGCGGCTACTGCGCCCGGTCGCTTTGAGCACTCCGCGGGCGTCGGTAAGCCATCCGGTTTTGAGTTCAAGCGCGAGAAAACGTTCGCATTCGTAAGGCCCCGGCATGGCCAGACTGGTCGTCTTGTCGGCCGAAAAGCCGAAACGACCGTAGTACGGTTCATCGCCAACCAGCAGAATAGCTCCATGGCCAAGCCGTGCCGCCTCGCAAATCGCATGCCGGATCAGCGCCGCACCAATCCCCGCGCCCTTGAGACCGGGTTCCACGGCCAACGGTCCGAGCAGCAGAGCGCGGATGCCACCCGCGTCTACGTCCCAGAGGCGCACGGTGCCAACCAGCAGGCCTTCGCTGTCTCGAGCCGCGAATGCGAGGCCTTCGGACGGCCGGCGGCCGCGGCGCAGCTTTTCGGACGATTTGCGCTTGCGCCCCGGTCCCATAGCCCGGTCGAGCAGAGCTTCACGCTCACCCGCATCCGCTTCCAGTTCTTGGCCAATTTGGATACTGGCCAGTTCAATGCTCGATGCCGCTTCCATGGCAATTCTCCGAACGTCAATCTGATCTGTTGTCTTACTGAGGCGGCTTTTGCCACCGGAAACTCAGATGACGTATGATCGGAGCGGCTCGAAACCGTTGAAAGCAACGGAAGCGTAAGTCGTCGTGTAGGCGCCCGTGCCCTCGATCAGAACTTCGTCGCCGATCGTCAGCGACAGCGGTAATGCATAGGGCGACTTTTCATAGAGCACGTCGGCGCTGTCGCAGGTCGGTCCGGCAAGCACGCAGGGCACCGCCTCGCCTCCGTCGCGCGGAGTGGTGATCTTGTAGCGGATCGCCTCGTCCATGGTCTCGGCCAATCCGCCGAACTTGCCGATATCGAGATAGACCCAACGCAGATCGTCGGCATCGTCCGATTTCTTCGAAATCAGCACGACTTCGGACTTGATGACACCGGCATTGCCGACCATACCCCGGCCGGGTTCGATGATCGTCTCCGGCAGCCGGTTGCCGAAATGCTTGCGCAGCGCCCCGAAAATCGCCTGACCGTACTGGCGGGCGGTCGGGACATCCTTCAGGTAACGGGTCGGAAAACCGCCGCCCATATTGACCATTTTGAGCTGGATACCGGTCTTGGCCAGCGTCTCGAAGACAAATTTGGCATCTCCGAGGGCACGATCCCAGGCTTCTAGGTCGCATTGCTGCGAACCGACATGAAAGGATACGCCAAAAGCTTCCAGCCCGAGCCGGTGAATGGTAGCGAGCTCGCCGCGCAGCTGCGC
>JBFIBB010000178.1:0-7454 GCA_041582695.1 Rhizobiaceae bacterium
GGCCTCGGCGGCGCGGGTTTTTCGCTGAAGGACCTGGTGCAGCTTTACACGATCTTTCCCAATCTCGGTCGGGTCACAACGCTCGGCAACGGTATCGACGGCGCGCCGGCGATGCGGCCGGAGGCCAGGGTACTCAGCGCGGCGGCCGCCTGGCATATTAGCGACATTCTCTCCGGCGTCGCCAGGCCAAGCGGAGCGGCACACCGCCGGATCGCCTACAAGACCGGCACCAGCTACGGCTATCGCGACGCCTGGTCGATCGGTTTCGACGGCCGCCACGTGATCGGTGTATGGGCGGGATCGGCAGACAACCGCTCGGTACCCGGCCTCACCGGGATTTCGGCGGCCGCACCGATCCTGTTCGACGCCTTTGTCCGTTCGGGCGTCAAGCCGGCAGCTTTGCCGGCTGCGCCAGCGGGCGCATTGCGGCTTGCGGCCAGCGAACTTCCGGTCAGCCTCAAGCGCTTCGCATCCGCCGGAACGGGGCTTGTTCCGGTAGGCAATTTCGACAGCCCGCCCGAGATCGTCTATCCGCCCGAGGGCGCGCGTATCGAGCTCGGCGCGGGTAATGGCGACCAGCTCGCGCCGCTTGCCCTCAAGCTGCAAGGCGGCAAGGGGCCGTTCCGCTGGCTGGCCAACGGCCGTCCGCTGGAGCATCGCTCGCGGCGCAGAACAGGCATGTGGTTGCCTGACGGTCGCGGCGCATCGACGCTAACAGTAATCGACGCGGACGGGCGCGCGGCGAGCGTGAGCATATTCATCGACTGACGAATGCCGCAGCCGGCTTCGGTCAGGCGAGGCGTTCAAGCACCATGGTGTCGGCAATCGCGAGGAAATGGAGAACCGCGCCGGCAACGACGAATGCGTGCCACAGGGCGCTCTGGTATTTCAGCGAGCGCCAGGCATAGAAAACCACGCCCGATGAATAGGTCAGGCCTCCGGCGAGCACCAGCACCACCGCCAGTGTGGAGAGCGTCCCAAAGAGCGTATCGAGCACCAGTATGCCGCTCCAGCCGATCGCCAGGTAGAAAACAACGGCGAGCCGATCGAAACGGCCAGGCAGCAGCAGCTTCATGGCGATGCCGAATCCGGTCGAGATCCAAATGAAAGCAATCAGGAATACCGACATGAAAGAGTTCGGCAGTTGGGTCAGAAACGGCGTGTAGGTTCCGGCGATGAGCAGGTAGATGGCGGCATGATCGGCGCGCCTGAGCAGAAACTTTAGCGGCGAGACGGGCCACAGATTGTAGGCGCAGGATATGCTGAACACGGCAAGCAGCGAAGCGACGTAGAAGGCCAGCGACACATACTCTGACACGCTTGTGTAGTAGACCGCAGCGACCAGAAGCACCGTTCCGGCCGCAAGGGCGAAAACAATTCCGAGCGCATGCACCAATCCGTCGGCGACAAGTTCGCCGCGTACCGGTTGGCGCTCCGGTTCAACAAATGCAGTGCGGGTTTGCAGTGATCTGGTCATTCGATTCAACTGGTGATTCATTTCGCGCTTTCAACCGCAATTCCCGGCAGTATCGGCATTTTCGTTCCGGACAATGACATCGGGAAGTTTCACCCAGATGACGATCCGGGCGGGAGCAGGCGCATTCTTATTCGCTTGATTAACTCTTGGTGAAACGCCGTTCGTCGAGGAATATGCTGTCAAACCAACGATGATGACGACATCACAACTTCGATCAGGCCATTGCGGCAATATAGCCAGGGCAGTCAGTATTCAGAAACCAGGGATCATTCCGCTTCATCGCCGGTCCGGCCTGCGCCCGCAGGCTGGGCCAGGATCTGAATGATTTTCAGGAACAGTCCGATGCCGGCTGCTGCATAGAACATCGTGAATATCTTTGCCGCGTCGGAATGCGGCGTCAGGTCGCCGTATCCGATCGTGGTCAGGGTGACGAAGCTGAAATAGAGAGCATCGAGCGCGCGCCACCCCTCGACCTGGGTGTAGAAAACCGTGCCCGACAGGAGAAGAAGGCCAATCACACCGACGGCATTCCGGAAGGCCGGGCTGTGCCACGACGCTGCAACCCCTTGCAGCACACGATAGACAGGAACAAGAAACGAGAACATGGCATCCCTCCGATGGCTTCCCTGACGCGATTGTTCCCGAATGCAGGCGCATTGTGCAACGGGGACGGATGCAAAAGCGGCAAAATCCGCCAGAGTCGGGATTGATATAACGGCCAAAAGCGGTGTTATTGGCGCCCGAAACCTGACGCACGACAAACAGGACCGATTTTCATGAATGACGCTTTCATCTGCGACTACATCCGCACCCCAATCGGCCGCTTTGGCGGTTCACTGTCCGCCGTCAGGGCGGACGACCTTGGCGCCGTGCCCCTCAAGGCACTGATGGAGCGCAATTCCGGCGTCGACTGGGAAGCGGTCGATGACGTGATCTATGGCTGCGCAAACCAGGCAGGCGAGGACAACCGCAACGTGGCGCGGATGAGCCTGCTGCTGGCAGGCCTGCCCGAATGCGTGCCGGGCGCGACCGTCAACCGGCTTTGCGGCTCCGGCATGAATGCGCTGATCGACGCGGCGCGCGCGATCAGGTGTGGAGAGGCCGATTTGATGATCGCAGGCGGTGTGGAATCGATGTCGCGGGCGCCGTTCGTGATGCCGAAGGCGGAGACGGCCTTCTCGCGCAATGCGGAAATCTACGACACCACCATCGGATGGCGCTTCGTCAATCCGGTGCTGAAGAAGCAATACGGCATCGATTCAATGCCGGAGACAGCCGAAAACGTCGCCGAGGACTTCCAGGTCAGCCGCGCCGACCAGGACGCATTCGCAGCCCGGTCGCAGGACAAGGCGGTATCCGCGCAGGCAAGCGGCAGGCTGGCAAAGGAAATCACCCCGGTGACCATCCCGCAGCGCAAGGGCGAGGCGATCGTCGTTGACGCCGACGAACACCCGCGCGCCGGAACGACGGCCGAAAAACTCGCCAAGCTGCCGACGCCGTTCCGGCAGGGCGGCACGGTGACGGCGGGTAACGCATCGGGCGTGAACGATGGCGCCGCAGCGTTGATCGTAGCGTCGGAAGCAGCGGCGAAGAAGCATGGACTGACACCGATCGCGCGCGTGCTGGGCGGCGCGGCGACCGGATTGGCGCCCCGCATCATGGGGTTTGGCCCGGCGCCGGCGACAAAGAAGCTCTGCGCGCGACTCGGGCTGAAGCCGTCGGATTTCGACGTGATCGAACTCAATGAAGCCTTTGCCTCGCAGGGACTGGCGACCCTGCGCGAACTCGGCATTGCCGACGATGCCGCACATGTGAACCCGAATGGCGGCGCGATCGCTCTCGGTCATCCGCTCGGAATGTCGGGCGCCCGCATCGCCGGCACGGCGGCTCTGCAGTTGATGGAAACCGGCGGCAGGCTGGCGCTGGCGACGATGTGCATCGGCGTCGGTCAGGGCATCGCGGTGGCGCTGGAACGGGTGTGAGACCGGCGAAGCGCTGCAGGCGAAGCACCGAAATGACGGACAAACGCACGCGAAAAGGCGCTCGCCGATGAAAAACCGGTTCGCTGGGAGATGTCGCCCATCGGGGTCCTGGTGTCGGTGACCATCTTGCGCGCGATCGACAGCCTGAGGCGCAGATTGTATGCGCCAGGCGTCTCGCCGATCTGCGACTGAAACAGTTTTTCGAGCCCTCGGACCGACATCTGCAGCCGCCGGGCGATAGCCGCCGTCGTGAGCGGCCGGTCGATGCGGGCCTCCATCAGGCGGACGGCCTCCGCCAATCGCGGATCGAAGCGTTCCTGCCTTCCGAGCGCGACCAGCGGCTGGGCGTCGGTGGCCGATCGGCCCTCCTCGTAGATGAACACGCTCGCCACATCGAGCGCGGTCGCCACACCGAGCCTCCTGCGCACGAGGTGCATCATCAGGTCGAAGGTGGGCGAGGCGCCGCCGGTGGTGAAGACGGGCCCGTCGATGACGTAGCGGTCGTGACGCAGCTCGGTTTCGGGATTGGCGGCGGCGAAATCCTCAAAATCCTCCCAGTGGGTCGTCGCCGCGCGGTCGTCCAGCAATCCGGCCCGCGCCAGCACCCATGAACCGGCCTCGATGCCGCCTACCGCGCGAACGCGCCGGGCCGCCTGCCTGATGCGCGAGAGCAGCGCCGGCGTCGCCTGGGCGGCGGCATCGAAGCCGGCGATGACCATGAGGACATCGCCGCATTTTTCCGGATCGAACCTGCCAGACACGGCGACCGGCAGGCCGCATGTGGTAATCGCCGGCGCGCCGTCAGGCGACACGAAGCGCCAGGAAAACGCCGGCCGGCCGGAGACGCGATCGGCGGCGCGCAGCGGATCGACCGCCGAAGCCACACACATGACCGAAAGACCCGATACCACAAGGAAAGTGACATCCAGCGGCTCGCTGTCTGCGCGGAATATGCTCGCTTGTTCGTTTTTTGCCATGTTGATTTCGTAATATGCAAAGCAAGTTCGGGCAAGTACGGCATGATATACGGATACGGAAACTGGAGGATTGCCGATGCCGCTTGCCATGAACCGCGAGGTTTTCATCACCTGCGCCGTGACCGGCTCGGGAAGCACCCAGGACCGCAGCCCGCATGTGCCGCGCTCGCCGAAACAGATCGCCGAGAGCGCGATCGAGGCCGCGAAGGCCGGCGCGGCGATCGTGCATTGCCATGTTCGCGATCCCGAAACCGGCAAGCCTCGCCGCGACGTTCATCTCTATCGCGAGGTTACCGAGCGAATCCGCGAGGCGGAGGTCGATGTGGTGCTGAACCTGACCGCCGGCATGGGCGGCGACATGGTGTTCGGGCCGACTGAAAAACCGCTCCCGCTGAACGAGGTTGGCACGGACATGGCCGGCGCGGCCGAACGGGTGGAGCATGTGGCCGAATGCCTGCCGGAAATCTGCACGCTCGACTGCGGCACCATGAACTTTGCCGAAGCCGACTACGTGATGACCAATACGCCCGGCATGCTGCGCGCCATGGGCGCAATGATGACCGGCCTCGGCGTCAAGCCCGAGATCGAGGCGTTCGATACCGGGCATCTGTGGTTCGCCAAGGAACTGGTGAAGGAAGGGGTGCTCGAGGGGCCGGCGCTGGTGCAGCTCTGCATGGGCGTGCCGTGGGGCGCGCCTGACGACCTCAATACCTTCATGGCAATGGTCAACAACGTGCCGCCGGACTGGACTTTTTCGGCCTTTTCGCTTGGCCGCAACCAGATGGCCTATGTCGCGGCCACGGTGCTTGCCGGCGGCAATGTGCGCGTCGGGCTTGAAGACAATCTCTGGCTCGACAAGGGCGTGCTGGCGACCAACGCGCAGCTGGTGGAGCGCGCGGTAACCGTGGTTGAAAACATGGGCGCCCGCGTGATTGGACCGGACGAGGTGCGCAAGAAGCTGGGTCTGGTGAAGAGAGCGCCGAGATGACAGCCAAGGCAGCAATCATCGGAGGCGGGGTGATCGGCGGCGGCTGGGCGGCGCGGTTCCTGCTGAACGGCTGGGACGTGGTCGTTTCCGATCCCGACCCGGAAGCCGAGCGCAAGATCGGCGAAGTGCTGGCCAACGCCCGGCGCTCGCTGCCGGCGCTGATGGATTTCTCTGTGCCGAAGGAAGGCAAGCTCTCGTTTGCCGCTTCGCTGGCGGACGCCGTGAAGGATACCGACTGGATTCAGGAAAGCGTGCCCGAACGTCTCGACATAAAGCACCGGGTCTTTGCCGAAATCCAGGCCAATTGCCGCGCGGACGCGCTGATCGGCTCGTCCACATCGGGTTTCAAGCCGTCCGAACTGCAGCAAGGCGCGGCGCGGCCGAAGCAGATATTCGTCGCCCATCCGTTCAATCCGGTCTACCTGCTGCCGCTGATCGAACTGGTCGGCGCGCCGGATACGACCGCGAGGGCAAAAGCGGTGCTCGACGAACTGGGCATGAAGCCGCTCGTCGTGCGCAAGGAGATCGACGCCCATATCGCCGACCGGTTTCTGGAGGCGGTTTGGCGCGAGGCGCTGTGGCTGGTGAAGGACGGCATTGCGACAACCGAGGAGATTGACGATGCGATCCGCTTCGGCTTCGGCCTTAGATGGGCGCAGATGGGCCTGTTCGAGACTTACCGCATCGCCGGCGGCGAGGCCGGCATGCGCCACTTTCTGGCGCAGTTCGGCCCGTGCCTGACCTGGCCGTGGACCAAGCTGATGGACGTGCCGGAGTTCAACGACGAACTGGTCGACCTGATTGCCGGCCAGTCGGACGAACAATCGGGCAAACACTCGATCCGTGAGCTGGAGCGCATCCGCGACGACAACCTGGTCTCGATGATGCGGGCGCTCAAACCGCGCAACTGGGGCGCGGGCGCGATTTTGGCAGAACATGACGCGCGGACCAGACCAGCGCTGCCATCCGAAATCGACAAGCCGCTTAAAACGCTCGAACGCGTGATCCCGATCGACTGGACCGACTACAACGGCCACATGAACGAGAGCCGCTACGGGCAGGTGTTCTCGGACGCCGGCGACGTGGTGATGGCGATGGTGGGCGCCGACGCCGATTATATCGCCAATGGTCTTTCCTATTTTACGGTCGACAACCGCGTGACCTACAACGAAGAGACCCACGCCGGCGAGGCGATCCATGTGCGCACACAGGCGCTCGAAGCGAAAGGCAAAAAGCTTCGGCTCTATCACGAGATGATCCGGACATCGGACGGCGCGCTGCTTTCGACCTGCAACCAGCTTCTGATCCACGTTTCGCTGGAAACGCGGCGCTCCTGCGAGCCGGGGCCCGCGGTGCAGGCGAAGCTCAACGCGCTCAATGCCGCGCAGTCGAAACTGCCGCGGCCGCAAAGCATGCGGGACTGACGCCATGGATTTCGCCCTTACCGAAGAACAGCAGATGATCGTCGAGACGACGCGATCATTCGTCGAGAACGAACTCTACCCGCACGAGCTGGAAGTGGAGCGCACGGGCCGGCTGGAGATGGACCTGATCCGCGAAATCCAGGCCAAGGCGATCGCGACGGGTCTTTATGCCGCGAATATTCCCGAGGAATTCGGCGGCGCCGGTCTCGATACGCCGACCTGGCTGCTCTACGAAAAAGAACTCGGCAAGGCCAACTACGCGCTGCACTGGACCTGCGTGGCGCGCCCATCCAACATACTTTGCGCGGGCACTCCTGAACAGCGCGAGAAATATCTGGAACCTTGCGTACGCGGCGAAAAATGGGACTGTCTCGCCATGACCGAGCCCAGCGCGGGGTCGGATCTTCGCGGCATGAAGGCGACGGCAAGACAGGACGGCGACGACTGGATACTGAACGGCACCAAGCACTTCATCAGCCATGCCGACATCGCCGACTTCGTCATCTTGTTCGCCGCCAGCGGTGAAGAGGAGACCGAGCGAGGCACGCGCAAGCGCATAACTGCGTTCCTCATCGACATGGGCACACCGGGCTTCACGGTGGAACC
>JBFIBB010000179.1:0-7441 GCA_041582695.1 Rhizobiaceae bacterium
GACCTGTTGCTGAGAAATACTGATTTGCCGGACCTGAAGGTTCTGGCCGCGCATATCGAAGAGACGTCGCAACGCGTTCGAAGCCATTTCGACGCGTTGCTTCGCGGGGAGGGGTGACGGTGGCGATGGGACGCTGCCGCAGCCGTTCCCTCCGCATCGGGGGTGACGATGCAAATGGAGAAAACCCATGAAGAAGACAACCACAATCGCTCTCGCCTTCGTCACGCTTGCCGGCTTCGCCGGGGGCACCGCGATCGCCAAGGACCGTTCTGAACGGTTCTCCGGACATCACGATCGCGCTGGAGAGCGCTTCGAAAGGGCCGATACCGATGCCAGCGGCGATCTTTCGTTCGAAGAGTTCTCGGCCGCGTTTCAGAACCGAATCGGCGGCACCGACGCCAACAAGGACGGTGTCATGACGGTTGAGGAAATTGCAGACGAGATCATGCGCCGCCGCGCCGAGCGCATGGCCAAACGCATCGTCGACCGCTTCGATTCCGATGGCGACGGGCAACTGACGACCGCCGAAATCGAGTCACAGCAGAAAAAACTGTTCGCCCTTCTGGATCGCAACGACGACGGCAAGGTTGAGATGAAAGAGGCGGATCGCCACCAATTCGGCCGCCACGGCGGCCGCCGTCACCACCGCTACGAAGACGATTGATCTAGTGCTGCCCGTCCCGGACGATCAACGGAGCCGGGACGGGCAATCTCGCCGATTGCCTCGCACCTTGGTTAATTGAACTCGTAGCCCCAAAGTTTCGTATCTTCCTCGTCGCGCCGGCGTTCGCCTTCGGGCACTTCCTCGCTACGCGCATCGAACTGCACGGTTTCCGGCGTCTGGGCGGCCGTGACCGGCAGGACCTGGAAGTCTTGCCGGTCTTCCAGGCCATGCGCCGAGCGGCGGTAAATTCGCCATAGAGTATGACCGACATAGAGGCTGAAACCGAGCGACGAGGCGATGAAGAATCCCGGCGAGCCGACGAAATCCATCAATCGGCCGGCAAGTTGCGGTCCGAGGATCGTGCCGACGCCGTAGACGATGAGAAGGCCGCTCGACACTTTGACGAATTCCTCCGGCTGCGCCAGATCATTCGCGTGGGCGACATTGAGCGCATAGATCGGAAACAACGCCGCGCCGAAAATGAACATGCCGCCGAATATCAGGGCCGAGTTTTGTGGTTGGACTGCCAGCATGTACAGCGAAATCAAAATGCCGAGCGAGCCGCCAAGCACCATGACATAGCGGCGGTCGATACGGTCGGACATGCGGCCGAGCGGAAACTGAGCCACTGCGCCGCCGATCATCGAACACGCCAGCATGGTTGCGATCCCGGTGGTCGAAAGTCCAGCGTCCTTGCCGTAGATCGGGGCGAAGAACAGCCAGACGCCGTTGACGACACCGGTCAGGAACGCACCCACCACCGCGGCTGGCGACTTCAGGTAAAGCCCTTTCAGGTCCAGCGTGACGCGGGTGAGCGGTACGGGCGCCTGGGCCGAAGTCAGGGCCGTGGGCAGCAGCGCCAGCCCGAACAGGATTGCAGCGACCATGAACATCTCCGATCCGCCGGCATCGCCGAACGGCATCATGTACTGGCCGCCGGCGACGCCGACCATCGAGATGACCATGTAGGAGGAAAAGATCGCGCCGCGGTTTTCGTTCGAGACTTTCTCGTTGAGCCAGCTTTCCAGCACCATGTAGGCGCCCGCCGTGGCGAACCCGCCAAGCCCGCGTATCAGCGCCCAGCCGATTGGGTGCACCGCCAGGGCATGCAGCAGGAACGACATTGCCAGGATGGTTTGCAGAACCGCAAACACCCGGATGTGACCGACCCTGCGAACGAGATATGGCGTCACGATGCATCCGAGCGTGAAGAAGAAGGCGTAGGACGTGCCGACCCAGGCGATGTCGGTGCTTTGCCAGTGTTCGATCGTGGCGCGCAACGGCACCAGCACCCCGCCAAGGCCGATGCCCGCCAGCATGAAAAAGGAACTGAGCAGCAACGCTGAAACTGGAAGCAGTTGTCGGGTCATGTTGTCCTGTTTCTGCTGTCTGCAGGTAGTTTGCAGTATGCACGGGCAGCCAAGCCTGGACTGTAGTCAAACCGCCGCGCTAAATCGATTTTGCGACGATTTTTCCAACGGCGTCCTGACCGGTTGACGGCTCCCGATCGCGTCGCTCGCGCATCCGCATCGAAAGGCCGCGCGCGGTATTTTCCGCAAACCCCGGCCAGCGTTCCAGCGGCTCCTCCGCGATATCAAGGTAGCGCGCCAACTGATTCTGATCCTTGACGAATCTCCCGAAGAACGCGGAGGCGAAATGCTGGGCGATGTTGTTCATGCGCACCGTATCCCAGACAGGGTCGGCATAGTGTTCGAACGGAACGAAATCGAGATGCGGCGATGGCGGCCACGATTCGACCGGCGCCGGTATCGGCGCGGCGACATTGTGTCCGGCGCCCTCGAATGTCAGCAGGTAGCTCGGCGCGTTGACCGCGCCCTCATGGATGGCCTTGACGCCGTCCACGTAGCCCGAGGTTTCGTCCTCGCTGCCGGCAATCAGCAGCAGCGGCCGACGGATTCCGGCGAGACCTTCGGCATCCCACAGACCCTTCGCCATTCCCCAGGGCGCGATGGCGACGAACGCCTTGAAGCGGTTGTCGACCATGCCTTCGAGAGACGAGCTTCCTGCTGCATGCATGGCGAGCAGGCCTTCCGGCGCCGCCACTCGGTCGCTGACAACCTTTTGCGACAGTCCTGCTCCAGCGGAGATCAGCGCTCCGTATCCTCCCATCGAATAGCCTATCAGCCCGGCACGGAATGCATCGGCCACGCCAAACAGAAAACTGTCTTCCGCAGCCGCGAGCCTGGCGACTTCGTCGAGGACGAATTTCTGGTCGAGCGGCCGGTTGAACAGGGTCGAGGCAAAGTCCGCCTTGTCTTGGTAAAGGCTGTCCGTGTGGTCAATCGAGACGCACACATATCCCTTGGAAGCGAGATTCTCGCCGAAATGGCTGAGCAGGTGCCGGTTGCCGGGATAGCCGTGCGATATCACGATCACCGGATAGGGGGCGCCGTCCCACTCGGGCTCGGCGTCGCGTGTTGCCCTGCCCAGCAGCGTTGCAGGCGTGTGGCCGTCGCGAAGCAGGGTCCGGTAGCTGCAGCCTTCGCCGCGGCTCGCGGCCGGATACCAGACTTCGCAGGTCAGGCGCCGGTCGTAGTATGGCCAGGGTTTTCCCTCGCGGATGCCAAGCACGTCGATCTGGCGGGGATTGACCATTTCGATCGTCCGCACCCCGACGGGCATTGGCCCGAAACCTGCGAGTTCCGGCGCGTCGGGCCGGCATAGGTCGATGCGGTTGTCATGGTTCATGACCGGCAGGTAGCCGGTTCGGTTGCATTTGCCAAGCCGGTCAGCCCGTTGTGATCAGCCGAACCTTTCGCGGCGCCGCCGCCCAGATCAGCATGATCGACAAAAAGCAAAGCATCAGCGTCGCAACAAAGGCGGGTTCGTAGCTTCCCGTCTTGTCGTAAACGACGCCGAACGCCCAGGGGCCCAATCCCGCGCCCAGATTGGCGAAGATGCTGAGCGCGCCGATGATCGTGCCGACCCGCTTGCCGGCGAATATTTCCGCCGGTATCGGCCCGAAGAGCGACGCCAGACCGTAGCCGAGCAGTCCCTGCGCGCCGACCATCAGATACATCAGGGTTCGCGAGGGGAAATGCCCGATTGCAATCAGCGTCGCGTAGCAGATAACAAACCCGGCCATCGCCAGGGTGAACGCCCACTCCCTGCCGATCCTGTCGGAGATGGCGCCGATGCCGATTTGCCCCACGACGCCTGTCAGCCCCACCAATCCCAGTGCGAACGCAGCTTCTGTCTGTCCAAAGCCCGAATCGATGAGATAACGCGTCTGGTGCACCTGCACGGAATACCAGGCGACCAGCCCGAAGAAGTATGCGCCGGCGAGCCACCAGAAACGGGTTGTCCGCATGGCGCTGGTCAATGTCCAGTCACGCGCCGCCCATTCTTCATCGACGATCACCGGCGCGCTCTTTGCCGTGGGCGTCCGAGCCTTTCCATCGATATCGCCGTCAGGTTCAAGGCCGACGTTTTCCGGCTTGCCGCGCTGCAGAAACAGGTTGAGGGGGATGAGGACGCCGACGATGATGACCGCGAGCGCCAGGCAAGCCGTCCGCCAGCCGGACCGCTCGATCACGGCCTGGAGCACGGGAAACATGAATATGGAAAATATGCCGACGCCGGAAAACGCGATGCCGATGGCAAGGCCGCGCTTGCGCACGAACCAGTTGGGCAGGAACATCGAATGGCCGATGTAGGTCATGGGGATCGAGCCGCCGACCGTCAGAAGCCCGATTGTGAGATAGAGGCCGATCGGCGTCGATATCTGCGTCACGCCCCACAGGCCGCCGGCGACCAGCAAAGCCGCGGCCGACATGATGTAGCGCGGTCCGGTCCGATCGATGATCATGCCGATGAACGGAACGGCGGCAGTCGAAGCAATGAAACCGACCGAGAATGCGCCGGCCGTAACTCCCCGGTCCCAGCCGAATTCCGCCAGGATGGGGGGATAGAGCAGCGAAAACGCGGTACGGGTATTGACGGCGATGCCGATGGTTATGAAGGCGACCGCGATCACGACCCAGCCGTAGAAGAACGGTGTCCGGATTGGCGGGGAAAATCCGGCGCTCAAGTGCCGTTGCCCGGTTCGGAGAGCTTGATCTTGACGGCAAGGAAATCACGCCAGGCGAGACGTTTGTGCGCCGGGTTGCGCAGCAGATACGCCGGATGCAGGCTTGGCATCGCGGGAATTTCACGTCCCGAAGGGCACGCGAAGACCCTCCAGTTGCCGCGCTGGCGCATGATGCCCTCCGTCGATTTCAGCAGCACCTTGGTCGCCGGTCCGCCAAGCGTGATGATCACTTTCGGATTGGCGAGTTCTATCTGGCGCTCGATGAACGGCCGGCAGATCTCTGTTTCGTGCGGTGTTGGCGTCCGGTTTCCCGGCGGCCTCCAGGGAATGACATTGGCCACGTAAACGGATTTCCGGTCATGGCCGATTGCGGCGAGCATGCGGTCGAGCAACTGGCCCGAGCGACCGACAAAGGGCAATCCCTCCACGTCTTCGTCGCGGCCCGGAGCTTCTCCGATCACCATCAGCGGACCGTCGGGATTGCCGTCGGAAAATACCAGGTTCTTGGCGGTGAATTTCAGGTTGCAGCCGTCGAACGCCGCAAGCTGTTCGCGCAGCGCGTCGAGCGTGCCAGCCCCGGCGGCAAGTTCGCGGGCGAGCGCGACCTGCGTCTCGTCGGGAACCGCCATTCCGGCCGGTTTTGCGATCGGGGGAGTGGCGGCACGCTGTTCTGCGCGCCTGACGCCGGGTTTTGTCCGGGCGTCATTGCTGCTGGCGGGGGAGGGAGCGGCAGGCGGCAATTCGGCAAACCGGTTGAAAGGTTCGCCGGCCAGCGCCGCATCGACGCCCGCATCGCGATAGAATTCCAGAATTTCGCGCAGATCGGCCAACCGCTTGCCACCTTCCGCCGCAATGGGTGGCAGAAACCACCGGGTCATGCAAGGTCATGAAGCTGGAATGCGCGGATCCTGCAGCAGATAGAATTCGGCTTGCGGCGTGAAATCGGTGATCAGAAACGAAAAGGTCGCGCTTTCGCTCGGGTTGACCCATCCATCGAAATAGAGGAGGCGGTCATACGGCTCGAAATTATCCTGAAACCTGCTGAACCGGTCGGAATTGATCGATCCGCTATCTGTCCTCCTCTGGTCAAACGAAAGACCGTCGCCATAGACGCTTGGCTGGCGCAGGACCTCCTGCAGTTCGAACTCGAATTCAAGCCACGGCACGCCGCTGCCATTTATCGTTTCCATGCGCATATGTATTATGCCGGTGGCGAATTCGTCGGATAGCGCAAACAGCTTGACCGGTCCGATGGTGCGAATGACCATGGTCACCGGGCTGGCGGAATTGAGTTCCTGTACGACCACCACAGGGTCATCCCGGGTTCCGGTACCGGAGACCGAACGGATCGTGAAACCGCCAAGTTCGTCGGAAAACGAGTACGAACCGGCGACCCACAACGGATTGCTGACGACAGATTGCGGTACGATCTCCTGCGCCGACAGCGGCGAAACCGTTGTCGCCAGTAATATTGAAATTGCAGCCAGACCGCGTTTCATTGCGATTCTCCGGTGCAAGCCTTGTTGTTGATTGTGCCTTATATGGCCGGATTCGCCAATCAGCGGGCAGGCAAAATACCGTGATCGCTATCTAGGCGAAGTCCACATGATATTGACGTTTACGTAAGACGCGGATATCGAACGGGCCACACAATGGCATATGCAGCTTTGCCCGATTCACAATGTTTCACAGGCGGCCGCGAATGCGCTAGAGCATATTTGGGAACCGTCGCCATCGGCGCGGCAGAGGGTCAATGGCCGCATTGGTTTCAGGCGGCGGGAATTGGAGGTCGCAATGAGCGAAGTCGAGCGCGAGAGCATGGAATTCGACGTAGTAATCGTCGGAGCAGGGCCGGCGGGCCTTGCAGCGGCTATCCGGCTGAAGCAGCTTAACGCCGACCTCGCCGTCGTCGTTCTCGAGAAGGGCGCCGAGGTCGGCGCGCATATTCTTTCCGGCGCCGTTGTCGATCCGGTGGGTATTGACGCGCTGTTGCCCGGTTGGCGCGAAGAGGACGGCCACCCGTTCAAGACGCCAGTAACCGCCGATCATTTCCTGGTTCTCGGGCCATCGGGTTCATTGCGCCTGCCGAATTTCATGATGCCGCCGCTGATGAGCAATCACGGCAACTACATAGTCTCGCTCGGCAACGTCTGCCGATGGCTCGCCGAAAAGGCCGAGGCGCTCGGCGTAGAAATCTATCCGGGCTTTGCCGCCGCCGAAGTGCTTTACAACGACGAGGGCGCCGTCATCGGTGTGGCGACGGGTGACATGGGCATCGAGAAGGATGGCAGCCAAGGGCCGAATTACACTCCCGGCATGGCGCTTCTCGGCAAGTACACGCTTATAGGCGAGGGTGTTCGCGGTTCGCTGGCCAAGGAACTGATCGGCAGGTATTCGCTCGACCAGGGCCGCGAGCCGGCGAAATTCGGCATCGGACTGAAGGAACTATGGCAGGTCGCGCCCGAGCAGCACAAACCGGGTCTCGTCCAGCACTCGTTCGGCTGGCCGCTCAACGGCCGCACAGGCGGCGGATCTTTCCTCTATCATCTGGAAGACAATCAGGTGGCCGTCGGTTTCGTTGTCCACCTCAATTACAAGAATCCGTACCTGTCGCCTTTCGAGGAATTCCAGCGCTTCAAGACCCATCCGGCCTTTCGCGACACATTTGCGGGCGCAAAGCGGGTCTCCTACGGCGCCCGCGCGATCACCGAGGGCGGCTGGCAGTC
>JBFIBB010000180.1:0-7422 GCA_041582695.1 Rhizobiaceae bacterium
GATCGTTGCCGAATGGATCGGCTCGAACTTCGGTCTCGGAGCGCTGATAATCGAAGCGACCTACAACTTCAGGGCGCCGTTGCTGTACGCCACGGTTTTCACGGCGGCACTGCTGGCCGTGGCGCTTTTCTCAATTGTCAGTTTTGCCGAATCGCGGCTGATCCGCTGGAAAACACCTGACGTCCATTGACCGTCAGAAGGAAACATTTGGAGGAAGACATGGCTGTACCGACAATCAGGGAAGCGTCACGCGAGGCGACGATCGTCGACAAGTCCGATGTCGTGGTCGTGGGCGGTGGTCCGGCCGGAATTGCGGCGGCGGTGTCGGCAGCGCGAAACGGCGCATCGGTGACATTGCTCGAACGCTATCCCTATCTGGGCGGTCTTGCATCGGGCGGCATGGTGCTGGTGCTGGACGACATGCACAACGACACCGAGATTACCGTTCAGGGCATCTGCATGGAAATGATCGAGCAGATGCGCTCGTGGGGCCTGTGCGTAACGCCGCCGGACGAGGATCGCGCGCCCGGCCGCCGCGAGCTGCCGGAGATGTGGCGCAAATGGGCACGCTGGGGCCTGTTCGACTTTCACACCCATTCCATGCCGCATCCGGTCTGCTACGCCGCGGCTTTCGATCCCGATGGATTCAAGCGTTCCGCATATTCGTTGACCACCGGCGCAGGCGTGAAGCTGAGAATGCATAGCTGGTTCTCGTCCGCCATTGTCGAGGATGGTGCGATCAAGGGTGTCATCTGCGAGACCAAGGAAGGCCGGCAGGCGATCCTCGGCGACGTTGTCATCGATACGTCGGGCGATCTTGACGTGGCGGCCAGCGCCGGCGCCAGGTTTCAGGACGGCTCCTACATACTGACCACTGTGTCGCGCTGGGGCGGGGTCGATACCGACAAGGCGGAAGCCTTCCAGTTCGACAATCCCGAAGCCTTCGCTCCGCTCGATCACCAGGCCAAGCGCATCATCGGCGGCTGCTGGAATTTCTGGTGGCTCAAGACGCCACTTCCCGGCGTCGTCTGGCTCAATTGTCCGCACATGCCAAAATACTCGGGCCTCAAGGTCGAGGATCTGACAGCCGCGGAACTGGAAGGCCGCAGCCGGATCGAGAATCTGCTGAAATTTGCCCGGGAGAACATGCCGGGATTCGAGAATGCCTATGTGGTCGATTTCGCGCCGCAAACCGGCGTGCGCCAGACACGCCAGCTGGAAGGCGAATACGTTGTCACCAAGGACGACGTGATATCGCGCCGTCACTTCTCCGATACGGTGTGCCGCGGCCGCGACTACTACACGCCCTACCGCGCCATGGTTCCGCGTGACATCGACCAGTTGCTAGTCGCCGGACGCCATTACTCGGCAACCCCGCAGGCGCAGAAATCGAGCCGTGAAATCCCGCCCTGCATGGCCATGGGCGAGGCCGCAGGCGTGGCCGCGACAGTGGCGCTGAACGCCGGGACGACGGTGCGCAATGCCGATGTTGCGGCGATCCAGAAACAGATGCGGGTACAGGGCGCCGATCCCGGTGACGTTCCGTCCGCCAATGCCAACCTGCTGGAGGCAGCCGAATGACAACTTTGCCGCTCGACGGAGTTCGGGTGATCGATTTCACCCAGGTCATGCTTGGCCCGTGTTGTACGCAGATGCTCGCCGATTACGGGGCCGAGGTGATAAAGATCGAGAAGGAAAAGATCGGCGATCTGTCGCGCTGGTCGCTTGGCAGCGATCCGGACGGGCTGAACAATCCGGTATTCTGCTCCCTGAACCGAAACAAGAAAAGCGTCGCGCTGGATCTGAAAAAGGACGAAGCGCGGCGTCAGGTTCTCGAACTGATCGACAGTGCCGATGTTGTCGTCAGCAATTTCCGGCCAGGCGTGATGGAGCGCATGGGTTTTGGCTATGAAGAACTGAAAAAGACAAATCCCGGCATCATCTTTGCTATCGGCACCGGTTTTGGTCTTCAGGGTCCCTATGTGCACAAGGGTGGGCAGGATGTGCTCGCGCAGGCGATGACCGGCGTCATGAACCGCAAACAGGATCCGTCGCTGCCGACTTCAATCTATCCGACCACCCTGTGCGATTACTCGGCCGGCATGCATCTTGTGCAAGGCATACTGCTGGCCCTGCTGCAGCGGTCCAGTACCGGAGAAGGCCAGGTTGTCGCCGTCAGCCTCTACAATTCCATGCTCGCCATGCAAATGCAGGAGGCGGCGGCCTGGATGATGCGTGGAAAGGACCTAAACTGGGCGGCGTTCCCGCTCTGTGGGGTTTTCGACACGACCGACCGGCCGATCGTCATGGTCGGCGCCTTCAAGCAGAACCCGCTACGCGACATTTGCGAGGCGCTGGAAATTGAGGATTTGTCGACGCAGGAACGCTACAGCGACTTCGACCGGCAGATGGAAAACAAGGCCGGTCTGCAGGCGGTATTCCGAGAAAACTTCGCCAGAAAATCGAGCGCGCATTGGCTGAAGCGCCTGGAGGAGGTCGATATCCTTTGCGCACCAGTGAAGACGATGGATGAGGCGCTGGCCGATGAACAGACACTGGTCAACAAGATGATCCTTGACGCCGGCCGCTCCAAGGCTGGTCCGATTCGACTGATCGGCAGCCCGATCGACATGTCGGCAGCGCCGGTCACCGTGCGCCAGCCACCGCCGCAACTCGGCGAACACAACGAAGAGCTACTCGCTTTCCGGGCTTCCGAAAAACGGGCTGGTGCAGCGTGACGGTCCGCTACGATATCGATGGAAATGTCGCGCGCATTACAATCGATCGGCCGGACAGGCTGAACGCGGTCGATCACGCCACCGAGGCGCGGCTGGAGGAAATCTGGCTCGACCTTGAAACGCGAAGCGACGTCTCATGCGCCGTGCTTACCGGCGCCGGGAACAAAGCGTTCTGCGCGGGCGCCGATCTGAAGGATACCGGCAAGCAAGGGCTCGAATACTGGGCGGAGACAAGGCCAAACGGTTTCGGAGGGCTGGCGTTCCGCCGATCGCTGGACATACCGGTTGTCGCCCGCGTAAATGGCTACGCGCTTGGCGGCGGGTTCGAGATTATGCTCGGTTGCGATATCGTCATTGCTTCGGAAACGGCGCGCTTCGCCTTGCCCGAGGGCAGGGTCGGCCGCATGCCGCTCGATGGCGGCATGGTTCTGTTGCAGCGAAAGATACCGCATAACCTCGCAATGGGCATGCTGATGACAGGCAGGCAGGTTTCGGCGGCTGACTTGCACAAATGGGGTATCGTCAACGAAGTATGCGCGCCCGATGCGCTGGATGCCACTGTCGAAAAATGGGTGGACGAAATCGTCGCCTGCGCACCGCTCTCGCTTCGCGCAATCAAGCAAACGGTGAACCGGACCGCGCATTTGACACCGGCGGAAGCGCAGTCGCTCAAACTTCCGGCTGTGGTCAAGGCTCTCACGAGCGAAGACGGTCTTGAAGGCGTGAAGGCCTTTCAGGAAAAGCGCAAACCCGTCTGGCGTGGTATATAAGGCGCCGGGTCGTTTTTCCTGCGGGGTTGGAAGCCATGCATGCAGCCATACTGAAATATTTCGTTGCCGTTGCACGCGCCGGTTCGATCCGCAAGGCTTCAGAGGAGCTTCATGTCGCAAGTTCCGCGGTCAGCCGGCAGATCCAGAAACTGGAGTATGAACTTGGAACGCCTCTGTTTGAACGGCTGCCAAACGGTCTGCAACTGACCCAGGCCGGCGTTGTCACGCTTCGTCATGCCAAGGAGACGCTTGAAGACTATGCGTTTCTTAAAAGTGAAATCGGCGCGCTCGAAGGCCGCAATACGGGCCTTGTGCGCATCGCAACGCTGGACAGCCTGCTCGTGCACTTCATCCCCGAACAGATCATGGCGTTTCATGAATCCAGCCCCGACGTCGATTTTCGCATTCAGGCGGGATCACATGGCCGCATCACCGATCTCGTTGCGGATGGCGAGGCGGATTTCGGCATCACTTTCGATTTGCCTCATCCCCAGGATACGAAGCTTGTTTGCGATGTACCAATGCCGCTGATGGCGATGGTTTCCGCCGATCATCCACTCGCCGGCAGGCAATCGGTTACGCTGACCGAATGCGCGCAATACAATCTGTTATTGCACCTCGACAATGAACCGATCCGGTCGCTTATCGACGTCGAGCTGTCGGTGTTTGAAAGGACTGGTCGCGCCCTTGTGACCTCGAACAATCTCATCATGCTGAGATCGATGGTGCTGATGGGCGCGGGTGTTGCTTTCTATACGCCGATCGGAATGATCGACGAAATCAGGGCTGGATCAATAATCGGCGTGCCTCTCAAAGGTTCCCGGCTGGACGGGCTCAGGCTCGGCATTCTTGTGTCGCGCCGCCGAAAGCTTACACATGCCGCCGAAGCCATGGTCAAGCAATTGAGCGATGCGCTTAAGGAATTGGACTCAATCTGGAAACTGCCGGCTTGGAAAAGCAAACGGAAATCCGCGTAGATCGCTATCTGGCATTTCCGGGGCGGGAACCGGCGCAGCGTGATGTAAACCTCGCGCCCGGCCATGGCGGTATTTCGGCAGTTCCTTCAAAGTCTGCCGACAATGGTCTGTTGGCCATGCGACCGCCCATTAACGCGCACGACCACGGGTACGGAATCAGAACTCTCGATTTCGGCCTGCAGGACAACGCTCTCGAGCCCTGGATCGCCGGGCTCCGGAACCGGCCCGCCACAGATCCCTACCTCGAGGCCCTCGTCGCGTTCGGGCGATTGATGCTCAATGGCTGCGGCGCCACCATGCATTGCCACAATTCACTCCGGCTCGATTGCCTTGCCGACGAGGTATCCGGTGTATTGCGGGCGGCCCGGGATTGCGGAATTCGTCTCGCATTGTCCTGCCCGATGCTCGACGAAGCACCTTGGACCTATGACGGTGCAGATGCGCTTCGACGTTTTGTACCGGTTGGTCTCTGGCCCGAATTCGAAGCGCGGCGCCCGCAGTACGCTCCGGTTGCAGACCAGATCGCCGTTGTGACGGACATCGTAAGAAATCATGCCAGCGAGCATGTCGATATCCAGTTGGGGCCGATCGGCCCACAGTGGTGCAGCGATGAGTTGCTGGAGGCGATAGCCGAAGCATCCGGGCGTCTTGGCTGCCGAATTCACATGCATCTTCTTGAAAGCCCGCGGCAACGGCAATGGCTGGACAAGAGGTTCCCCGATGGCGTGGTGCGGCATCTCGACCGGATAGGCTTTCTATCTTCACGGCTCGCCGTCGCCCATGGCGTGCAGTTGCGTCCCGATGAATGCGATCTTCTTGCCGAACGCGGTGTTATCGTGGTCTCGAATCCGTCCGCCAATCTGCGCCTTCGCTCGGGCATCGCGCCGATAGGCCAGTTCCGGAAATCCGGGCTCGATTTCGCGATTGGGCTCGACGGCACCGGTTTCAGCGACGATCAGGATATCTGGCAAGAAATGCGGCTGTTTGGTTTGCTCCACGGCGGCAATGAGATTGATCCGGCTATCACCGCGGCCGACATCTATGACGCGGTATCCGTAAGCGCAGCCGAAGTGCTTGGCCGCGAGATGGATGACGATCTGGTCGTAATCGATTACCGGGCGCTTGCGGAGGATTGCCTTCGTGATGATATCGATGAGGCCGGCCTGATACTCGCACGGATGACGGGCCGTCACGTTCGTGATCTGCACATTGCAGGGCGGCAGGTCGTCGCGGATGGCAAGATCACACGGTTCGACTTCGCGGAAGCCCGGCAGGAACTGGTCCGGCAGGCGCGCGCGTCAGCGAAATCTTCAGCGAGCGAATACCAGTTTGCCGACCGGTTGGCCGCTGCGGTCGGAAACTTTTACCGGTAGCAGTCGGGATCGGGCAGCGATGCCAGTTGCTTCTCGTCCAGCGGCAGGTGCGGCAGCAGAATTCGTTCGTAGGCTTCATCGCCATGCAGTTTCGCGACGAGATGCTTTACGGCGGGTATGAGCGGTTGAGAGGCAATTGACTGGCGGGCGTTGCGAACGGCGGCCGACAGACTGGTGTTTGTCCGATCATGCCACAGGCGCGCGACCAGCGGCGCCGTGACATTGACCGTTGCCGAAATGCACCCGGCGAAACCGTCGATGTCCGCCCGCGCCAGCGCCGTCTCGTCGCTGGGAAAGATCGCCAGCCCGTCTATTGCCGCCAGGTTGGCCGCGTAGGCAAGGTCGCCGGAGCTGTCCTTGGCGCCTGCCAGACGATCGGGAAATGCTTCCGCCAGTTCCTGTATGAGAGCGACTGACAGGTTGATGCCGGTCATCTGGGGAAAGTTGTAGAGATAGATCGGGATATTGTTTGTGGCGTCCATGACAGCCGCATACCACCGGAACAGCCCTGCATCCGAAACACCCTTGTAATAGAAGGGCGGCAGAACCAGTGCTCCAGAGAATCCGAGCCGGCCTGCGGCGCCCGTGAGCTCGATCGTGGTGCGAAGGTCGGGTGTGCCGGTGCCGACCATCAGTTTGGCGGGTTCGAGGGAAGACGAGGCCGCTTCCATCACCTTCAAACGCTGGGTCGCGGAAAACGAAGTCGCTTCTCCAGTGGTGCCCAGAACATTCAGCCCGTCGCAGCCGTTTTCCAGCGCCCAACGCGCGTGCTTCAGAAACCGGGGCGTGTCCGGATCGCCCTTGATCGTCACCGGGGTTACCACGGCGGCGAACACCCCGCCCAATCTGGATTTCCCTGTCGATGAAACTGTCATGTTTTTTCGGCTTGGGACAAGGCGCGCGGCGGCCTGGCAGCCACCAGCGGATGATCCTTGTCGGTCGTGTTGCCTTCGTCCCAGCCGCGGGGCGAACCCAGTCCCGTTACGGCTTCGCTGAAGTATTCGCGATTGATCGCTTCGAATATCCGCTGATCATCGGCGATCTCGCCATCCCAGACGATTGCATCCACGGGGCAGATCGAAAGGCACAAGCCGCAGTTCACGCACTCGTCGGGGTGTATGTAATACATGCGCCCACCCTCGTATATGCAGTCCACAGGGCAAACCCGCGTGCAGTCCCCATCCTTGATGTCGATGCATGGCTCGGTGATCACATAGGTCATCGGCACAGAAGTCCTTGATATCGAACACCTGAATAGCGCAAACGGAGCGTTCGAAAGAAGAACCGTTTTTCGGTATTTGCGCTGCCGATTCGGCAGCACCAAGGCAACCTTGCGCAATTCATCGCATGAGGTTCGGATCATTGAACAGGCCTGATCGTCAAGATGGGAAGGATTTCGGTAGGACGATCGCGGGAAGCTGTAGCATTCCCGTGGAAGCGTGAACGCCCGAAGGCGCTTCGCATACAGTGCTCTTATTATTCGGGATTGGCACGCCCAACGGGACTCGAACCCGTGTTTCCGCCGTGAAAGGGCGGCGTCCTAGACCGCTAGACGATGGGCGCC
>JBFIBB010000181.1:0-7352 GCA_041582695.1 Rhizobiaceae bacterium
ATCCTTGATCAGATACTGCTCCGCTTTCGTCGCCCGGTCTTTTTTTTCGTTATTGTCAGTCATTCCGGTTACTCGTCCGGTGTCGGGATTAGTTTCGACACATTATCATGCCACGATGTGTTTCGCACAACCAAGCAATTGGTTTAGATATTTCGAGTTCGGTACTTAACACCGGAACATGAACAAACTGATGACAAAGGCCATGGTTTTCTTTCCCGGGCGCGGACCGCAGCGCGCCGCGGCATATCTGGGCGGAGCCGTTTTCGGCGCGGTTGCCGCGTTGGCGGTCTTGTCGGGCTGTGCGACGGCGACGATTGAGGATGCCGTTCCGCAGGGCGCCCTGGAACAACCCGCCGATGCGGCCGACACGGAGGCGGCTGAAAAAGCGGTCAGTTCCGGCGCGCCCGACAATACCGGCGAGTATCCGAATTTGAACGAAGTGCAGCGCGGCGAGTTGGAGCAGATGACGCCAGCCGAAAAACAGGCCTATCTGGAAAAGCTGAGAGCCGCACGCGCGGAACAGGCATCCGGCGGTGCGAAAGGCGGTGGACCGGGCGCCAGGCAAGCCGAACTGAAAAAGATCGCCCGTACCCATGACGAGGAAGCGCTGAAGCAGATCGAGGAAGGCAGCGACGATCCGGCGACCGAAAACTGAGCCAGCCAGGGTTGCCCGGGCGCAAATTTGATAAGACTGCGATCCGAAAATAAGGCGGCCCGATCCTCGCCACTCGACCGCCGATGCAAACCGGTTTATAGCCGCACCACCATTCCGAACTGATGCAGGACCGTCATGGAAGAGTTTCACAAGGTTCGCCGACTGCCGCCATACGTATTTGAGCAGGTTAACCGCCTGAAGGCGAGCGCGCGCGCCGCCGGCGCCGACATCATCGATCTGGGGATGGGAAATCCCGATCTCCCCACGCCCGCCACGATCGTCGAGAAACTTTGCGATGTGGTCAAGGACCCGAGAACCCACCGGTATTCCGCGTCCCGTGGCATTCCGGGGCTGCGCCGCGCCCAGGCCGCGTATTACAAGCGCCGCTTCGGCGTCAAACTCGATCCCGAAACCGAGATCGTCGCGACGCTCGGATCGAAAGAGGGTTTCGCCAACATGGCGCAGGCCATCACCGCGCCGGGTGACGTGGTGCTTTGCCCGAATCCGACCTATCCGATTCATGCCTTTGGCTTCATCATGTCGGGCGGGGTCATCCGCTCCATCCAGGTCGAGCCCGATGGCGGGTTCATTCCGGCGCTGGAACGGGCAACGAAACATTCGATCCCGAAACCCCTGGCGCTGATCCTCAACTACCCGTCGAATCCGACCGCGCATGTAGCGACGCTCGACTTCTACAAGGACGTGGTCGCCTACGCCCGCAAGCACGACATAATCATCCTTTCGGATCTCGCCTATGCCGAGATCTATTTCGACGGCAATCCGCCCCCGTCGGTGCTTGAAGTGCCGGGCGCAAAGGATATCGCGGTCGAATTCACCTCGATGTCGAAATCCTTTTCCATGCCCGGTTGGCGCATGGGATTTGCGGTTGGCAACCAACGACTGGTCAGCGCGTTGACCAGGGTGAAGTCCTATCTTGACTACGGCGCGTTTACGCCGATCCAGGTGGCGGCCGCCGCCGCGCTCAACGGCGACGGTTCCGACATCGCCGAGGTGCGCGAAACCTACCGCAAGCGCCGTGACGTCATGGTTGACGCTTTTGGCCGCGCCGGCTGGAACGTGCCGCCGCCGGCGGCAACCATGTTCGCCTGGGCCCCGATTCCCGAGGAATTTCGCGAAATGGGTTCGCTCGAGTTTTCGAAACTTTTGGTCGAACGCGCAGATGTGGCCGTCGCTCCCGGCATCGGCTTCGGAGAACACGGCGAAGGTTTCGTTCGCATCGCGCTCGTCGAGAACGAGCACCGTATCCGGCAGGCAGCGCGCTCGATCAGGAAGTTCCTGGCGGAAACCGGCGGCCGGCCCGACAACGTCATTTCGCTGAGCGCCCGGCGCTGATCCACAAGACGAACGAACCAATCCGGGGGGACGGCAAGCATGGCCGAAGCGCTTAAAGTTGGAATTGCGGGACTTGGAACTGTCGGCGCATCCGTCATCCGCGTTTTGAGCGGCAAGGCCGCCGAATTGAAGCGGCAATGCGGCCGCGACATAACCGTTGCCGCCGTTTCGGCGCGTGACCGCGCCAAAAATCGCGGCATCGATGTTTCCGCGGCGCGCTGGTACGACGACCCGGTGGCGCTGGCGCGCGATCCCGGCATTGACGTCTTCGTCGAGTTGATCGGCGGCGCCGACGGTGCGCCGCTTGCCAGTGTCACCGAAGCGTTGAAGGCGGGACGACATGTGGTAACCGCCAACAAGGCGCTTTTGTCTCGCCACGGCGTTGAGCTTGCCGAAATCGCCGAGGAAAAGGGAATATTGCTCAATTATGAGGCGGCGGTCGCCGGCGGCATCCCGGTGATCAAGACAATGCGCGAAGCCTTGGCCGGCAACACGATCCATCGCCTGTTCGGCATTATGAACGGTACGGCCAACTACATCCTCACCCGCATGGAGGAGGAGGGCATTTCCTTTTCCGACTGTTTGGCGGATGCGCAGAAGCTCGGCTATGCGGAGGCCGATCCCACCTTCGATATCGAGGGTCATGACACCGCGCACAAACTGTCGATCCTGACCTGCCTTGCCTTCGGCACCCGGATACAGCCCGACGCCATCTACATGGAAGGCATCTCCAACATCACCCAGGCCGACATTCAGGCCGCGGCCGCGCTCGGCTACCGCATCAAACTGCTTGGCGTGGCCCAGAAGACGCAGAGCGGTATCGAACAGCGGGTGCATCCGACCATGGTGCCGACGGCTTCGGTGATTGCACAGGTCCACGGCGTCACCAACGCGGTTGCGATCGAGACCGACATTCTGGGGGAGTTGTTGCTTTCCGGTCCCGGCGCCGGCGGCAACGCAACGGCATCGGCTGTGGTCGGCGACATCGCCGATATCGCCAAAAGCCGTCCCGGCTTCCAGAACGGACCGGTCTTCGGCCGCCCGGCCAAGGCGCTTGCCCCCTACAAGCGGGCTGCGATGCGCTCCCATGCAGGTGGTTATTTCATTCGCCTGACCGTGCATGACCGTACCGGCGTATTCGCCGCGATCGCTGGTCGTATGGCCGAAAACAACATCTCGCTCGAATCGATCGTCCAGCACGGCGATCACAACGGCGACGCCTCGCAGAAAACCGTCGTTCTGGTGACCCACGAAACCACGGAAGCCGCGGTGCGCAAGGCCGTTGACGGCATCACGAAGGACGGCCATCTGATTGACAAGGCGCAGGTAATCAGGATCGAGCGCGCCGCCTGACAAATGGCTTGTCGACAAAATGTGCGGCCGGCAAACAATGCTTGCTGTTTGCCGGCATGATTGACTAAACAGACCCCACCATTGCCGGGTGCGTGATGTGCCCATGGCAACGTAATTTCGGACAGGAGTGTGACAGCATGGGCGAAAGCGCGAAATCCGGCCTCGACCGCATACTGGCCCTGGAACTGGCCCGCGTGACCGAGAGGGCGGCGGTTGCCGCTGCGCGCTTGCGCGGGCGCGGCGACGAAAAGGCCGCCGATCAGGTCGCCGTCGATGCCATGCGCTCGGAACTGAACCGGCTGCCAATCGATGGCACCGTTGTCATTGGCGAAGGCGAACGCGACGAGGCGCCGATGCTTTATATCGGCGAGAAGGTCGGTACCGGAAAAGGACCGACAGTCGATATCGCGCTCGATCCGCTCGAGGGGACTACTATTTGCGCTAAAAACCTGCCGAACTCGCTTGCCGTCATCGCCATCGCGGAAAAGGGCAGTCTGCTGTTTGCACCCGACGTTTATATGGAGAAGATCGCCATCGGCCCGGGTTATCCGGCCGGTGTTGTCGATCTCGACGCGCCCGCCGACGAGAATATCCGTAACCTGGCCAAAGCCAAGGGCGTACCCGTTGCCGAGATAACGGCCTGCATTCTTGACCGTCCGCGACATGCCAAGCTGATCGAGGCGGTGCGCGGCACCGGAGCGGCCATCCGCCTGATCGGTGATGGCGATGTCGCCGGCGTGATACACACGACCGATCCGGAGGAAACCGGCATCGACATCTACATGGGCATCGGCGGCGCGCCGGAAGGCGTGCTGGCCGCCGCGGCATTGCGCTGCACCGGGGGTCAGATGCAGGGCCGGCTGGTGCTCGACACGCCGGAAAAGTTGGCCCGCGCCGCGGACATGGGCATTAGCGATCCGAACAAGGTCTACGCGGAAAACGAAATGGCGCGCGGCGAGGTGTTTTTCTCGGCAACGGGCGTGACGGACGGCAATATGCTGTCGGGTGTGAAATTCGGCCGCAACTTCATCACTACCGAAACGATCGTGATGCGCTCTTCGTCGAAGACCGTGCGCGAAATCAAGGCCCGCCATCAGGACATGGAAAAATTTTCCTGAAGAAACGAATCGGCGCTAGATTGCGGCGATGACGGATGCGGCCAAGCGGTATTTTCTCGACGTGCGCAGCTCGGCAAGAGGGCTTGCCTGGCGGCAGCGTCTCGAAACGCGCCAGGAAAACGCGGCCCTGGCGATGGCGCAGGCGCATGGCATTCCCGACTTGGTTGCCCGCGTACTGGCGGCGCGCGGCGTAACGCCGGAATCCGCAGAGCGCTATCTCGAGCCGACCATTCGCGACCTCTTGCCCGATCCGGCAAGCCTGACCGATATGGACGCTGCCGCACGCCGGATAGCCGGCGCGATCATGTCGCGGGAGAAGGTGGCGATATTCGGCGACTACGATGTGGACGGGGCCGCTTCCTCGGCGTTGCTCAAACGTTTCTTCGCCCATTTCGGCGTTGAAGCGGAAATATATATCCCCGACCGCATATTCGAAGGATACGGACCCAATCCCGAAGCGATGACCGATCTTGCTGGCCGCGCCACGCTGATCGTCACCGTCGATTGCGGCACCAACAGCGCGCCGTCTGTGGACGCGGCCGTGCAGGCCGGTGCCGATGTCGTTGTGCTCGATCATCACCAGATCGGCGACGGGTTCGTTTCGAGCGTTCCGGTGGTCAATCCGAACCGCGATGACGACGTGTCGGGGCAGGGTCATCTGTGCGCGGCCGGCGTCGTGTTCCTGGCACTCGTGCAGGTGGCAAAGATATTGCGCCAGGCCGGTCACCGTCCCGCCGCCCCCGATTTGCTGGCGCTGCTCGATCTGGTCGCTTTGGCGACCGTCTGCGATGTCGTTCCGCTGACCGGTGTGAACCGGGCATTCGTCAGCCGCGGTCTGATCGTGGCGCATTCGCAGAACAATACCGGACTGGCGGCACTCGCACGCGCGGCCCGAATCGGCGAACCGCTGTCGCCATTTCACCTTGGCTTCGCTATCGGGCCGCGCATCAACGCCGGCGGCAGGATCGGCGATGCAGCTTTGGGCAGCCGTCTGCTGGCCTCCGACAATCCGGCCGAAGCCGAAGAGATCGCCGCAAAACTCGATGCACTGAATGCCGAGCGACAGGCAATGGAGCAGTCGATGCTTGCCGACGCGATGGCGCAAGCCGAAGCCGAGATTGCGCGCGGAGGCGGACCTGCGGTCCTCCTGACCGAGAGCGGGGACTGGCACCCGGGCATCGTTGGCATCCTGGCGTCACGGCTCAAGGACAACATGCGCCGCCCCGCCTTTGCGATCGCGTTCAACCGAAACGGTTTGGGCACCGGTTCGGGCCGCTCCATCCCGGGCATCGACCTCGGCCGCCTGGTGCGCGGCGCTGTCGAGGCAGGCCTGCTGGTCAAGGGCGGCGGCCATGCCATGGCCGCGGGCATCACGCTGGATCGCAAACGGCTGGGCGACCTGCGGGCTTATTTCGAGGAGACGGCAGGTGAAGCAGTGGCCGAAGTCCGCCGCAATGAAACCCTCAAGATCGATGGCGCCTTGTCTGCTGACGGTGCAACTCTGGAGCTTGTTGAGACACTCGAGAAGGCCGGTCCCTACGGCGCTGGCAATCCGCAGCCCGTATTCGCACTGCCGCATCATCTGGTCACCGACGTGCGGATCGTTGGTGCGGGGCATTTGCGCATTTCGCTGAAGTCCCAAGCGGGTGGCAGGTTGCAGGCGATGGCGTTCCGCTCCGCCGACACCGATCTTGGCCGCGTGCTCGGCGAAAATCGCGGCTCGTCGCTGCATGTCGCCGGAACCCTCGGAGCAAACACATGGAACGGCCGAACCACGCCGCAGTTGCGCATCATCGATGCGGCGGTACCGGAGCGCGTGTGAGAAGAACCACGATTTTCGGACGACACGGCAATCGCGCCGCGTTCAAATGGAGGTTGCGTTTATCCGGCCGCGGGGATTCGATCCAGTGAAGGCGCTGAAACCCTTTTGATTTTGGTCTTTTTCCCCGGATTCTTAAGCGAAAAATCCCCAACAACAGATGCAGAAAAGGGAATATTAAGTTTTATCTGAAATATACAACCATCGATATCTTTCCGGGGTCGGGCGGTGACTAAGCGGGTTTTAATCGTTGAGGACAGTCAAGAGATCATAGATCTCGCGCGCAGGACGATAACCAGAATCGAAGGGTGTACGTTTGATGGCGCGTTGAACGGGTATGACGGGCTGTTGGCGATCGCGACAGCATCCGAACCCTACGATCTCATTATTCTCGATCTCACGCTTCCCGATATTGACGGTCTGGAATTTTTGCGCCGGCTGGCCGAGCGCGATTTCAGTGGCGCGATCATCCTGGCGTCCGGACATAACGATACGGTTCTGGCCGCAGCGAAGCGGCTTGCCGAAATTCACGGGTTTTCCGTCCTCACCGTCTTGCAGAAACCCTACGCGCCATCCGCCTTGCGGCAGATTGTGTCAGACTACACGCCCGTGAGCCGGCCCTCGACCCGTAATGCCGGCGAGCAGGCAAACGATGTCTCGAGCGCAACGCTGATACCGTTCTATCAGCCGCAGTTCGACATCGAGACAGGCTCAGTTGTCGGTTTCGAGGCGCTGATACGGATGCAACTTTCCAATGGGCCACTGGTTGGACCGAGCGCGCTGTTTGCGCATTTGCGCAACAACGAGGAGCGCGTCTCGGCGGCAATGGCGATTGCCGAGCTTGTTCTGCGGGATCTTGCGTTTGCAAACCGCAAGATCAGCAATTTTCCGGGCATATCCCTGAATTTCGACGCCAGGGTGCTGGAAGATGAAGAGGCGATGGCGAAATTCATGGCTTTGGTCGAACGCCACAAGGTGCCGAAAAACAAGATCACCGTCGAGGTCATCGAAAAATCGTTGCCGCACAGCGATGTGCGCCTTCTCGAAGCGCTGA
>JBFIBB010000182.1:0-7307 GCA_041582695.1 Rhizobiaceae bacterium
GCGCCTACCTTGGAGACGACGATGCTTGAGGTGAGGCAGTTATCGGTCAGCTACGGCCGGCATCGCGCCCTTGAACATGCGTCTGTCCGCGTGGGCAAAGGCGAAATCGTTGTGATCCTAGGCGCCAATGGCGCCGGCAAGTCGAGCCTGTTGAAAGCGATCAGCGGCATCAGCGAAGGCGTCGTTTCCGGTTCCGTCAGCATGGGCGGCGTCGACCTCGTTTCGCTGAAGCCGGATCGCATCGTCGAAGCGGGCGTCGCGCTTGTTCCCGAAGGTCGCGGCATTTTCGGAGAACTCACCGTTGCTGAAAACTTGTCACTCGGCGCTTACGGCGAGCGTGCCCGCGACGAGGAAAGCGCAAATCTCGAGCGTGTCTTCCAGCTGTTCCCAAGATTGAGGGAACGTCAGAGGCAGGTCGTTCGCACCATGTCCGGCGGCGAGCAGCAGATGGTGGCGGTCGGCCGCGCCATGATGTCCAATCCCGAAATCCTGATGCTCGATGAACCGTCGCTCGGCTTGTCGCCGATGCTTTGCAAGGACCTGTTCCACAGTCTTGACGCGGTCCGCAAATCCGGAATCGGAATTCTGCTGGTCGAGCAGAACGCCAAACAGAGCCTCGCGATCGCCGACCGCGGCTACGTTTTGGAGAACGGGACGATCGTGAAGGAGGCCGCGGCCGATGCCCTGATGCATGACCCGGCCGTTCAGAAGGCTTATCTGGGTGCGGCCGGCGCTGCTTCGCCGACGGTAGGCCGCAGGCCAGCCCCCGCCGTGCCTGCAGCAGCCGCGCCGCGTCCCGAAATCGCCGCGGCGGCGGTGACGTCAAGACCCGCGCCGAAGGACGCCGTCTCGCCGATGGACATAGCATCGGCGGCGCTGGCGCAATATTCACCGAGAGCTGCGCCGCCGCCCGCGCCTGTTCCGAAGCTGCCGCCAGCCGCAGGACCGGCGGCACCGCGCTCTCACGCGAGTCCTGTTCTGCCTCCTCTGCCGGCAGCGCCGGGTCTTCCACCGGCAGGCGTCAACGGAACTACTGCTTCATCCGGCGCGCATCACGGCATAGACATCAACAGCCTCGTTGCCGGAGCCAGCGCCCGATCGGCGGCAGGCGCCGGAAAGGCGGCGCGGACAAACGGGACCGGTCCCGCACACAGATCGTTTGCGCCACCGGCGACAGCGACGAGAGCCGGGAAGATGCCCGATCTGAAATCCGGCGCGGATCGTTTGAGCACTTTGCTGGCCGAAATCGAAGCTGCGGCCGCGAATGCGCGAAACTACAGGCCACCTGGCCGTAAACCCTGAGGATAACTGCACTTTTCTGGGAGGCAGAACAATGTTGGACAAAGTGAGCGTCTCTTCCCCGCAAATTCGGGGACACTATATCGGCGGTCAATGGGTACCAGGCATGCGGACATTCGAGGATCTGAACCCCTCGGACAATTCGCTCTACGCCCGCATCCCGGATGGTACGCGTGATGACGTCCGCCGGGCGATCGAGGCGGCCCAGGCCGCATTTCCTGCCTGGGCCGGGCTGCCGTTTCACAAACGAGCGAAAATCCTGCTCGACGTGGCGGATGTGTGGGAACACCGCTCTGCCGACTTCGTCAACGCAGCGGTGAACGAGGGTGGCGGCTGGTACGGCAAAGGCGTGTTCGAGGCCGGTTATGTCGCGGAGATTTTCCGCTCGGCGGCCGCTCTTTGCTACCAGAGCATTGGCGAGGTGCTTCCCTCCGAACATGGCAAACTGTCTATGGCGACGCGCTGGCCGCTCGGCGTGGTCAGCGTCATATCTCCCTGGAACATGCCGGGCATTCTCACCGCGCGCGGCTTTTCCGCCGCTCTGGCTGTCGGCAATACGGTAGTGCTGAAACCGTCCGAGGATACGCCCTATGCCGGCGGTCTCTACTTCGCCGAGATACTGGAGGAAGCGGGCGTTCCGCCCGGCGTTTTCAATGTTGTCACCTGTTCGCGCGACAGCGTCGGCGAAATAGGCGACGAGATGATCGCGCATCCCCATGTGAAGGCGATCTCGTTCACCGGATCGACGGCGGTTGGTCGCCATATCGCGGCCAAGGCCGGGGCGCATCTGAAGAAGGCCTGTGTCGAGCTTGGCGGCAAGGACAGCATGATCGTTCTGGAGGATGCCGATCTCGAACACGCTGCCAAGGCCGCTAACTTCGGCAGTTTCATGCATCAGGGCCAGATTTGCATGTCGACGGAGAAACTGCTGGTCCATGAGAAGATCTATGACGAGTTCATGTCTGATTTCCTGTCGCGGGCGGGCAGGCTTCGCACCGGTCACACCGACGACAAGGACAATGTGATCGGACCGCTGATCAACAACCGCCAGGCGCTGCGCGTGAAGGCGCTGATCGACGATGCGGTTGCCAAGGGTGCCACGGTCGAACTCGGCGGCAAATGCTGGGACAATTTCGTCGAACCCACGGTGCTGACCAACGTCACGCCTGACATGGATATCTGGCACAACGAGACCTTCGGGCCGGTCGTGATTGTTTGTTCGTTCAGAAACGAGGACGAGGCAGTGGCCCTCAACAATGACACCGAATACGGCTTGACGGCGGCGGTTTGCACACGCGACGAGGCGCGCGCGCTGAGGCTTGCCGGAAGGCTGGAAACCGGCATGGTTCATATCAACTGCCAGAACGTCAACGACGAGCCGCATGTGCCGTTCGGCGGTGTCAAAGCATCCGGGGTGGGGCGGTATGGCGGCCACTGGTCGCTCGACGCGTTTTCCGAATTACGCTGGATTACGCTGGAGCGAGGTGGCCGCCATTTCCCACCGGTATTTTGAACGTTAACTGAGGGAGGAGACGATGGGCGCCATCGGCTGGATCATTCTTCTGCTGGTTATCCTCGGCGTGCTTGTCGCGCTGGCCGCGTGGTTTTACGAACGGGCCACCAACGAAGTGAGCTTCGTTCGCACCGGCATCGGCGGCCGCAAGGTCGTGATCGACGGGGGCACGCTGGCGATACCGTTTTTCCACGAAATCAGCCGGGTCAACATGCAGACGATCCGCATGGACGTGGCAAGGTCCGGCGAGAGTTCGCTGATCACCAAGGACCGGCTCCGCATCGACATGAGCGCGGAATTCTACGCTTCGGTCATTCCGGAAGACGAGGCCATAGTGCGTGCTTCCCAAACACTGGGAAAACGTACCTTTCAACCGGAGCAGATCAAGAGCCTGATCGAAGGCATGCTCGTCGATGCCATGCGCTCGGTTGCGGCCCGATTGACGCTGGACGAATTGCACGAGAACCGGTCGGAATTCGTCCGCCAGGTGCGTGATGCGCTGACGGATGTTCTGAAAAGATACGGGCTGGAGCTCGACCGCGTCTCGCTGACGGCGCTCGACCAGACTCCGTTTTCCGCGCTGGACGAGAACAATGCGTTCAACGCAGTCGGCATGCGCAAATTGGCCGAGGTGATCTCGAAATCCAAGAAGGAACGCGCCGAAATCGAGAGCGAAAGCCAGGTGGCGGTCCGGAAAGCGGAGATGGAAGCCAACCGGCGCAAGCTCGAGATCGAACTGGAAGAACGGCGTGCCGAGATCGCACAGACGCAGGAGGTCGAAACGCTGCTCGCCGCGCAGCTTGCCGAAGTCGCAAGGCGCAAGGCGGAAGCCGAGCGCGAGGCGGCCTACGCCCGCATCCAGATGGAGCAGCAGATACAGTCCGCCAGCATTGCCCGCGAGCAATCGGTGCGCGCTGCGGAAATCGCCCAGGCCACCTCGCTCGACGCCGCCGAACAGGACCGGGAGATCGCCACCGCCGCCAAAAGCAAGGAAGGCAGCAAGGCAAAAGCCGACGCAACCTCCGCGCAGGCCGCCCTCGTCAAGGCGGAAGAGGAATTGCAGACTTTGCGTCAGCTTGCCGAGGCCGAGCGGCGGGGAAAGGTCGCGCTGCTATCGGCGCGAAGCGATGCGGAAGCGAACGCCGCCCGCACGAGAATTTCAGCCGAAAGCGAAAAGGAGATCGCCAAGCTGCGCAGTGTCATCAAGCGGGAGGAGGCGGAAACCCATAAGATCATCAGGCTTGCCGAGGCCGAAGGCGAGGCGGCCCGGATAAAGGCCGAGAACACGCGTTCCGCCGCAACCGTTTCACTGGAACTGGAGAAGGCGCGCCTTGCCGCCATGCCGGGTATCATTGAAAAGGCGGTAAAACCGGCCGAGAAGATCAAGGGCATCTCGATCAACAATATCAACGGGATGAGTCGCTCCGGCGACAACGCTCAGACAGGCTCGGCTTCCGGCCAGGTAATCGATGCGATCCTCGATATGGCGGTGGCGATGCCGGCAATGAAGAAAATCGGCGACGCAATCGGTGTAAATCTCGAAGGGCTGTCGCCGGACAAGGACGGAGAAAAACCGGCATAGAGCCAGATCTACCGGCGCGGAAACGTTTCAGCTCGGTCTTGGTGCGCCGAGCGCCGGCGCACGCGGTTGAAGGTTGCGAAAGTTCGTTGTTTCGCGCTCCGGCGGGGCAAACCCGTCCGGTTTCCAAGCGTGCATTTTCGAGAGAATGGATAACTGGTCGGAGTGGCAGGATTTGAACCTGCGACCCCCTCGTCCCGAACGAGGTGCGCTACCAGGCTGCGCTACACTCCGTGACCAACCCGCGCGCTTCTAGCCTCCGGTCATGGGCGCTGCAAGCCGCATTCGGCTCTTGGCAGACCATTTTTGTGACCTTACAAGGCAATCGGATGTTAACTGCCGCAAGCCATATAACAGCGATTGCCATCTCCGGAGCATGAAAGGGCGCTGCCAGTGTTTTCCAAACCAGTAGCGGACCTAGCGCCCAACAGTTTTGACTTCGAAACCACGCCACTCGTCAAACCGACCGGATTTCGCGAATACGATGCGCGCTGGTGGTTCGGCCATCCGGCCTCCGAAACGCCGCCCGAGCTCAATCTGATGGGCGTACAGGCGCTCGGCATGGGGCTCGGCACGCTGATACGCCGGCTTGGCGCCGGACCTGACATCGTTACCGGCCATGATTTCCGTTCCTACTCCTTGGGAATAAAGCTGGCGCTGGTGTCGGGCCTCATGGCCGCCGGAGCACGCGTGCGCGATATCGGACTGGCGCTTTCGCCCATGGCCTATTACGCGCAGTTCGCGCTTGATGTGCCTTCGGTCGCCATGGTGACGGCGTCTCACAACGAGAATGGCTGGACTGGCGTCAAGATGGGATGCCAGCGTCCGCTGACCTTCGGTCCCGGCGAGATGTCGGCGCTGAAAGAGATCGTGCTTGCGGGCGATTTCGACCTGTCTGGCAGTGGTTCTTACGAGTTCGTTCCGGGTTTTCGCGAACGCTACCTTGCCGACCTCGCGGACGGCAGGAAGATATCCCGCCCACTCAGGGTCGTGGCCGCCTGCGGCAACGGCACGGCGGGAGCATTCGCGCCGGAATTGTTGAAACGCATCGGTTGCGAGGTGATCCCGCTGGACGAAGCGCTCGACCACACGTTTCCGCGCTACAATCCCAATCCCGAAGACATGAAGATGCTGCATGCCATCCGCGACAAGGTGCTGGAAACCGGCGCCGATGTCGGACTAGGCTTCGATGGCGACGGCGACCGCTGCGGCGTTGTCGACAACGAGGGCAGCGAGATATTTGCTGACAAGGTCGGGGTCATGCTGGCCCGTGATATTTCTACGCTCGTTCAGGGGGCCGTGTTCGTGGCCGATGTCAAGTCGACCGGTCTGTTCGCGGCCGATCCGGTGCTGAAGGCCAACGGTGCGAGAACCGATTACTGGAAGACCGGGCATTCCTATATCAAGCGCCGCGTCGCCGAGTTGGATGCAATAGCCGGGTTCGAAAAATCCGGCCATTTCTTTTTCAACGCGCCGATCGGCCGTGGCTACGATGACGGGCTGGTCACCGCAATCGCTGTTTGCGAGATGCTTGACCGCAATCATGGAAAGTCGATGGCCGATCTGTACCGCGACCTGCCGCTGACATACGGTTCGCCAACGATGTCGCCCCAATGCGCCGACGAGATCAAGTACGATGTCGTCGAACGGGTGGTGAAGCGGTTCGTTGCAATGCGCGACAAAGGCGAAACGGTCGCCGGTCAGGCAATCGCCGACCTGGTTACCGTCAATGGCGTTCGTGTCGTTGCCGAGGATGGCACCTGGGGACTTGTGCGCGCTTCTTCCAACAAGCCGGAACTGGTTGTGGTTGTTGAAAGCCCGGTTTCGGAAGCGAGAAAACGAGAAATGTTCGACGCCGTCGACCGGGTTTTGCGTGAAAACGCGGAAGTCGGCGCCTATAACCAGACCCTGTGACAACAATTTCAGGATAACCCAAGGCAGTAGCATGAACGGGCCGCGAATTATCAGCTTCGTCATGAGCGGTGGCATCGGTTCACGCCTGTGGCCGCTGTCGAGGGAGGATAATCCCAAGCAGTTCCACGACCTGTCCGGTGACGGCTCCATGCTCGTCGGCACCGTACGCAGGCTTCTTTCGCGCGAAAACGGTGAAACGCCGGTCCACCTGATTGCTTCCGAGCGCCACGCGGCGCGGGTGCAATCTGACCTCGCCGGCGTCGACCTCAAGGGCGGCACGGCGATATACGAGCCGATTGGCCGCAACACCGCCGCTGCAGTCGCGATCGCGACGCTGACTGCGCTCGAAACCCACGGGGACGAACTGGTGCTGGTCGTGCCGTCGGATCACGTCATCGCGACCGATGCGCAATTCTGGCAATCGGTGGAAGCAGGCACGGATGCGGCTCAGGCCGGCTGCCTCGTGGTCTTTGGCGTGACGCCATCACATCCCGAAACCGGATACGGATACATCGAGGTTTCCGACAGCACCGGGCCCGTTCACACGGTCAGGCGTTTTGTCGAGAAGCCCGACCTGGATACCGCGAAATCCTATCTGCGGGCCGGCACGTTTTTCTGGAACACCGGAATTTTTCTTTTTCGTGCCAGCGCCATGCGCGACGCTTTTGCCAGTCATGCGCCCGAAATCTGGCGGGGCGCCGAGCGTGCGTTTGCAGAAACCTCAAGCGACGTTACCGGAACCTATTTGCCAGCCGACGCGTATTCCGGCATCCCGTCGATTTCGATCGACTACGCGGTAATGGAAAAGGCCGACTTGATCTCGATGGTTCCGGCCACCTTTTCCTGGAACGATCTCGGATCGTGGCAATCCCTGCTGGAGACCAGCAAATCGGATGAGAATGGCAATGTCATCACCGGAGACGTCATCGCGATAGACTGTCACAACTCCTACCTGCGCAGTCATGGCCGGCTTCTCTCGGCGATTGGGCTGAAGGACACCGC
>JBFIBB010000183.1:0-7196 GCA_041582695.1 Rhizobiaceae bacterium
ACGCACCCTTGGTGGTGCCGACAAGAACCGTGACGCTACCTTCGGACATCGTTCGGAAACTCCGCCAATACGAGGCGAAGTCTAGCGTGAGTTCAACCGAATGGGAATTGGCCCCAGACGCGGAACTCTCCCGCAGAGCCAATGTACCGCCGGTCGGCCCGGGAACCCGGCACACGCTGCGCTTGAGAAGGCACCGGAACCGTCTATGATCGCCGGAGCGCTGCGGAAACCTTCATCGCCGCCGTCGCCGGCTTTCGCCGATTGAGGGCACTTAAATGTTGTGGCACAAACTCGTTCGGGAAAACCTTCTTCTGCTGGTCCTGGCAGTTGTCCTTTCAGGCTGCTTCAGAAGCGAAACAGCATTGATCAGCGCCGAGGAAGCTGATTTTCCCTTTTCGACAATCACTTATACCGATCCTGGCGGCCAGGAAATCACGCTCAATCGCGTCGGTGACCTGTACATCGACCCCGACGAGGGAGAAGAATCCGCAGTTCGCATCAAGGCGCTGGACGAAAACACCTACGTGGGCCAGATCGCGGTTTCGGAGGATAGCGGCCAAGCTTTTCTCTACGGGCTGATCAGGCTTACCGATGACCGAAAGGGATTCTACTTCGCCCATTCCGTGGCGGACGAGCAGGCCAAGGCGGCGGCTCGCGAGGGCAAGTTCGGCTTCCGGCTGTGCGACGGCGACACGGTGTGCATCGATTCGCTCGACGGTTTCGTTGAATTTGCGGCGTCGGCTTCTGACACGGGCCCCGCCGCCAATATCTTTACGATCAGGAACCTGAAATAGAGCCTTCCGGGCCGCTCAGACCACCTGCGGCGGCAATTCGACGAGAGCGGCGGGAACGTCGCAACTCTTGTCGGGCGCCTTGCAGATATCCGCGATGACACAAACCTCGCAGTCGGGTTTGCGCGCCTTGCAGCAATAGCGCCCGTGCAGGATGAGCCAGTGATGCGCGTGGTAGAGATACTCCGGCGGGACTACCCGCATCAGGTGATCCTCAACCTCGTCGGGCGTGTTGCCGGGCGCCAGGCCAAGACGGTTGGCGATGCGGAAAATGTGGGTATCGACGGCGATCGTCGCCTCGCCGAACGCCATCTGCAACACCACATTGGCGGTCTTGCGGCCTACGCCCGGCAGCGTCATCAGTTCCTCGCGGGTCTCGGGCACCACCCCGCCGAAATCCTCGACCAGCTTTTTCGACAGGGCGATGACGTTTTTCGCCTTGTTTCGCCAGAGTCCTATGGTGCGGATGTATTCTCCCAGCCTCTCCTCGCCCAGAGCAAGCATCTTCTGCGGCGTGTCGGCAACCTTGAACAACTCGCTCGTCGCCTTGTTGACCCCGGCATCCGTCGCCTGTGCCGACAGCGCCACGGCAACCACCAGCGTGTACGGGTTCACATGCTGCAGTTCGCCCCTCGGCGCCGGGCGCTGAACGGAAAGGCGGCGAAAGATCTCGCGGACCTCGTCCGGCGTGTATTTCGAACGCGGCCGCCGCTTTGCGCGCGGCTTGCCGGCGGGCAGAACGGATTTTTTGGGCTTGGGCTTTGTCATCCGGCCTCTATAATCACAGCCATGGACGAACGAAACCCGAAACCTGCCGACGAGCCGATCTTCCGGGCATTGCTCACGCCGTACCGTTCGCTCGGCCGGCGTGGGTTCCTCATTCTCATGGGGTTTCTGTCGGTGCTCTGGCTCGGAACCGGCGCGTTCTTTCTGGCGCACGGCGCATGGCCGGTGTTCGGCTTCTTCGGTCTCGACGTGCTGGCGATTTACATCGCCTTTCGCCTGTCCTACCGCGCAGCGCGCGCCCGCGAAGAGGTGACGGTTACGCGCACGGCCCTGGAAATCCTGAAAATCGCGCCATCCGGCAAGTCGCGCCGGCACTTGTTCAATCCGTTGTGGGCGCGATTCAGGGTCGCCCGGCACGACGAGATCGGCATTACCGGAATGGCGGTGACCTCCCGGGGCGAGACGGTACCGATCGGCGGTTTCTTGAACCCTGGCGACCGGGAGAGTTTCGCCGCCGCTTTCTCAAGGGCATTGGCGACGGCTCGGCGCTAGCGCAAGAAACGGGTGGCGGCGGTGTCAGTGCGGGCTCAAAATGAGCGTACCAAACAATTCCTCCCCGGAGACGCGACCATGAACGCGCAGACCGCGATTTTGCAGCAGGACATCACAAACGAGCTTGGCGGCGATTATGAAATCGTGCGCCGCGTGATCGAGAAGATCAGCCTCGAATTCCGCGACCAGCCATCGCTGGAGGCGCTTGCCCGCGAGGTCGGCGAAACTCCGACCGGATTGCAGAAGCTTTTCACCCGCTGGGCCGGCCTCAGTCCCAAGGCATTCCTGCAAGCGGTGACCATCGACCATGCCCGCAAACTGCTGGACGAGGGCATGCCGCTCCTCGAGACCGCGCTGGAAGCCGGCCTTTCAGGTCCCGGGCGGCTGCATGACCTTTTCGTCACGCACGAGGCGATGTCGCCCGGCGACTACAAGAACCGCGGCGCGGGGCTGACGATCCGGCATGGCTTCCACATCTCGCCTTTCGGTATCGCACTTATCATGGTGACGGAGCGGGGGCTTGCCGGCCTCGCCTTCTGCGACCCGGGCGGCGAGCGGGCGGCGCTGGACGACATGACGAAGCGCTGGCCGAACGCAACCCATGTTGAAGACTTGGCGGCGACGTTGCCCTATGCGGCTCGGGTTTTCGATCCGTCGCGCTGGCGATCCGACGAGCCCTTGCGCGTCGTGCTCATCGGCACCGATTTCCAAATCCGCGTCTGGAAAGCGCTCATGAAAATCCCGATGGGAAAGGCAGTCGCCTATTCCGATATCGCCCGCGATATCGGCAGGCCCGACGCCAACCGCGCCGTCGGCGCCGCCGTCGGCGCAAACCCGGTTTCGTTCGTTGTCCCGTGCCATCGCGCGATGGGCAAGTCCGGCGCGCTCACCGGCTATCACTGGGGGCTGACGCGCAAACGCGCCATTCTCGGCTGGGAGGCGGGTCAGATCGCCTGAACGGCGCGAGCCAGCTTGTCCGGATTTCGAACGATATAGAAAGCTGAAATGCGCCGGTCATCATCGAGCCGGAATGCAACGGTCTGGATCAGTTCGCCATGGTGAAACGCGATAAGTCCGGGTTCGCCATTGACTGCGGCCCGCTCCAGCCGGATCGAGTGTTTGTCGTAGCCACGGATCAGCCCCATGAACAGCCGCGCCACATTGTCGAGACCGCGCACGATGTTGCGAGCGGCGATCGCCTTGCCGCCGCCATCGGACACAAACTCCACATCCTCCGCCAGCAGCGCGCGCAGCGGGCCGTCGTCACCGTGGATGCTTGCCATGCGGAAGGCTGTTTCAAGCCGCGCAAGGTCGCCCGGTTCGGGCTTGAAACGCGGCCTGGCCTCAGCCAGCGCCTTTCGCGCGCGTTCGGCCTGCTTGCGGGCTGCCGCCGGGCTGACGCCGATCGTCTCGGCGACCTCGGCGAAAGGCACCTCGTAGATATCGTGCAGGAAGAAGGCTGCGCGCTCGGCCGGGGTCAGCGCTTCCAGACAGCGCATCACCGCAAAGGAAAGGTCGAGTGCCGCTTCACTCGCGTCGGCCGCGACCCTGTCGTCGGCGCCGACAAGCGGTTCGGGCAACCATGGCCCGACATAGGTTTCGCGCCTCCTGCTGGCCGATTTCAGCCGGTCGAGCGCAAGCCTTGTCACGACCGTCGACAGGAACCGCGGCGGATCGGCGATTTCGCCGGCGCCCGAAAATCGAATCCAGGCTTCCTGAAGCACGTCCTCGGCGTCGCTTGCGGTTTCCAGATAGCGGTATGCGAGGCGAAACAGCCGGGACCGCTCCGACATAAAGGCAGAAAGTCTCGCCTCTTCGTTCATGCGGCGCGCTCCAGTTCCTTGAGCACCGGCTCGCAGGCTATGCCGTGGCCGAAGCCGCGCTTGAACATTGGATAGAACAGCCCGGACATCACCGCGACCGACATGTTTGCAAGGCCTTTCTTGCCCCAGCGCCGCTCGATTTCGCCGATCAGTTCCGGCAGTTCCGGTGCATTGTCGAGAACCGCGCGGGCATAGGCCTGGCCGAGCGCCGCATCGGTATCAGCGGGGATCGCAAGCAGGATGTCGCGGATCAAATTTCTTTCGATCCCGCTGCGTTCGGCCATGTTGATCACCAGCCGGAGGCATGGACCGCAATCGGCATGCTTGCAGGCCACCAGTTTTGCCGCCCAGAATGTGTTCTTTGGCACCTTCGGAGGCTGCGAAAAAAACATCGTGGCAAGAGCGAACTTCCGACCCGCTTCAGGATCGGCGTCGATCAACTCGTGCATGTAACTCACATCGTAGTCGAAAGTCCGGCCCATGCGGTCAAATCTGCGTTTCAGCCAAGCGGAAATCATGCCGTTTCTCCCTGCTTTGCGGTTTGCCAATCCTGCCACAGCACAATTGCCGGCAGAAGCCCGGGGATGAGGATGAGCAGCGTATCCCGGGCAATTTCGGACATCCCCATATGGCCATGGAAAAACTCCGCAAGGTGCAGAACCGCATGGCCACCGAGGAATACGGCCGGCGCGACAAGTGCCGCGGGCGCTGAGATGCGAAATCTTGCCGCCGCGACGGCAAGACCGGCGGCAGACGCAAGGAACGCAATCGCGATGTCGGCAACGAAATGACCGTTGAACGGGCCGGTGGCGGTAACTCCCGGCACGGTTTGGTACCAGAGTTCAGGCATCGCGATCATCGCCAAGCCGTTCAGACCGTGCCAGCCGACGAGGATGAGAAGTAAGGTTTTACGCATTGTCCTGCCTTTCGTTGACATGACGATACAGAACCACAGGTCGTGACAGAATTTTTTCGCGCCTACCGGAATTCTTCGGCTGGCTCAAACGAGCGTATCGCATTAGCCTTTGCGTAAAACCTGACGGGCACTTGCGCATGATCACGGTAATCGGCTCAATCAATCTCGATCTCATTGGCAATGTCGACCGGCTGCCGGCGCCCGGAGAAACCGTGCCGGGCAGCAGCTTCACCACCGCGCCGGGCGGCAAGGGAGCAAACCAGGCGCTCGCCGCGAAACGCGCCGGCGCCAAGGTGCGCATGATAGGCGCGGTCGGCGATGACGCCTTCGCAAAGGAAGCACTTGTCCTGCTCGGCGAGGCAGGCGTTGATCTGTCGGCGGTGCGCGAAAGCAAGGCGGCGACCGGCATCGCGCTGATCCTGGTTGGCGATGACGGAGAAAACGTCATCGCCGTGATACCCGGCGCCAACGCGACCGTGCTGCCGGGCGATATGGAAGCCGCAGCCATCGAAGCGCGCGATGTTGTGGTTCTGCAGCAGGAAATACCTCGCAAAACGGTCGAGGCGGCGCTGAATGAGGCGCGGGCGGCGGGCGCCTTGTCGATCCTCAATACCGCGCCCTGGCGCGACGACTGGGCGGCGCTGATGGCAAAGGCAGACATTTCGGTTGCCAATGAAACAGAGTTCGATCTGGCGGCAAAAGCGCTCGGACTTGACGGAAGCAGCCGCGAGGACAGGATGGCTGAGTTCGTTGCCAGAACGGGGCGGATCATCGTTGTAACGCTTGGCGCCGACGGCGTCGCCGCCGCAACGGCGGAAGGGTTGCTGCGCGCGGATGCGCCGCGGATCAAGCCGGTCGACTCGGTTGGCGCCGGCGACACCTTCTGCGGCTATCTCGCGGCAGGACTTGCTTCCGAAATGAAGCTTGAAGATGCGATCGCGCGCGCGGCCCGGGCGGGAGCGCTTGCCTGCCTGAAACCCGGCGCGCAGCCGGCGATACCGTTCGCCAGCGACGTGGACGGATAAGATACTTTCGTTATCAACCGGCAGACGAACGCGCCGACCTGTTTAGGGCAATTGCGGCGCGGACAAGCGCCAGGAATGCCGCATCGTCGACCACCTCGCCCTGCCGAACGTCGATGGCGCCGTAGTTGGAAGCGTCACTTCGCGCCGACGTCCACGCCATTCTGCCGCGCAATGAAATCCGCCAGCATCGGCACATAGCGGTCGCCCTGTCCGGCTGCCTCCATGGCAGCGAACGCATTCTTGACAACTGCCTGCAGCGAATTCACAGCGCCTGCCGCGTTCGCCATGTTGGCCACGTAGCGCATGTCCTTGTGAGCATTGGCAATCGTGAAGCGGTGCGCGTTTTCGTCCCCTTCCAGCGTCCATTTCATGAAGGTCTGAAAAAAGCCGTTGGACAGCCTGCCAGGCGCGATAACCGAGTTGACCTGTTCGGGCGTCAGGCCGGATTTGCGCGCAATCGCCAGCGCTTCGGCATAAAGGGCGGCGTATCCCATGGCGATGAAATTGTTGATGAGCTTCATCTTGTGGCCAAGACCCACCGGACCGAGATGGACGATGACCCCGGCCCAGCATTCGATCACCGGGCGAATGACTTCGAACACCTCGGGATCAGCCCCCACCATGGCATCGAGCGTTCCCGCTTCGGCCTCCTTCGGCGTGCGCGACAGCGGTGCGTCGGCCATCGCCATACCTTTTTCAGCAAGTTCCGCAGCCAGTTGCAGGGTGCTTACCGGGTCGGAAGTGGAGCAATCCACCACGATCAGACCTTTGCGTCCGGACGCCACGATACCGTCGGGACCGCGAATGACTCCCTCGACCTGCGGGCTGCCGGTTACGCAAACATGAATGATGTCGCACTGGTTCGCCATTTCGCGCGGGGTTTGGACCTCGCGGGCGCCCCTCGACACGAGATCATCGACCGGGGCCCGGTTGCGGTGCGCCATGACCGCCAATTCATAGCCCTTCTCTACGATGTTCTTGGCCATGCCGTGACCCATCAGGCCAACGCCTATGAAGCCGATTACGGGTTTTGTCATGCTGGTCCTCTCCTTGGGAAAATTCGGTTTTCGCGATTCGCGCCAATCTACGCGTCAACGTATTTGCGCCAGTCGTGCTCCTCCGCGAAGCCGAGGACCTGGCGGATTTTGCGGTTGGAATAGAGTGCTTCGTGCTCGCCCAGTTCCCGCGTGACCGGCACGCCCGGAAAGAACTTCCTGGCGAGCTGCTTTGAGGGAATGTTGACCGAGTTGGTATCGTTGCCGGCATTGAAGATCTCGAAGCCGAGACCATCCTTCTCCAGGCAAAGATGCACGATCTGTCCGAGGTCGCGAGCGTCGATGTAGCAGAAAATGTTGCGTCTTCG
>JBFIBB010000184.1:0-7099 GCA_041582695.1 Rhizobiaceae bacterium
GCGCCCCCGCCGCTTTCGCGCAACCCTGCGATGGCGTTGGCCGCCCGCGTTTCGCACCTCTTTCTCTACGCTGGTATGGTTCTGATACCGTTGACCGGCTGGTTGGCGTACACCGAACACGTCCGGCTTTCCTTCGGCATTCAACCCGCGCGTTGGTTCGGCTTCAAAATCCCGCTTCTGCCGGACTTCGGCATCAATTGGCACCTCGTGCACAATTGGGGCGGAAAAGCGTTCCTTGCACTCATTGCTTTGCACGCGCTGGCAGCATTCAAACACCACCTCTTCGATCGGGACGACACATTGCGGCGGATGCTGAAATAGTCGCGCTTCGGCGCAAAGCCTTGCCGCCACGAGCGGCAAGACAAGAGCTCGGTTTTTTTAAACTTTCCCGCGGAAAGATCGCGTTTCTGGGTCACGGCCCGATCAACAAATACGGTTGAGCCACCAACAAGGAGATTCCGCCTGTCATTTGGGTTTTTGCGCTTCAAACCTGGCGTTCAATTCATCATGCCTGCGTTGGATTTCCGCCGGCCACTGCGCTTTGATCCATGACAGAACCGAAACGATCTCATCGTCGGACAGAATACCTTCGTAAGCCGGCATACGGGACTTGTAGTCGGCAATATTGGCAGCTTTCGCGACGCCGAATTTGGTGATCGCGAACAGGATTTCGTCAGGGTGATGCCAGGTGTGCCCACCTTCATCATGCGGAGGCGCAGGGAGAAAACCGTCCCTGTCGCGCGTTTGCCAGTCCGGCTGTCCTTCCAGCGCGGCGCCATGGCAGGCGGCGCATTCGGCCATGTATATGTCCATTCCCTGCGCAACCATACCGGCATCCGCCGGGTCGAGATGCAGTTCATCCGTCGCATTCAGGGCCAGGTAACCCCAAACAAGCGTGACAAGCAGCGCAGCCGCCGCAACGATCAATAATCCGGCACGATAAAGCATCAACCCGCTACTTCACGATTATTGGTGAATTCGTCGGAACCCGGTCGTACAGATCAATGACATCCTGGTTCATCATGCGCACGCATCCGCTCGATACGGCCTTGCCAATGGTCCAGTATTCGGGCGATCCGTGAATCCGGTACAGGGTATCGGTATTTCCCTGAAATACATACAACGCCCGCGCACCGAGCGGGTTTTCCAGTCCTGGCGGCATCCCGCCATTCTCGGCGCTCCATCGCGCCAGCTCGGGCTGGCGGTCGATCATTTCATCGGGGGGAGTCCATTTCGGCCATTTCTGCTTCCAGCCGACCCGCGCGCGCCCGGACCACGCAAACCCCTGCCGTCCAAGACCGACGCCGTAGCGCATCGCCCTGCCGCCTTCCCGAACGAGATAGAGGAAGAACTCGCTGGTATCGACCACGATGGTTCCAATCGGTTCCTCTGTCGAATACCCGACGAGACGCCGGTAGAAGCGCGCAGGCACCCGGTCGAGATCGATCGCCGGTACAGGGAAACGTTCGTCCGGCAGTTCGCCGTACATCAACGCAAAAGAGCGCCTGGAATCGATGACCGGTCCATCCTCGGGAGGTCTGATCCTGGTGGTACAACCGGCGAGAACCGATGCCGTGGCACCAGCAATCCCGGTCAACAGATTTCTTCTTGTAATCATTGACTAATCCGCTATCGCACGGGCGTTGGCCCGCAACCCCTTGTGTTTTTCAATCTGCCCTGGATTGCCCCGTCACACGACCATCACCCGGGTACCGACCGGCACACGCTCGTAGAGGTCCATTACATGATCGTTGATCATGCGAATGCATCCGTTCGAAACCGATCTGCCGATTGACCAGGGTTCATTGGTCCCGTGGATGCGATACATCGTGTCCCGCCCCGATTTGTAGAGATAGAGCGCCCTGGCACCCAGCGGATTGTTAGGACCGCCCGGCACGCCGTCGGCGTAGCGGGCGTATTTGCCCGGTTCCCGCCTGATCATGTTGTCAGTCGGCCGCCAGCTCGGCCATTTTGCTTTCCGCCCTATCGTGGCGGTTCCCCGGAACTTTCTTCCCGCCTTGCCGACACCGACGCCGTAGCGGCGCGCCAAGCCACCGGGCAGGGTCAGATAGAGAAAGTGATTGTCCGGATCGATCACGAGGGTCCCCGGATCATACCCGCCGAAACGCACAATCTGCGGTTCGTACTTCGGGTCGAGCTTGAACGTTTTTCGAGTTTGATGTGCCCGGGCCGGCATTGATTCCAGCAATACAAATGCAGATACGCCAATGGAGAACGAACGACGAGTGAGCATATTTGGCCCTTTCAATCCAAACTGAGAACCGGTTGTCTTTTTGGCAGATGGAAACTACGCGGATTTGGGCGGGCGTAGACGACGTTCGATGTGAAGCGCGGGTTGGAACCGGTTCTGCCAATCGGCCAGCGCCGGTCGTGCGCATCGCGGTTCGAGATAACTGGACAGATCGGCCGCGATGCAATCCGCCAAACAAATCGCGGTTTCAATGGAAACACAGCCATTTTCATTCGGATCAGGAATGCTTTTGTCGGTCGGGACGGCTTCGATGTAGGCCGCATAATCGGCGACGGCGGCTAACGGCTCCCCGCCTTTGCTGTCAGGTGAGACCGCGCTTTGCCGGTGTGAATGAGCAAACGCAAAAATGAATGCAATCAGTAGAAAGGCAATGCCACGCATGCCGACCCAATAGTCGAAAAGTTCTAACAATTCCATTTCGCTGGCGGTATTTGCCTTGGCATTCCCGGTAATAAAGAACGCGTAGGAGAATCGCGATTGGCTCGATTCCGGAACTTCCCGGACAAGCGTTCGATATGTAAGTATATGAGTTTTTTAATATATAATCTGCCGACGCATGTTGGCGGCTTCCGAATTGCATCGCCGGAGACCTGCGAACAGGTGCTGCTGTTCACGAAATTGTGCACCACAAATCGCGAAATCGGGGCCGAATTACCGCAAGGCAAAATCAGCCAATTGCCGGAAAGGCGACTTCATTCTTAATAATTTCCTCAAACATTTATGTGACTTGACGGTGCAGACTTGAGTCACTAGGTGACAGCCGATGACCGGTTCCGTTCGCAGAAGCATTCGATTCGGCGCCAATGCCGCCGCAGTTGCGACGGCGTTGATCTTCATGATCGTGCAGTCCGCGATGCTTCAGGTTCATGCAGCGCCGGCCGCCAACACGGATGACGGCCGAAAAATCGAAACGGTTCAAGCGACCGTTCACGACCACGGCCACGATCACGGTTCCATTCCTTCCAAGTTATCGTCGGGCCATGTGCCGCTGCCGGATTCATCGGCGAACGGGCAGGGCTGCGAAGATCTCTGCTGCATTTCCGGTTGTCCGGCCGCACTGTTGACGGACAGGTCTGTCGATGCATTGCCGCCTTCGGAAAACATATTCCTGGCCGCGACCCACCTTCATTATTTCAGCCGGTCGACCGCGCCGCCCGACAACCCGCCCCGATTCTGATCGCGTTTTCCATCAGCAAGGCCGCCTCCGCACGTCCCGTTGACGTCGAGGGCGCAGGAACATCACGCAATCGGATCGGCATTCATGCGATACAAATATCTGCTTACCGCGGCGTTACCGCTGGCCCTGGCGGCCTGCGTCCAGTCGACACCAGCGGACGTTCTGGGTTCCAGTAGGCCCGACAATCCCGAACTGGGCATCCGCAATGCGAATCCCGGCGATGTGATCGGCGAGTACAATCACCGTGAGCCCGCCGAGCCGCTGCCGTGGCGGAGATCGAACGACCGGCAATCCCCAAACCGGAAGGACGGCTCCTGATGCCGGGCCGGATGATTGGACACGCCGTCGTCGCCGCGTCGCTGGCGTTGGCCGGTTGCGTACCCGGTCAGGTCGTCGCCCGTTATTCGGCCGCCGATGCCGGCTTTCTCAATGTTTCGGCGGAAACCGCAGCGGCGACCAAGGGCAAGGAGACGGTTTGGATCCAAAACAGCGAGCAGGCATATGCAGTTGCCAGCCGCGTGCACGGCCTCGTCCACAAGAAGACGATCGGCGCCGACACCGCAGTGCAGGTGGCGCTGCTCAACAACCGCGGCCTGCAGGCAGCTTACGCAAATCTCGGCATGAGCGCCGCCGAAGCCTGGCAGCAGACAATGCTTGAAAACCCGAAGGTGTCGATCGGACTTCTTGGCATCGGCGCCCCGGAACTCGGTTTATTGCGGGCCGTTGAGGGCATGGTCGCCAAAAATATCCTGGCGCTTGCGACACAGAAACGCAGGGTGGAAATCGCTGACACCCGGTTCCGGCAAGCACAGATGGTCGCCATCAACGAGACTTTGCGCATAGCGGCGGAAACACGCCGCGCATGGATTAACGCAGTCGCGGCATTCGAGACCGTCACCTATCTCAACCAGGCCAAACTGGCCGCTGACGCCGCTTCCGAACTTGCACGCAAGCTCGGCGAAAGTGGCGCGCTGGCAAAAGCGGGCCAGGCGCGCGAACATGCATTCTATGCCGAATTGACGGGCCAGTCGGCCGAGGCGCGTTTGGCGGCGAAACTGGCCAAGGAGGAACTCACGCGGCTGATGGGTCTTTGGGGATCGGAGGTCGATTACTTCGTGCCCGATCGCCTGCCTTCACTGCCAAAACGCACGGCGAGCAAGGACGGAATCGAGGGCGAAGCACTGCGCAACCGTGTCGACCTTCGCATCGCCAAGCTTGAACTCGAAGCCACCGCCCAGAGCTACGGTCTGACCGAGGCCACCCGCTATGTCACCGATCTCGAAATCATTTCGGGATTTGAAGCCGAACGCGAAATCGAAACCGAATACGAGCTGGTCGGCGGCACACTCGAGGAAACCCGGTCGCGAGAGACGACCGTCACTCCGCAGATTGAGCTGGAGTTCGTCTTGCCGATCTTCGATTCCGGCAAGGCCCGTCTGCGCAAGGCGGAACTGGCCTACATGCAGGCGGCAAACCTGCTGGCGCAGAAAGCGGTCAACATCCGGTCGGAGGCGCGATCGGCCTATACGGCCTATCGCTCGACCCACGATATCGCCCGGCATTACCAGAATGCCGTCCTGCCGTTGCGGGTCGCAATCGAGGAAGAGGCTCTGCTGACCTACAATGGAATGATCACCAACACTTTCGAATTGCTCGCCGACACGCGCGCCCGGATCAACACGCTGCTGCTCGCAGTCGGCGCGAGAAAAAATTTCTGGCTCGCCGAAGCCAATCTTGCCGCCGCAATCTACGGCGGCGGCGCCGAGGCGACCGGCGGAACAACTTCCACATCCGTCGCCGACGCCGGCGGCGGCGGGCATTGATCGGGAAAGGCAATCGCCATGATGAACAGACGTCAATTGATTGGTGCGGGCGCTGCCGGTGCGGCGCTGATCTCGTCAAGCGCGTGGTCGAAAACCGCAAACATGGGTCTCCCCGACGCTGCAATGATGGATAGTGCGGCGACCCAGCCGCCGGTGGCGCCGGCAACCGGACCGGAATACAACCCTGTCGTCACGCTGAACGGCTGGACTCTGCCGTATAGGATGAACAACGGCGTGAAGGAATTCCACCTTGTCGCCGAGCCGGTCGAACGCGAACTGGCAGACGGCATGACCGCCTATCTGTGGGGATACAACGGCCAGTCAATCGGTCCGACCATCGAGGCGGTGGAAGGCGACCGGGTTCGCATATTCGTCACCAACAAACTGCCCGAGCATACGTCGGTGCACTGGCATGGCATGATCCTGCCTTCCGGCATGGATGGAGTGGGCGGCCTGTCGCATCCGGCAATCCCGCCGGAAAAGACCTACGTCTACGAATTCGATCTCGTGAAGAGCGGCACGTTCATGTACCACCCGCATGCCGACGAAATGGTGCAGATGGCGATGGGCATGATGGGCTTTTTCATCGTGCATCCCAAAGATCCGGCCTTCATGCGCGCCGACCGCGATTTCCTGATCATGCTCAACGCCTACGACATCGATCCCGGTTCCTATGTGCCGAAGATCATGACCATGACCGACTTTAACATGTGGTGCTGGAACAGCCGGATTTTCCCCGACATTGATCCCCTGGTCGTGGCGAAAAACGATCGCGTACGCGTTCGCGTCGGCAATCTGACGATGACCAACCACCCCATACACATGCACGGATACGATTTCGAGGTAACGGGCACCGATGGCGGCTGGGTCAGGCCGGAGGCGCGCTGGCCCGAAGTGACAATCGACATTCCGGTGGGCGCAATGCGCGCTTATGAATTCGACGCCAAATACGTTGGTGACTGGGCGATCCATTGCCACAAGTCGCATCACACCATGAATGCGATGGGACACGACGTGCCGACCTTCATCGGCGTCGACAAGTCCGAGCTGACCAGAAAAATCCGCAAGCTCCAGCCCGAATACATGCCGATGGGAACGGCAGGCATGGCCGACATGGGCGAAATGGAGATGCCTCTACCCGACAATACCATACCGATGATGACCGGCTGGGGCCCGTACGGGCCGCTGGAGATGGGCGGCATGTTTTCGGTCGTGAAAGTGCGGGAAGGCATTTCTGCGGGGGACTATGGCGATCCGGGTTGGTTTGAGAACCCGCCGGGTACGCAGGCCTGGGAGTGGACCGGCGAGCTGCCGGACTTCTCCAGGTCGAAAGAACCAGGAACAACAATAACGCCGCAGCCGATGAAGCACGGCGGTCACGGATAACAGGGATCAAACCAACCGTTCAAAAAACAAGGAAGGACACGGCATGAATTATCGACTGATCTACTTTGCGAGCGCACTTCTTTTCGCCACTTCCGCCTACGCCGGCGGCGAGCATTCGGGCGGCCACGGCCACAAGGCGGACGCCGGTCACCACAAGATGACAGTCGGGGAACCCGGCGAGGCGAAAAACGTCTCTCGTACGATAGATGTCGAAATGACTGAAACCGAGGACGGCGACATGATCTTCAAGCCGAGGTCAATGGAAATCAAACGGGGCGAGACGATCCGCTTCGTGATCGTCAATACTGGCGAACTCGAGCACGAATTCGTGTTGGATGACCTGGCCGGCATTCACGAGCACCGTGAATTGATGGAGCGGTTTCCGGAGATGGAACATGACGATCCGAACGCGGTCCACCTCGCGCCCGGCGAGAAGGGCGA
>JBFIBB010000185.1:0-7097 GCA_041582695.1 Rhizobiaceae bacterium
AGAGAACGCCAGCAACGCGGAGAATGTTGCCGAACCGAAGATGATCAACAGCGCCATTACGGTGACCTTCAACGCGCCGGTAACCGACTTGACGAAGCTCTCCCAGCTCAGCTTGCGGTAAAGCGCCGCCAGCAGCAGTACACCCAGACAACCGAAAGCGGCCGATTCCGACGGTGTCGCCCAGCCATAGAGTATGAGCAGGATGACGCCGATGACGATGGAAACCATCGGCAGCACATCCAGGAAGAAGAGTTGCGCGCGTTTTCCCCAGGATATCGGCTCTACGTCGTAGCCAGGCGCAGCGTCGGGATCGACCAGACTCATGACCAGAATCAGCACGGCATAGAAACAGGCAAGCAGCAGGCCGGGTATCACACCGGCGATGAGCAGTTTGCCGACATCGAGATTGGCGAGCGTTGCCAGCAAGACCGCCAGCGCCGAAGGCGGTATGAGCATGGCAAGGCCGCCGGTTCCGAGAATCGGACCGATGGCCATGTGCTTCTTGTAGCCGCGTTTCTGCATTTCGGGCACCATCAGCGAACCGAGCAATGCGGTCGAGCCCATGGAGGATCCCGACAAGGTGGCGAAAGCGGTTCCGCCCGCAACCGTGACGAAGGAAAGCCGGGCGGGGATCCGGCCCATGAGCCGGTCTACGGCGGTGAACATCCGTGCCGCCAGCCCGGTATGGAAGAATATTTCTCCCATCAGCAGGAACATGGGCACCGGAATCAGATTGAACGTCGTGAGCGAGGGAATCGCATTGGCCGACAATTGGCCAATGCCCCGAGTCATGCGCAGAAAAACGTCGCCGCTGCCGCCCATGAAATATGTGGCGCCGATTATGTTCGCCGCCAGGAATGCCAGCGCGACCGGCACTCCTATGAACATGAAAAGCAGCACCGTTCCCAACAGGAAGAACAGCGCAAAATACCATTCCATCAGGGGCGCCCCCGGCAGGCGAAAAACAGCTTTCCGTCAACCTTCATGGACGCCTGCCTCGCCGGTATGAAGCGTTTCCCGACCAAGCACGAAACGGGAGAACTGAATTCCCATCAGGGCAAAACAGACCGGCATGGAACCGAGCAGCAGCCATTTCGGCATGTCGACTGAGCGCATGTCCGCGTCACCAAGCCGGTAGGATTTCAAGGTAGCCTGCAGTGTGTACCAGACAAGCACCGCGCAAATTATCACGCAAAGGAACGCAACAAGACGGGAAAAACGCCGTGCGTTGGCAGTCCCCAGCGCCGCGGTAAACAACTCGATGAATACGTGGCCCTTCAACCGGACCAGCCAGGGGGATCCGGCCATGGCAATGTAGAGCAGGCCATATTCAGTGAAGGTAAAGACATGTGAAGAGCCGGAAAATCCGAGCGAACGTGCGGTTGCCTGAAACACGATCCCAAGCATGATTGCGACCAGGTAAATGCCGGCGAAGATCGCGAGTCCGTCGCAAACCCTGTCTAACCAGCGCATACAATGCCTCCCCGGATCGGGAGGGCGAACCGCGAGGGTCCGCCCGACCGGTTTTAAAGCACGCCCGACTATTCCTTGTAATACAGGCCGCGGAGCTTGCCGTAGGTTTCGGTGTCGCCCATGTCGGCCAGGCGTCCCTTCATGCGGTTCCATGCCGCATCGTCCGCCATGGACAGGTACTTGGCCGACGCCGAATCCGACATCATGACGAACTCCATGCCCCGATTCTGCAATTCGGCGGCATCGGCGGCGATATCCTTCTGGCGGTCATCGAAGGATTTCTGCTCCCACTCGATGACTACATCCTGGATGATCTTGCGAGAGTCGTCCGACAACGCGTTCCAGGAATCGAGATTGAAAATGATGCCGAGATCGGTGTTGTAGAACTCCGGATCGATACGATATTTCAGGAACTTGTCCCATTTCAGGTCCATCAGCCCGATCGACGTCCAGGCTGCGGCATCGACGACGCCTTTCTCAAGGCCCGAATAAACCTCTGTCGCCGGCATGGACGAGGTCGTCGCATTCAGCGCCTCAAAAAATGCGTGATAGATCGGATTGTCGCGGAGCTTGACTCCTGTCAGGTCGATAACCCCGTCGGCGTCGAATTTGAACGGCTTGGCATTGTAGATATGGAATTTCACGCCGCCGTCGATCCAGCCCAGATGCTTGACGTTCATGCGTTTCTGATGGGCCATGTCCATGAGCTCGGCGCCGCCATTGGCTCGAGCCTCCATCGGAGTCACGCGTGCGGCGACCATGGCGTCGATCTCCGGAACCGAAGCGCCGTAGAAGCTGCCAGGCGTGTGGACCATGTCAACCACGCCATCGCGCACGGCCTGCGGCTGTTCGAACATGCCGATGGCTTCGGGTCCGCCACGCACGGTGATTTCAACCACGCCCTTGCCGCGCTCGTTGATGTCGTCGACGATTGCCAGAAATGTCTTGGTGTAGACCAGAAACGGCGGAAACGCATGTACGGCACTAACCTTGTCGAGTGCGAAAGCTGCCGTCGTCGACATCAGCGCCGTGATCAAGGCGCCAGCGCCGACTGCTCTCAAAACATGTCCGATAGGCTTTTTCACGATATTACCTCCCACGTGTTCAGCGGCAAAGGATTGCACGCCCGGGTGTCACCGGCCTCATGCTTCGGACCGGATTTTTATTATTGGCAACGCATGCGCTGGCCGAACTTCCAAGCTAAAGCGCATTTGGCTGAAATGGAAGCCATATCAGCGCCCGGCAATTGTGCCGACGTGCGTACATTGCTCGAACCGGTGAACGGTAATTGACTCAGGTCGCGCTATCAAGCCAACCTGAATATTTACCTTTGGTAGGTGGAGAGTTGATGGAAATAGCAGTTCTGGGCGGCGGCAATGGCTCGCATGCGGCGGCGGCAGACCTGTCCGCCAATGGCCACAATGTGCGTTTCTGGCGGCGTAACAGTATCGCTGTGCGAGCTTTGCAAGCGGCGGGAAACCGTCTGATACTCAAGGATCACGCCGGTACCCGCGAAATCCCGATTGCAATGGTCACGAACAATGTCGGCGAAGCGGTTTCCGGCGCCGAACTCATCGTGTGCCCTTCGCCCGCGACGGCGCAAGCCGACATCGCAAAGTCAATGGCGCCGCACCTTTCCGACGGCCAGGTTATATTCCTGCCGCCCGGAACATTTGGCAGCTACCTGATGGCAAAGATCGTTCACGACAGCGGAAACAAGTCCGGCATCGCGTTTGCCGAGGCGGGAACGCTGCCATACCTGACACGAAAACGCGGTGAGCACGAGGTGGCGATTACCACAAGGGCGACGCGCCTTCCAACCGGCGTGTTTCCTCTCCGCCTCAAAGAACATGCGCTCAACGTGATCAGGCTCGCCTATCCGGCCATTGAGGATGCAGGCGATGCGCTGTCGGGCGCATTGATGAATGCCGGCCCGATCATCCATCCGCCCCTGATCACCATGAACGCGGGACCGATCGAACATTTCGATCATTGGGACATACACAACGAAGGCACCCAGCCATCGATCCGGCGGGTAACCGATCGCCTCGACGCCGAACGGATTGCGGTACGCGAGTCCCTCGGCTACGGCGCGCCGCATTTTCCGCTCGCCGACCACTACGACAGCGAGCGCGAGGAATGGATGTATGGAAACCTGGCGCATGAAAAACTTACCGATTCCGGCGATTGGCGGGAGCATCTGGTGCTGACCGAGCACCGGTACATGCGCGAGGATGTGGCGATGGGATTGGCGTTTTTGGTTTCGGTCGCCGACTGGGCCGGCGTGCCGTCGCCAACCGCGACCGGCCTGTTGGCGATCGGATCGGCCATCTGCAGCGATGACTTTAGGAAAACCGGGAGAACGCTCGAAACGCTCGGCCTTGCCTCGCTTACCCGTGAGCAGATGCGTGCGCTGCTCGGCGACGGGTTGGCCGCGTGAGCGCGCCGGTCATTGCCGCAGCCGGCGCAGGTCGCATGGGTCGCGGTATCGCCGTGACCTTTGCCATGGCCGGGCACAAGGTTCATCTGGTGGATTTGAAGCCGCGTTCCGACGCGGAGTTCGACGCGCTCGCTGCAAGTGCCGCGGCGGAGATTGCCGCAACGCTGGATATGCTGGCCAATATCGGTCTCTTCGCGCCCTCCAAGTCCGGAGAAATGGCGAACCGGGTGGAGATACACCCTCTCGGCGCCAGCGCGGGGGCGCTCGGCGCAAGCGAAGTGATCTTCGAGGCGGTACCCGAAACGCTGGACGCGAAACGCGAAGCGTTCTCGCTGATCGGCAGGCATGCGGCCGGCGAAGCCATCATCGCGTCGACCACTTCGACAATTCTCAGCAACGATCTCGCTCCGCTGGTGCAGCGGCCCGGGCGTTTTCTCAACGCCCATTGGCTCAATCCGGCATTTCTCGTGCCTCTGGTGGAGCTTTCTCCGGCGGAGGAAACCGATCCGGACGTGACCGCCCGCCTGAAGGCGATATTGGAGGACATCGGCAAGATACCGATCGTCTGCAAGCCTAGTCCCGGATTTGTCGTGCCGCGCATCCAGATCCTGGCCATGAACGAGGCTGCCCGCATGGCTGAGGAGGGGGTGGCTTCCGTCGAGGATATCGACAAGGCCACGAAATACGGTTTCGGCTTCCGGTTCGCGATCCTCGGGATGCTGGAATTTATTGACTGGGGCGGCGGCGACATACTCTATCACGCCAGCAACTACATGAGCCGGACGACCGGAGACGACCGGTACGAGGCCCCGGCGATCGTGAAACGCAACATGGAGGCCGGACGCACCGGCCTGCAGGCGCGAAGCGGCTTTCTGGATTACCGGTCCATGGATATCGAACCGTACCGGCGCAAAAGGTTGGGTGCATTCGTGGGAATGCTGGACCATCTGGGCCTGTCGCCGAAGATAAAATGAATTGTCGGCGACGAGGGCCCGCCCCTGGCTATTTCATTGAGCGCGCCTCGGACCATGTGCCGGTTTGTACTTGCGGGATTTGCCGTTTCCAGCCACGGCAACCGATCTGACGAATGGATCCGGGCCGCTGACGCCGGACCGCGGAGATGAACGCCACACCGGCGGGCTGACCTCGTGATGTGGCAGGGCCGCCAACCAGCCACCCGACTTGGAAACCGGCGATCATCAGCGGGATGCGACAAAGCGCTCCAGTTTGCCCAGTGTTTGCAGTCCCAGTTCCACGGCCCCGAAGCCTTTCGCCTCCTGGAACTCGGCGGAAGTGTTGAATACCATGCCGAGCGTCACCTTCGTCGCCCCGTCCTGTTCCTCGAGCGAGACCCAGGCGTCGGCGTGTTTCGGCCCGTTCTCGCCCCAAAGCAGCGTATAGCCAATCCTCTCTTCGGGCCCGACCTCGTGGTATAGATGATGGTTCGGAAAGACCGTGCCGTCAGGCGCGATCATGTCGAATACCCATTCACCGCCTGTCTGCAGGACGATCCTCTTCGTTCGGCACGAGAAACCTTCCGGTCCCCACCATTGCGGCAGCGTTTCAGGGTTCATCCACGCACCCCACACGACCGACCGCGGCGCCCGAATCACCCGCTGCAGCACCATGGTCCGTCCGGCCACGCCGGCGAGGTTGTGCAGTCCCGCGCCAAAGCCATCGCGATAGCCTGCCGCCATGTCCTCCGCGAGCGAGGAAAGCTGCACTGTCACGACCAGCCGGCTGCGTTCATCTGCACCCTCGAAATCCGCCGTCACGAGCGCGACCGATTGCGTCACGCCTTCGGAAGAGATCACCTCGTAGTTTACGCTGCGCAGCGCCGGCTGCAATTCCAGCCAGCCGCATTCGCAGCGGATGTCCGGATCGCCCGCCACCTTGCAGAGCGAGACCTCCCGACCTCCCACCCTAGTGTCGGCCTCTAGGAACTCCACAGTGACGGATGGCGCAGGCGCTGCCCAGACGGCCCGCGCGGCCGGGGCCGTCCATGCCTCCCACAATGTGGGCAACGGCGCGGCCACTTCCTGTTCGAATGTAAGCGTTGCAAAGCGGCCCTTGCTGCCATCGGGCGCCGAAGTGATTTCGCTGTTTGCCGCGAGGTTTTGTGTCATTTCCCACTTTCCTTCATCACATGCATCACAAATGCATCCAGCCGGTCGAGCCGGGCCTCCCAGATGGCCCGCTGTTCGTCGAGCCATGTCCGCACCGGTTCGAGAGCCTCGGGCTGAATCGCGCAGGTGCGTATCCGCCCGTCTTTGGACGTAGTTATCAGTCCCGCTTCCTCCAGCACCGACAGGTGACGCATCACCGTGGGCAGCCGCAGTCCCGTGGGCTCGGCCAGATCCGAGACCGCCGCAGGTCCTTCGGCAAGCCGGGTCAGGACCGACCGCCGGGTCGGATCGGCGAGAGCGTGGAAGAGCAGCGACAGATCGGGATCATGCTTAGCCATAATGCTTACTATTACCAGATCCGCAAATAGGCAATAAAAAACTTCGCCAACTTGCTAAGTTTTTGCGGCCAAGGCCATCGGGTCATAGAAGCATCCCGCATTCCATTGGCCGGAGCAGTTTGGAATGCGCTCTGTCGGGAGGGCTGTAGAGCAGCCGCGTGATGCGGCAAAGTACGGCTCGCCCGACTCGTTTTGTTTCCCACCCACCAGGTTTTCCGCTCGCCGGGCCGTCGGCAATCTTAACCGAGGGAATTTGATCCTGCGCAACGAACCGGGTTTTGAACTTTCCTAAAGTTGCATCTCACGTTTCCGGGAATCCCCTTACGAGATGCGAAAATCAGTCTATCTGGCCTCGATATTCATGGCGGCGATCGCGTTGCTGGCAATAGTCGGCGCAGATGCCCGTGCAGAAGCGCTGATCGGCCGGTTTCTGGATGCCGCGCCGGCATCCGAGATCGTTCCAGGCGCAGACAGTTTTGGCGCAATGCTCAACGACATCCCGGTGGTCCCGGCGCTCCGCAACGGCGAAATCGCCGGTTACGTGTTCCTGACCTCGGACTTCGTCACCACCACCGGCTATTCCGGCAAACCCATCCATATCGTCATGGGTGTCGGCCCGGACGCCAGGATAACAGGCGTCAAGCTGGTCAAGCATTCCGAACCGATCGTGCTGATCGGCATCCCCGAATCCAAGATCACCGCGGTGATAACGGGATACAC
>JBFIBB010000186.1:0-7060 GCA_041582695.1 Rhizobiaceae bacterium
CTGGAAGGAAATCGTTGATTTCGTGCACCAGAACACCGCAACAAAAATCTGCATGCAGCTTGGCCATGCCGGGCGGAAAGGCTCCACCCAGCTCGGTTGGGAGAATGCCGAATATCCGATTGCCGACAAGAGCCGCAACTGGCCGCTGATGTCGGCCTCGCCGATTCCCTACTACGAAAGCATCAGCGACACGCCTGCCGAAATGGACCGGGCAATGATGAACAGCGTGAAAGCGGATTTCGTGCAGGCGGCCGAACGCGCCGATCGCGCTGGCTTCGACATGCTCGAACTGCACTGCGCCCATGGCTACCTGATGGCGTCCTTCCTGTCGCCGCTGACGAATCTGCGAACCGACGAGTATGGCGGGTCTGTTGAAAACCGGTTGCGCTACCCGCTCGAGGTGTTTGAGGCGATGCGCGCCGTCTGGCCGCAGGACAAGCCGATGTCGGTGAGGGTTTCGGCCTCCGACTGGAAGGAGGGAGGCCTGTGCGAGGCCGATCTGTTTGCGATCGCGGAAGCTTTTCACGAGGCTGGCTGCGATCTGATCGACGTGTCCGCGGGACAGACCGTCCCGGACCAGAAGCCGGTCTACGGGCGCATGTTCCAGGTGCCGTTCGCCGAGGCGGTGCGCAATGTGCCGCGGATCGCAACGATGGCGGTCGGCGCGATCACCGAACCAGGCCAGGTCAACACGATCCTGCATACGCGGCGTGCCGATCTGGTGGCGCTTGGCCGGCCGCATCTCTGGAATCCCTTCTTCACCCATCAGGCCGCGGCATGGTATGGGACGCTCAACGAAGGGTCCTGGGCCAAACCCTATCTACCCGGTGCGCGGCAGGCATTTCGCGAGCAGGAAAAGGTCCGCGACAAACTGATGGAGCTTCAGGTGAAGGCTGCTCCCGGACAACGGATCAGGGCCTCTGCCTGACACCGATGGGGCGGCGCCACGCCGGAAGGAAGCGCGATGATCACCGACTGGGACGATGCCTATAGCAACATGAATCACATCCCGGGCGGGGCGGATTTTCCCGGGCGCTGGGCCGCAGAGGCCGAAGCGTTTCGCAACTCGATGCAGGCGGCGGGCAGGGCCGATCTCGGAATTGCCTATGGCGAACTCGAACGCGAGGCGCTCGATCTGTTTTTGCCGGAGGGAAGACCGAAGGGATTGATGATTTTTATCCATGGCGGATACTGGATGCGGTTCGGGCGCGAGGATTTTTCCCATCTTGCCAACGGAGCGGTTGAGCGCGGATGGGCGGCTGCGCTGCCAAGCTACGAACTGACGCCGGCGACGCGCGTCTCGGCGATAACCCGGCAAATCGGCAGGGCAATCGAGGTGGCGGCCAACTTGGTCGCCGGCCCGCTGCGGATCGCCGGGCACTCGGCCGGCGGTCATCTGGTGACGCGCATGGTCTGCGAAGACAGTCCGCTCACAGGCCCCGAGCGCGGAAGGCTGGGTCCGGTGGTTTCGATCAGCGGGGTGCACGATCTTCGCCCGCTACTGAAAACTGCCATGAACGAAACACTTGGCCTCGACCGGGCGGAGGCAGAGGCCGAAAGCCCGGCGCTGAACGAACCATTCGAAGGCGCGCGCGTCATCTGCTGGGTCGGTTCCGAGGAGCGGCCCGAGTTCGTGCGTCAGAACGATCTGCTCGCCAACATCTGGTCCGGGCTTGGGGCGGACATGTCATCCCGTCACGATCAGGGCAAACATCATTTCGATGTCATCGAAGGCCTTACCCGTGCCGACAGTCCGCTAAATGACGCACTGTTAGGATGACTGTCCCTATTCCATGTTAAATCCGACGTGGTATCGTCTCGCATATGAATGCAGGGCATTGGGCAAATGGGGTTCGATGGCGGCGGGTATCCGGACGGATATCCGCCGCACTGGTATGCCTGCTGCCGATGCTGACAGGCTGCACCAATCTTTCCTACTACGCGCAATCCCTCAACGGTCATCTCAACATCGTCGCCGCAAGCCAGCCGATCGATCGCGTTGTTGCGGATTCCACACACCCGAAGGCGTTGAGAGACCGGTTGGCACTGGCGCGCGACATCCGCCAGTTCGCAATCGACGTGCTGAAACTTCCTGACAATGACAGCTATCGCAATTATGTGGAAACGGGCCGCGATTTCGTCACATGGTCCGTGTTTGCCGCGCCGGAATTATCGCTGAACGTGCAAACCTGGTGTTTTCCGGTCATGGGTTGCGTGCCCTATCGCGGCTATTTTTCCAGGGAGGACGCCGTGAAGTTTGCGGAATCCGCCGCCGCTCAGGGCTTCGATGTCCACGTCGGCGGCGTTCCGGCCTATTCGACGCTCGGCTGGTTCAACGATCCATTGCTGAACACCATGCTGCGCCATGGCGAGACCTATCTTGCCGGCGTGATTTTCCATGAGCTTTCGCATCAGCGGGTCTATGTGCAGGACGACACGGCCTTCAACGAGGCGTTCGCCGTTGCGGTCGAACAAGCTGGAACGGAGGCGTGGCTCAAAAGCCGCAACGATACCGCTGCAATCCGCGAATACCGGAGGTCGCAAGGCCAGAACGATGATTTTGTCGCCCTGATCGCCAAAACCAGGCGCGAGCTTCAGGCAATCTATGAAAGCAGCATGAGCGATACCGCAAAACGCGAGGCGAAGGCGGCTGCCATTGAACGACTCCGCGCCCGTTACCGGCGGATGAAACACGCACGCTGGGGCGGTGACGATGGTTACGACCAGTGGTTCGACACGCCGATCAACAATGCCAAGCTGGCGACTGTTTCGGTCTACAACGATTATGTGCCGGCGTTTTCCAGGCTCTTGAAATCCTGCGGCGGAGACTACGACAGCTTTTACGGCGCCGTCGCCCGCATCGGCGCGCTCGAGAAGGATGAGCGGTTTCCGGCACTTGACCGGGCCACGCGCTGCGAATGAAGAATGAGTGACCGCCTCAGCGGTCGAGCACCGCGGTTGCCTCGATCTCGACCAGGGCCTCGTCCTCGACCAGCGCCTTGACCACCACCATCGTCATCGCCGGAAAATGATAGCCCAGAACATCTCGATAGGCTTGGCCGACCTCGCGCTGGCGCGCCAGATATTCCTTCTTGTCGGTGACGAACCAGGTCAGGCGGGTGATATTCTCGATCTTGCCGCCCGCTTGCTCGACGATCGCCACGATGTTTCTCAGCGCCTGGCGCATCTGGTCGACGAAATCGCTGCTTTCGAATTTCTGCTGGCCGTTCCAGCCTATCTGGCCACCGACAAACAGCGTTCCGTCCCTGCTCAGAACGCCGTTGGCGTATCCCTTGGCCGGGAGCCAGCCTTCCGGGTGAACGATGTCGTGGGCCATGTTTCAATTCTCCTTCAGCCGGTTACACACCGAGATAGCGGTCTGTCAGATCTCCGGTCAGGCCCGAAGCCGGACCGGCCCAGACCGTGGCGCCCTTTTCCAGGATGACGGCCTGATCGGCGATGCGCGAGAGTTCCTTCAGCGACTTGTCAACAACGAGAATGGAAAGGCCGGTTTCCGCCTTCAGCCGCCCAATCGCCGACCAGATTTCCTGGCGCACCACCGGCGCCAGCCCCTCGGTCGCCTCGTCGAGGATGAGCAGTTTCGGATTGGTCATCAGCGCACGGCCAATCGCCAGCATCTGCTGTTCGCCGCCCGACAGCGATCCTGCCGTTTGCTCGCGCCTCTCGGCTAGCCTGGGAAAAAGGCCGGCCACCGCATCGAAATCCCATTTGCCCGGCCGGGCGGCGGCGACGAGATTTTCGGAGACCGTAAGACCGGCGAAGCAGCGCCTGCCTTCCGGCACCAGACCGAGTCCCATCCGCGCGGCGCGGTGCGATGGCACACGGTCCAGGTCTTTGCCGCTGAAACGAATCTCGCCGGCGCGATGCGGCATCATGCGCATCACGGTCCTGATCGTCGTCGTCTTGCCCATGCCGTTGCGGCCCATCAGCGCCACGACCTCGCCCTCGTTTACCGTCAGGCTGACGTCGAACAGAGCCTGGCTGGCGCCGTAGTAGGCGGATACGCCGCGAAGCTCGAGGAGCGCGCTCATGCGTTTGCCTCGTCGCCGAGATAGGCCTGCCGGACCTCGGCGCTTTTGCGTATTTCGTCGACCGTTCCGGTTGCAATGACCTGTCCGTAGACAAGCACGCTGATCCTGTCTGCAAGGGCAAAGACCGCATCCATGTCGTGTTCGACGAGCAGGATCGGCGCCTCCCGCCGGAGTTCGTCGAGAATCGCGGTCATCTCCTTGGAACCGTCCGGCCCCATTCCGGCCATCGGCTCGTCGAGCAGAAAGGCCTTCGGCTCGAGCGCAAGCGCCATGGCGATTTCCAGCCTGCGGCGTTCGCCATGAGCAAGATCGGAGGCCCTGATCGCCTCGCGGCCGGCAAGGCCGGCACGGTCGATATGGCGCATCGAAGCCTTTCTGATCGCCACATCGCCCAACGCCGGCCGGAAAAAGCGGAAAGTGGTGCGCCTGAAGCCCTGCACGGCGAGTGCTACGTTCTGGAATACGGTGAAATCCGGAATGACGGATGAAACCTGAAAGGAACGGCCAAGACCCATGCGGGCACGGGCGACCGTGTCGAGAGTTGTCACATCGCGGCCGAGAAATTCAACCGTCCCCGAATCGGGTGTGAGCGAACCCGCGATCTGCTTGATCAGCGTCGACTTGCCGGCGCCGTTCGGGCCGATCAGCGCGTGGATCTCGCCAGCCATGAGGTCGAGCGAGATGTCGTTTGACGCCAGCAATGCTCCGAAGGATTTCGAGATATTGCGGACTGACAGGACCGTATCAGTCATGCGCAACCTCCCGCCCGGCAATGGTGCCGATCAATCCGCCGCGGAAGAACAGGACGACACCGAGCAGCAAGAGGCCCAGAAGAAACTGCCAGTAGGTGGTGAAACCGCCGAGCCAGTGTTCAAGCAGGATGAACAACGCAGCGCCGGCCAGCGGGCCGAAAAGACGGCCGACTCCGCCCAGGATGACGAACACCATGATCTCGCCGCTGGTGTGCCAGGAAAACATCGATGGCGAAACGAAGCGGTTGAGATCGGCAAACAGCGCGCCGGCAAGACCGGTAATCATGCCTGAGATTACAAAGGCCGTCAGGCGCAGATCGAACGGGCGGATGCCGGTGGCCTCGACACGCTCGGGATTCTGGCGGACCGATTGCAGCGCCAAGCCGAACGGCGAACGCGACAGTCTGCCGGACAGGAAGAGCGCGATGAACAACAGCGCGGTGCAAATGGCAAAGAACTGTATCGGGTCGAGCGTGTTCAGGCCCGGAAACGAATTGCGCACGTAGATCGACAGGCCATCCTCGCCTCCATAGGCCGGCCAGGACACGGTGAAATAGTAGAGCATCTGCGCGAAAGCGAGCGTGATCATGATGAAATACACGCCCGTCGTTCGCAGCGACAAAATGCCGATGACCAAGGCCGCCAGGCCGCTGACGGCAATGGCGACGAGCCAGATCACCAGCATCGATTTCGTGCCGGAGATTTCGACGGGCCAGGTCAACATAGGTGAAAAACTCTGCGCGTGGCTGGCAAGCACACCCATCGCGTAGCCGCCAAGGCCGAAGAATGCGGCGTGTCCAAAAGATACAAGCCCGCCGTACCCGAGCGCGATATTGAGACCGATGCCGGCCAGCGCCAGGATCGCCACCCGTGTGGCAAGCGTTACGACAAAAGGCTCGTCGATCATCCAGGCGACGAGAGGGACCAGCACGAAGCCGGCGGCGAGAACCAGGTTGACGATGGTTTCGCGGCGCATCTCAAGCCGCTCCGAACAGGCCGCGCGGGCGGACGAGCAGAACCACCGCCATCAGGATGTAAATCAGCATCGAGGCAAGCGCCGCGCCGACGGTTGTCGCCTGTGACGCTTCCATGAACCGGCCGAACAGGATCGGCAGCAGCACGCGCCCGAGCGTATCCGTAACTCCGACAAGGATCGCGCCGACGAGTGCGCCCCTGATCGAACCTATGCCGCCGATGACGATGACGACGAAGGCCAAGATAAGCACCGGCTCGCCCATGCCGACCTGAACCGACTGGATGGCGCCGACCATAGCTCCGGCGAAACCGGCAAGCGCGGCGCCGAGCGCAAAGACAAGCGTGTAAAGCAGCGAAATGTCGACGCCAAGCGCGGCGATCATCTCGCGATCGTTTTCGCCGGCACGAATGCGAATGCCGAGGCGGGTCCTGGCAATGAGCAGGAACAGTCCGGCCGCTATCAGCAGACCGGCCACGATGATGGCGAAACGGTAAGCGGGATATTCGATGCCGCCGGGCAGGCTGACCGGACCCGCCAGCAGCGGCGGCACGTCAAGATAAAGCGGAAACGAGCCGAATACCCAGCGCGTGCCTTCCGAAAAGACCAGAATGAGCGCGAAGGTGGCCAGCACCTGGTCGAGATGGTCACGATCGTAGAGGCGGCGGATCACCAGCATCTCGACGATGACGCCGGCCATCGCGGCGGCGATCAGGCTGGCGACAAGGCCTAGCCAAAACGAGCCGGTTGCGGCCGCGACTGCCGCGCAGGCGAAAGCGCCAACCATGTAGAGCGAGCCATGGGCGAGGTTGATCAGGCCCATGACGCCGAAAATCAGCGTTAGGCCAGCGGCCATCAGGAACAGCATGACGCCGAGCTGAAGGCCGTTCAGTATCTGTTCGATGAGGAGGATCGCGGTCATGCGAATTTTCTCTCCGATGCCGCAAGCATCGACTGCGCCGCGGCTACAAGCGCGGCATTATCAACGGCGGCGGAACCATCGGGAAGGAAAAGCACATCCTCCAGCCCGATCCTGGTATCGTATCCGAGATCACAAGCCCGTCTGACGCAGGACCAGGCGCTTTGCCCTTCTCCGTGCAGCAAAATCGGAACGTTGATGCCTGCCTTTTCAAGAACATCAATCACGGCGGCGGCTTCCGCCAAGGCCAGCTCCGGCTCCGTATCCGGCATTTCGATCAAAATCCGCAAACAGTCAGTCGGATCGACGGTTTCAACAAATCGCTGCGCATCAGCTTCGCTCCAGATACCCGCTTCAACGCCGA
>JBFIBB010000187.1:0-7034 GCA_041582695.1 Rhizobiaceae bacterium
ATGTCGATGCCGTTGCGCTCCGATCGTTCGACGGAAGCGCCCTTGGAGATGCCGGGCAAATGAACGCCGTGGCCTTCCGACAGTCTCTTGAGCTGAGCCGAAAGACGTTGACCAAACTGCGGATCGATGGCTACCGGATCGATGGCGACGACGAACATTCCCGTTCCTGGGCTTTCGTGGCCTGATAGGTACGACGGCGCGTCCAGCCCCCAGTTCGCCCCCGTCAGCCCCGCCGACAATATTTCGATCATCAGCGCGATGTTGGCGCCGCGGCTGCCACCGAAGGCAAGCATAGCGCCTTTCATGGCCGCGTGGGGATCGGTCGTCGGATTGCCGTCCGCGTCGATGGCCCAGCCGGGCGGGATGGACTTGCCTTCATGCGCTGCGGCGCGGATGTTCGCAAATGCCGTCGCGCTTGACGATTGGTCGATCAACAGCGGCGACCCGTCTGCCTGCGGGGCGGCAAAGGCCATCGGATTGGTGCAGAAGACTGCGTCCTTGGAACCCGATCCGGCAAGAAGCGGTGGTCCGTTGGTGCCGGCAAACGCGATCAGCCCTTCCTTCGCCAACCGCCATGCAAAGGTGCCGAGCGGCCCGCAGGTGTAGGAATTGCGCTGCAGGAACACGGCCATGCCCAGTTCGCGCGCGGCCGCGACCAGTTGTTCGAGCGCAATGTCGAAACCGGTCTGTGCCAGCCCGCCGCCGGCATCCGAATGGATCATTGCGGGCGCAGGGCGGGTGATATTGGGAACGGCGTTGCCGTCAATCCTGCCTTCCTGGATGGAAGTCAGATAGTCGAAAAGGTGAACGACCCCGTTGTTCGGCTGGTCGAAACATTCCGCCATAACGGTTTGCCTTGCCAGCGATCGGGCGGCCTGTTCGCTGCCGCCAGCGCTCCTGATGGCGCGTTCGCAAAGCAGTTCGGCTTCGGCGATTGTCAGTGTAGTCATGTGTCAGAGCTCCAGTCCGATGCGCCTTCCGTCATGAATGGCGTAGGGCGCTTGACGGGCGGCGCGGCAATCTCCGGCCGCCCTGAATGAAATGCCGCGCGAGTCCAGTTCGCGCGCGAGATCGTCATTTGCCATATTTGCCGTGGCATAGACCACTGCATCGGCCGCCACTTCCACAACGCTTTCGTCGAGGAACGAAACCACGCGCGCCGACTTTCCCGTCCACTCCAGCACCGCGCTGTCGGTCATGAAACCGACTCCGAGCTTCTTCAGGTTGCGCCGGAGCGGAAAATCGGCCGCCGTGCGTTGCAATTCCTTGCCCACCATGGGGTCGGGTGTGACGATCGTGACCTGATGACCAGCCTCGGCCAGTTTCCAGGCGGTGCCGCAACCTTTCCAGTTGCCGCCCTCGTCGATCAAGACGACGCGTTTTCCCGGCCTCGCCTCACGCGCCATCACTTCCTCGGCCGAGAACACGTTGCCCTTTTCGATGCCCGGCAGCATGTCGAGCTGTGGCAGCGCCTTCTGGAACGCGGTGCCCGAAGGCAGCGACCCGGTGGCAAGCACGATTTCGTCAGCGTTGAACGCCTCGACATCGTCCAGCTCAAGATAACTGTTGAGGCGCACGTCCACCTGCAGTTTCATCAACTGCCGTTCGTACCAATCGATAAGGTCGGTGATCTGGGCGCGGCGGGGCTGTTCGCCCGCAAGCCGGAAATTGCCTCCAAGCCTCGGCCCGGCTTCAGCAAGCGTCACCTTGTGTCCGCGTTCGGCCGCCACGCGCGCCGCCTCAAGCCCGGCAACGCCGCCGCCCACCACCAGAACCTTCTTGGGTTCGGCCGCCGCCGTGAACCGGTCTCCGCCCCACTCCCACTCGCGCCCAGCCGAAGGGTTGATCACGCAGGAAATCCAGTAGTCGCGCGACCGGCGGCCCCAGCACATCTGGTTGCAGGAAAGGCAGCCGCGGATATCGTCGGCGCGGCCTTCGCTAGCCTTGTTGGCAAGGTGCGGATCGGCAATTTGCCCGCGCACAATCGACACCAGGTCGCAAGCGCCCTCTCCGATCACCGTTTCGGCGTTCTCAGGCGTGCGGATATGAGCCTCCGCCGTCACCAGCGCGTGGCTCACCGACGACTTGATGACGCTGGCCAGATCGGCGCCGAGCTTCTCGGCATAGAGCGCGGTCGGCATTAGCGGATAGAAGTTGAAATAGGAACCGTACCCGCAGGTCACGTAGTCGATGAGTTGGTCCCTGTCGTGATGGGCGACAATCTCGGCCTGCGCCTCCCGCGACAGCGTCACCGATGTTTCCGGATCGTCGCTTATCGCCAAGCCGATAATGAATTCCTCGCCGCAAAGCCTGCGGATGCGCGTGATGATCTCGCGGCTGATCCGGGTCCGGTTTTCCAGGCTTCCGCCCCATTTGTCATCGCGCCGGTTGGACCACGGCGTCCAGAACTGGTCGACAATTCCGTGATAGGCCGCCCACACCTCGACGCCGTCGAAACCGGCCGCGTGGCAGCGCCGCGCCGCCTGCACGAACCCGTCGATCGTTTCCTCGATCTCGGCTTCCGTCATCGCGTGGCTGCCGTCGCTGTCATGATAGCTCGGCATACCGGAGGGCGACCAGCCAGGGTGGAAGGACAGGTCGGCATCCGAATGCTGTCCGACATGGTAGAGTTGCTGGATCGCTACCGCGCCGTTGCCTTTGATCGCTTCGGTAATCTTCCTGAAATGCGGAATGACGTTGTCGTCGCCGTGGCGGAAATTGCCGCGCGTCAGAACGGCGGCCGCGTGCACCGGCATTGGCTCGATCACGATCATCGCCGCCCCGCCAATGGCGCGTTCGGCATAATAGGCGGCGTGGCGCTCGGTCGGTAGGCCCTCCACGGCCATGTTTGCCGTGTGTGCGCCGAACACGATGCGATTGCGAAGCGTGTGCCCGCGCAGTTGCACCGGTGAAAACAGCTTGGGAAACACGCGGCCATCCATTCCGAATACCTCTGGAAAAGACAATGCCCACCAAATGGAGCAAAGGTCCATGGCGGGCATTGTACTTTTCAAGTCCGGTGACGATCCGCAGGAAGCGTCACCGGATATGTTGAATGCGATGCGACTTCAGTATTGGTCGCGAAGTCTCACCCAATCCATCGGATAGGGCAGGGCGTCTTCGTCGCGGCCCTTGGCCGTCATGTCGAGAATGTTGTAGGCCGGATTGACAATGTCGAGACCTCTCCCGTAGGTAGAATAGGTGTGATAGATCTCGCCTTTCCCGCCTTTCAGGAAGAAGCTGAAACCGGGCGCCTCTTGCGAAGGGAAGGCCTTTTTGCGGTAATTGTACTCAGCCGTCCCGGCGTCCAGTTCCTCTTTCCGGAACGAAACGTGGAAGTCGAAGTTGAAATCCGAATTCAGCGACGACACCCATGGAAACCGCCATCCCATCCGTTTGCGGAAAGCCAACAGCGTATCGAGCGGCGCCCGCGAGACGGCGACCAATCTCGTGTCGCGCTGACGCAGGTGTTCGCCGATACCATTGAACCCGTCGGCCCAGAACGAACAGCTTTTGCACCCGTCCCTCCAGTCGGGTCCGTACATGAAGTGATAGATCGCAAGCTGCCCGCTGCCGTCGAAAAGGTCGCCAAGAGACTGTTTTCCCTGTTCGGTTTCGAAAACATATTCCTTGTCGATCCTGATCCGCGGCAATGTTCTGCGGGCCTGCGACAGCGCGTCCCGTTCGCGCGTGAATGCTTTTTCGCGTTCCAGAAGCGCCAGGCGCGCCGCCAGCCATTCTTCCCGTGAAACTGTGGTTTGAACGTTCATCGCACATACTCCCTTCGGGTGTCATATTACCCAAGACGTACAAATCTGCCGAGAACAGACATCCGGCCGTAAAAAAACCCCGCGCCGGTACGAGGCGCGGGGCGCAGGCAATGTCGGGACGGCGGGAGGAGACCGCCTCGACAGTTGCGGCGATTTATCGTCCGGTAAATGGCGACGGATCGCCGGTCACAAGGCGCGGATAACGCTTGTGGCCGCGTTTCTTGACTTTCACGGCCGCGCTGTGCGTGCGGCCGATGCGGCTGGTGTTGACATCGGTGTTGGCATTGTATCTTTCGGCGACATTGGCCGAAACATTGCCGATCAGTACCGGTGCCTGCTGTGCGAACGACAGCCCGGTGGTTGCCGACAGTGCGACAATCGCTGCGATTACGGTCTTCATGGTTCTGGTCCTTTCCCACCTTTCAGCCGTGTTCTTTGTTCTGCCCTCGAACGCGGTTCGAAAGTGCTCTAAACGCCGGGACAATTCCCGCTGTGCATGAGATGGGACCGAATTCGATCAAGTTCAAAACAACTGAAAGCGAGGCCGCTGTGACGGTTCGTGATTATCCATTCCGGCGGAAAACGCTTGCCCGACATCCTCACATTTGCACATTGGGCGCTCGATCAACTTTGGAACGCGTCTAAATGGTGTCTCGACACATGCGCGGAATGGGCAGGATTGCGGTGTTCGCAATGATGGCTGCTACGGCTTTGGCCTCCGGCTTGCCGGCGGGCGCGGCTGAGAGAATGACATTCCGGCTGACCAATCAGGCAAAGTTCCCCGTCTGGGTGGAATTTTATTCGAGCGACAGGCTGAAACAGTGGCCTGACGACGGCCGGTTGTTCATTCTGGCCGATAGCGCGCCGAAGAAGTTTACCGTGCCTTGCGAATTGGGCGAGCGGATCTGCTACGGCGCATGGAAGGAAGGCGACGTCACCCACGATTGGGGCGCCGGATACGAGGGAAGGAAGGACTGCGACGATTGCTGCCACATCTGTGAGCCGAACTCGGAAATGCCGGAATATCCGGTCACTTTCCCTTAGTTGTGGCGGGACTGCGCTTGATGGCGCGCCCGCTTCCGGTCCTGGTGGCGGTGCGAATCCCGGGATTCTATGTCGCAATTGACCCTTTTCGTCGCTGCTCTTTACAGGTAGAGCGCACTTCATGCCGACAAGCCGCGACAAGAAACACACGGAAAAATTGCCTCCCGGCAGTCCCGGACGGCTGATGCTGGGCATCGACACCGGTGGAACCTATACGGACGCCGTCCTGTTCAGCGAGGATGCCGGAGTTGTCGCCAAGGCAAAGGCGCTGACGACAAGGCACGACCTTGCCGTCGGAATTGCCGGAGCCGCCGGAGCTGTAATCGCCGACACCGGCATCGATGCCTCGCAAATCGGCCTTGTTTCAATGTCGACCACGCTTGCAACCAATGCGCTTGTCGAGGGCCAGGGCAGTCGCGTTGCCTTGGTGATGATCGGCTTCGAGGAACGCGATATCTCCCGTGACGGTCTTCGCGAGGCGCTTGGTGGCGATCCGCTCGTCATCTGCCAGGGAGGGCACGACGTCTACGGCAACGCCCGCCCGCTCGATCTCGAACCGTTGCGGCAATCGCTCACGGGTCTTGCCAAAGAAGTGACCGGTTTTGCCGTCGCCGCCTACTTTGCCGTGCGCAATCCGGCCCATGAAATTGCCGCCCGTGATATGATCCGCGAAGCAGCCGGCCTTCCGGTGACCTGCAGCCATGAGCTGTCGTCGAAACTGGGCGGGCCGCGGCGCGCCCTGACGACGCTGCTGAACGCTCGTCTGGTGCCGATGATCGAACGGCTGATCGCCTCGACACGCCGCTTCATGGAGAAAAATGCGATCTCCGCGCCGCTGATGGTCGTGCGCGGCGACGGCGCGTTGATCGCAAGCGACGTGGCCGCGACCCGGCCGATCGAAACCATCCTGTCCGGTCCCGCCGCCAGCCTCGTCGGCGCCTATCACATGACTGGCGCCAGTAACGCCATCGTTTCCGATATCGGCGGCACCACCACCGATGTCGCGGTGCTGCAAAGTGGCCGTCCCCGCATCGATCCCGATGGCGCAATCGTCGGCGGCCATCGCACCATGGTCGAGGCGGTCGCCATGCGCACTTTCGGCCTCGGAGGTGATTCCGAAGTCCGGCTGGAAGAGGGCGCGCTCGATCCGCAACTGATACTCGGACCGCGCAGGCTCGTACCCCTGTCGCTGGCCGCCGCCAGCCATGGTGCGATAGTGGCCGAGGTGCTCGAGCGTCAGTTGCGCTCCTCCACAGTTGGCAGGCTCGACGGCAGGCTTGTGGTGCGTACCGGGGTTCCAGACCGTCACGCCAGCGGCCTCGCCGCGGCGGAAGAGAAGCTGTTTGCCGCGATTACCGCTACACCCCAGGCTGCAGACAAGGTTCTTTCCTCGACGGTGCAGCTTGCGACGCTGTCGCGGCTAGTTGCCCGTGGTCTTGTCCAGATTGTCGGCTTCACCCCTTCCGATGCGGCCCATGTGTTGAACCTGCAGCACAACTGGGACTGCTCCGCCGCCGAACTGGGCGCGACGCTGTTTGCCCGCCGCCGCGACGGCCGGGGGCAGCCGATTGCCCGGAATGCGCAGGAAATCAGCGAGCGGGTCCTGAAAGCCATCACCAGGCGCTCGGCTGAAGTCATTCTGGAAACCGCGTTTGGCGAGGACGGGCTGGATGGCAGGGCCATGCTGGAAAATCCGGTAGTCAAACGCGCACTCGACGGAAAATCCGGTGTAGTGCGCGCGATGATCGGGCTCGACCGCCCGGTAATTGGCCTCGGCGCGTCGGCTCCGCTGCATTATGCCAGACTGGGCGAACTCACCGGTTCGGATTGCATCGTTCCCGAAGACACCGATGTCGCCAATGCGCTCGGCGCGGTCGCAGGACAAGTCAGCGTTTCGGCGACCGCGCTCGTAAGCCAGCCGCGCGAAGGCGTTTTCAGGGTTGCCGCCGGCGAGTTGGTCAGTGATTTTCGAGATGAGGCTGGGGCGATCGCCTTTGCCGAGGAACAGCTGCGCTGCCTTGTAGGCCGTTTGGCTGTCGAGGCCGGCACCGATTGCGCCGAAATCGATATCCGGCGTGACGTTCGCGAAGCGACCGTGGAGGGTCAGCGAATGTTTGTCGAGGCCACTATCACCGCGTCGGCGAGCGGCCGGCCCCGTATCGCGGCCTAGGGTGGCAAACCGGTGCTCAATCTCGACCTGAACTCATTGGTGCCGGTGCC
>JBFIBB010000188.1:0-7006 GCA_041582695.1 Rhizobiaceae bacterium
CCCGGCCTTCTTCGGATTGAAGAAGAAGGCGCGGCAGCGATGACGAAGGTCCGCTGTGCCATCTATACTCGCAAGTCGAGCGAGGAGGGTCTGGAACAGGACTTCAACTCGCTCGACGCCCAGTACGAGGCCTGTGCTGCCTATGTGAAGAGCCAGTCAGGCGGAGGCTGGGTATTGTCGAAGGCGCGCTACGATGATGGCGGCCTGTCGGGCGGTACGCTCGACCGACCTGCACTGCAGCGCCTCCTTGATGATGTTGCAGACGGTAGGATCGATATCGTGGTCGTCTACAAAGTCGACCGGCTGACTCGCTCGCTGTTCGACTTTGCAAAACTGGTCGAGGTCTTCGACAAGGCCGACGTCAGCTTCGTATCCGTTACACAGTCGTTCAACACGACGACATCGATGGGCCGGCTGACACTCAACATGCTTCTGTCCTTTGCCCAGTTCGAACGCGAAGTGACCGCAGAGCGCATCCGCGACAAGATCGCCGCCTCCAAAGCCAAGGGCATGTGGATGGGCGGGCCGCCGCCGCTGGGGTACGAGCCCGATGGCCGAAGCCTTCGCATCGTCGAAGAGCACGCGGCGATCATCCGGGACCTGTTCGAGCGTTATGCAGCGACCGGCAATGTCCGGCTTGTCGCCAGATCATTGGAGGAAGATGGCGTGAGCGTCCCGGTCCGCGTCTCAGGTACAGGCAGAGCGTTCGGCGACGGGCCGTTCACTCGCGGGCAGATCTACTCGATCCTGAGGAACCCGATCTACGTTGGCCGCATTCGCCACCGCGAAAAGACCTATCCCGGCAATCACCCACCGATCATCGACGAGGATCTGTGGGAGAAAGTGCAGATGCGCCTGTCGCAGGCCATCAATGGAACGCGGCGGCGGTTGGGGGCAAGCCATCCAAGCCCGCTTGCCGGGCGGATTGTCGATGCAAATGGCAAACCCCTTGTCGCTGCTCATGCCAAAAAGGGCAACCGCCGCTACCGCTACTATGTCAGCCGCATTCTGCAGCATGGCGGAAACAGCGATGATCGAGACGGTCTTCGGCTCCCGGCCTTGGAACTCGAAGCCATTGTCGTGCGCGAACTTGTCGGATTGCTGGACAAGCCGATTGATCTGCTTGGCGAACTCGGTGTGGCGGCGGACGCCCAGACTGTAAAACGGGCCATCGACAAGGCAGGTAGCCTGGTCAACGAACTTAAGACAGACAATCATTCCGGACGGATCCAACTGCTTCAGGAACTGGTCGAGCGCGTCGAGATCGGCGAGGACAGCATCACCATTCGGTTCCAGGTCAGGGGTATTGCAGAAGCCATCGGTGTTACTGTTCCTGAAACTGATACGCATGGTGCCATCATCCGGCATCTTCCCGTCACCCTTAAGCGCTCCGGCATGGCCATGAAGCTTGTCGATACGTCAGGTGTGCCAGCAAACCCGGTTGTTGATCTCGCCCTGATCCGCGCAATTCTTCGCGGACGTCAATGGTGGCAGCATCTGAAGAACAATCCCAAATCCTCCGTCCGTGAACTTGCCGAGCGCGAAGGCGTCACAGCAACCTGGGTCGTCCGCCTCGTAAGTCTGTCCTTCCTGTCTCCAGCCGTCATCAATGTGATCATCGAAGGCCGGTTGCCGTCGCATCTCTGTCTGCTCGACCTGCAGGGGACCGGTGCGATCCCGGCAAAGTGGCCAGACCAGGCCAAAGCCTTCAACCTCCAAACCCGTTGACCGCCCCAAAAACTCAACTGCAAAATTGGCCTACAGAGAAACCGGCCGCATTCTGCGCAAACCTCACTCGCAAGCTGCTCTCGGCACTCGACATTGTCGCCCGCAATGGCTCGGAACAGCGCGGTTCAGCACGACTAGTGTTACTAAGTATATGAAAACAATGACTTAATGGCGGTGAGAGAGGGATTCGAACCCTCGATAGAGTTTCCCCTATACACGCGTTCCAGGCGTGCGCCTTCAACCACTCGGCCACCTCACCTTACCAGTCACTACCCGGCAGAATTGCCGGGTGGTTGAAGAAGGCTGCACGCCTTCATTTGATGTCTGCGCGTTTGGCCTTGCCAAACGTCGCTGGCGGTGCGCCTTCAACCACTCGGCCACCTCACCATTTGTACCTCTCGGCCGGCTGGCCGCGGGCGTATGCGTACCGGCCAAGCCGGTCACGGGCGCTGATCTAGTCGATTGGCGGCGAATTGCCAAGGGGCGGGAAAGCATCATTGCATCGTAACGTCTGATCGCGCCCGAACACGATCCTGTCAACGGCGATTGCGCAGCCCCGCTGCAGAGCATATGTGTTGGCGCCGAAACGGGAATGACGTGCAGGAGACTGGGAAATGATCCGGTTTGTGTTGCGGTTACTGTCCATGATCGCACTGACTGTCGCCGTGATCATGGCGGTGCTGGACGGTGCCCGCTCGGTCGCGGCGTCAGAGGTGACCCTGAAGCCGCTTGGCGTTAGCTGGTTCGAGGCATCGCCCGACACCTTGAACCTCGCGCAAGCCGTCGTGCAGCGCTACCTGCTGCCGGTCATATGGGATCCGTTCATGATCTGGGTTCTGAACCAGCCGGGCTTCGCGGTCATGGCCGTGCTGGCGCTGCTGCTCTATATTGCGGGCTACAAGCGCAGACGCCGTGGCCAGATCGACATGCCTGTCTGATATTATTGGAGCGAAGCGAGATGTTTTTTCTTTCCGACATGCTCAACAAGAAGCTGAAGATGCCGGCTCCCGGCGATGCGCTGCCCGGCCGCGACAAGCCGATGACGACGGCGGCGAAGCATTTCGTCACCAAGCGCGATCTCAAGGGTCCATGGCCGGAAGGCATGCAAACCGCCTATTTTGGCATGGGCTGCTTCTGGGGCGCGGAAAGGCTTTTCTGGCAGACGGAGGGCGTCTGGGTGACCGCGGTCGGTTACGCAGGCGGCACAACTCCTAACCCGACCTACCAGGAAACCTGCACCGGGCTGACCGGCCATGCCGAAGTGGTCCTGGTCGTGTTCGATCCGTCCGTGGTAAGTTATCAGCAGCTCCTGAAGATATTCTGGGAGAACCATGATCCGACCCAGGGCATGCGCCAGGGCAACGACGTCGGCACCACTTACCGCTCGGTTATCTATGCGACGACGCCCGGGCAACTGGCGGAGGCCGAGGCTTCCCGCGATGCCTATGGCAGAGCGCTGGCGAAATCCGGCCTAAACAAGATCACCACCGAGATCCGCCTGGCGCCGGAATTTTACTATGCCGAGGCCGATCATCAGCAATATCTCGCCAAGAACCCCGGCGGGTACTGTGGGATCAGGGGCACCGGAGTGTCTTGCGTGACCTGATCGCCGGGCCTTTCCGAGGCCGGTGCGACGGCTTCATGATAAATTTTCCATCCGGTCAAAAAATTTTTCGTGAAATCGTGTTTTTTCCATGCAAGACTGGATTGCAGTGGAGGAGATGCCTTCGCAAACCTGCGCCCTTGCGGCCGTTCCGCATCGGCGACAGCCAAAAAAACTACATCAATGACAGGGTCCAAAACTCATGAAGCGTATTTTACTTGGTCTTATGGCCGCGACTGCGATGGCCGCACAGGCATTCGCCGCGGAAATCAAACCGGCGATCATCTACGATCTCGGCGGCAAGTTCGACAAATCCTTCAACGAAGCGGCCTACAATGGCGCGGAAAGGTTCAAGGCGGAAACAGGCATTGAATACCGTGATTTTGAAATCCAGAACGATTCGCAGCGCGAACAGGCTCTGCGACGTTTCGCACAGGACGGTAACAATCCGATCGTGATGCCCGGATTCTCATGGGCGGCCGCGCTCGAAAAGGTCGCTGCGGAATATCCCGACACCAACTTCGCGATCATCGACATGGTGGTGGACGCGCCGAACGTGCGTTCCGTTGTCTATAACGAGCACGAGGGTTCCTATCTGGTCGGCATCATGGCTGCGATGGCGTCCGAATCGAAAAAGGTCGGATTCGTAGGCGGCATGGACATTCCGCTGATCCGCAAGTTCGGCTGCGGTTATGTCGGCGGCGCCAAATCGGCTGGCGCGACCGATGTGTTCCAGAACATGACCGGCGATACTCCGGCGGCGTGGAACGATCCGACCAAGGGCGGCGAAATCGCCAAGTCGCAGATCGAACAGGGTGCCGACGTGATCTATGCAGCCGCCGGCGGTACCGGTATCGGCGTACTGCAGGCAGCGGCCGACGCTGGCAAGCTCGGCATCGGCGTTGATTCCAACCAGAACGGATTGCAGCCGGGCAAGGTGCTGACATCGATGCTCAAGCGCGTCGACCTGGCCGTTTACGATGCGTTCAACGATACCAAGTCCGACAGTTTCGCCTTCGGCATTCAGGTTCTCGGCGTGAAGGAAGGCGGCGTCGACTACGCGATGGACGAGAACAACAAGAGCCTCGTCACGCAGGAGATGATTGACGCGGTCGAAAAGGCCAAGGCCGACATCATCTCGGGCGCGATAACTGTACACGACTACCAGTCGGACAATAATTGCCCGTACTGACAAGCCGGACCGTTCCCGGCAAAAGAAACCGCCGGTGGCAACACCGGCGGTTTTTTCATGCAGGCCGTACAGGCAAGAACCGGGTGGCGGAATTGCCGGAATCGGCGATAATCGGCGCAATGGAACCGCTTCGATTCACCTATCACGACAGCCCGGTCGGCGCGCTGCTGCTTGCGGGATCGGCGGCGACGCTCGACTGCATATCCTTTCCGTCGGGACGCGGCAGGCTGAAACCGCTGACGCACTGGCTCCGTGATGACGGTTTCTTTCCCGAAACGCGCCGGCAGCTCGATGCCTATTTTGCCGGAGAACTGACCGCGTTCGACCTGCCGATCCGGTTCAACGGAAACCCCTTTCAAAACGCCGTCTGGCGGGCGCTTTGCGAAATCCCCTATGGCGAGACGGTTTCTTATGGCGAGATCGCCCGGCGGATCGGCGAAGACGTTTCGGCAAGCCGCGCTGTCGGCGTCGCCAACGGGCAGAATCCGCTGCCGATTGTCGTGCCTTGCCACCGTGTGATCGGGGCGGACGGCTCGCTCACCGGTTTCGGTGGCGGATTGGCGACCAAGCAGTTTCTGCTCGATCTCGAATCCCGCGTTCGGCCGATGCCAGGCCAGCAACTGCGGCTGTTCGGCTGAAAACCGTCAATAATGCGGAGGCCGGGTGACCGGCGTGTCGGGCGCGGTCTGCTCCTCCAGAACCGCAAAACGCTTTGTCAGCGCTTCCAGCTTTTTCTGCAATGTTTCGATCTCGCGCCACTGCCGGGAGATGACCTCCGACAATTCCTCGATCGTACGCTCCTGCTCGGCGGCGAGAATTTCCAGTTTGGCGAGGCGTTCGTCCATGGCGATTCGCTTGTTGCAGGCCTCACAAAAATTGTCGAGACTGCAATCGCCGGAGAGATCATATTGGCACGATGTCGGGACCGTGCTATTTTTGACCAATTGATAAAAAGGCGTGCAAGCGTTATGGGAGAGACGGGCGGACAATCGGCCATAAGGCTGACGGGGATAAACAAGAGCTTCGGTGCCGTACATGCTAATCGTGATATCGACCTGGATGTCGCCCGCGGAACGATTCACGGCATCATCGGAGAAAACGGTGCCGGCAAATCCACGCTGATGTCGATTCTCTACGGCTTCTACCAGGCCGATTCCGGTGAAATCGCCATCGGCGGCAAGCCTATCGTCATTAACACGCCGAACCAGGCGATCGCCGCCGGTATCGGCATGGTCCATCAGCACTTCATGCTTGTCGACAATTTCACGGTTCTGGAAAACGTCATTCTGGGAGCCGAAGGTGCGGCACTGCTGTCGGGCGGAATCGCCAAGGCGCGTGGCGAACTGGAGCGCCTGGAACGCGAATACGGGCTCGAAGTCGATCCCGATGCCCTGATCGAGGAACTGCCGGTCGGACTGCACCAGCGCGTCGAAATCCTCAAGGCGCTCTATCGCGGCGCCGACATTCTCATTCTCGACGAACCGACCGGCGTGTTGACCCCGGCGGAGGCCGATCACCTGTTCCGGATTCTCAAGCAGTTGAAGGAGCAAGGCAAGACGGTCGTGCTGATCACGCACAAGCTTCGGGAGATCATGGCGGTGACCGACAATGTCTCGGTGATGCGGCAGGGCACCATGGTCGCCACCCGCACTACCGCGGAAACCACGGTCGAGGAATTGGCCGAACTGATGGTCGGGCGCCGCGTATTGCTGCGCGTCGACAAGGGCACGGCCCATCCCGGCGAGATCAAGCTGCAAGTCAAGGGCCTGACGGTGGAGGACAGCCGCGGCGTGACCATGGTCGATAACGTCACATTCGATGTCAGGGCCGGCGAGATTGTCGGAATTGCGGGCGTCGCCGGAAACGGCCAGTCGCAGCTGATCGAGGCGATCAGCGGCATTCGCCGCGCCGAAAGCGGAACCGTGTTTCTCGATGGCCAGCCGATAGCGGTGACGGGCAACGCCGATCCGGCGCAACTGCGCCGCCGCGGCATGGCCCATGTTCCCGAAGACCGCCATCATATGGGGCTGGTGCTGCAATTCGAGGAAAACGAGAACTCGATCCTGGGATATCACGATCAGGCGATCTACAACTCAGGACTGTTCCAGAACATTGACGGCATCCGCGACGACGCAACCAAGAAAATCGGAAAATACGATATCCGGCCGCCTGACTGCCGGCTCCGGACGGCAAACTTCTCGGGCGGCAACCAGCAGAAAATCGTCCTTGCCCGCGAGATGGAGCAGGATCCGGTGGTTCTGATAGTCGCCCAGCCGACGCGAGGCGTTGATGTCGGCGCTATCGAATTCATCCATCGCCGGGTCATCGAGATGCGCGACGCCGGCAAGGCGGTATTGCTTGTTTCCGTCGAACTGGACGAAATCCGCAGCCTGTCGGATCGCATCCTGGTGATGTTCGCCGGCCGGATCGTCGGCGAGCGCGGACCGGAAGCCACCGAAGGCGAACTCGGTCTGCTGATGGCC
>JBFIBB010000189.1:0-6995 GCA_041582695.1 Rhizobiaceae bacterium
AGGATCATGTGCGCCTGGCCGCGGTGATGCGTCTGATGATTGAAAAAATGCGCCAGCGCCGGCGCTATCCGCTGGCTCACGGTTTTCAGATCCGTGGCGGTGACATAGGTGAACCGGCCGGCGAGATCGACATCGGACAATTCGCTGACCCACTCGAATATCCGCTCGTCAAGCCCCTCGCGCGCATCGCGCAATTCGTCGAAATCGTCATAGAGCACGGTACTCAGCCCCTCGGGCAGTTCGCCTTCGCCGGTGAAGCGGTGCATCCAGATCAGGTCGGCGACCATGATGTGGTTGAGCGTGCCTTCCATGGAGGCGAAAAACGCTCCGGTGTCCTGTGCGAACTCCTCGTCGGTGAGTGCGCTGGCCGCGTCGTAGAGCAGGTGGTTGGCCCATTTGTTGTAGGCCGCCATCATGACAAAGTGTTTCTTCACCGTCGCTTTCCCGCCCGCGGCTTTGCTGTTAGATAATCCACTTTATCACTACTTGCGGGGGGCTAGCCAGTGACCATCAAATTGTACGAACTTGCAGGCCGCGACCCGGCAAGGCCCTTCAGCCCGCATTGCTGGAAAGTGCGCATGGCGCTGGCTCACAAGGGGCTGGACTTCGAAGCCATCCCGGTCGGATTTACCGCCATCCCGCGGATCGAAGGCGGGGCGACCACGATCGTGCCGCTGTTGCGTGACGGTGAGAAGCTGGTCGCCGACAGTTTCGATATCGCGCAGTATCTCGAACAGGTCTATCCGGACCGTCCGTCGCTGTTCAAGGGCGAGGGCGGCCTTGCGATGGCCCGCCTGATCGAGCGTTGGTCGCAGCAGACCATCCATCCGCAAATCGGCGCGTCGATGCTCGTTGATATCCTGAACCTGCTCGGCGGGGATGACGCCCGCTACTTCCGCGAAAACCGCGAGACGCGCTACGGCAGGAAACTCGAAGAAGTTGTAGCCGGCCGCGAAAGCCGCCTTGGGGAGTTCCGCAAGTCGCTTGAGCCATTGCGCGACATGCTGAACTATCAGCCCTTCATCGGCGGCGCCTCGCCGCTGTTTTCCGACTACATCGTCTTCGGTGCGTTCCAGTTCGCCCGCATCGTCACGCCGTTCGGGTTTCTTGAAGATGACGATGTCATCGCCGCCTGGTTCGACCGCTGCCTTCAGTTGCACGGCGGGGCCGGGCTGACGGTCGGCGCCGCAAGCTGAAAAGCAGTCCGGCGGCCTTCACATTGCATGAAGGCCCGGCTATAGAGCCGCCGATTCCGATTTCCCCGATATCAAAGGACTACCAAATGGCGATCGAACGCACATTCTCGATGATCAAGCCGGATGCGACGAAGCGCAACCTGACCGGCGCGATAACCAAGATGCTCGAAGATGCAGGACTTCGTGTCATCGCCTCCCGCCGCGTCTGGATGAGCCGCCGCGAAGCTGAAGGCTTTTATGCCGTTCACAAGGGGCGGCCGTTCTTCGACGAACTGTGCGAATTCATGTCGTCGGGACCGACGGTCGTCCAAGTTCTCGAAGGCGAGGAAGCGATCGCCAAGAACCGCGAGGTCATGGGCGCGACAAATCCGGCCAATGCCGACGAGGGTACGATCCGCAAGACCTTCGCGCTTTCGATCGGCGAGAACTCCGTTCACGGCTCGGACGCGCCGGAAACCGCAGCGCAGGAAATCCGTTACTGGTTTTCGGACACCGAGATCGTCGGTTGAACTGTCGATTGTGAAGTGGTGGCGGCGAAGGGTCCGGGCATTCCGGATCGTTCGCTGTTTGCCGATAGCGGCGATCAGGCCGTTGCCTGGGTGACCGTGCGATCCTGTCCGGACGCCGCGAATTCTGCAAATTCATGGCGATTCATCTCTGTTCCGTAGCGGCAACCCTGGAAGACATCGCAACCGTAGGCGCGCAGGAAGGCCTCCTGGCTTTCGCTTTCGACATGTTCGGCGACCGCTGAAATCCCCAGTGTTTTCGCCATGGCCAGTATGGTTTTCACCAGCGCCTCGTTTTCCTCATCACCATCGATGCCCGCCACAAAGGCGCCTTCGATCTTGACCTCATCGAACTGCAGTTGGCGCAGATAGGTGATCGAGGAATACCCCGAACCGAAATCATCCAGCGCAAAGCGGATGCCGAGCGCCTTCAGTTCGCGCATCCGACCGGCGATCTGCTCGCGCGCGCTTCTCTGAACTTGCTCCGTAATCTCGATCGTCAGCAATCCGGGTCGGATACGGTGCTGCTCCATCAGCGATTTGATCGTGCCGTAAGTTCTTTCGTCCAGAAGAATGGAAGTGCCTGCGTTCACCGACAGCCGGATGGATTTCAGATCGGGGCTGCGTTGCCATATCGAAAGCGTCTCGATCGCGGTCTCTATCGCCACCAGGTCGAGGTCGGTCGCCAAACCGGCCTTGTAGGCGAACGGTGCAATGCGGTCGGCGCTGATGGCTCCGTGTTCGGGATGCTCCCAGCATAGAAATCCCTCGGCGCCGATCAATAGGCCGTTGTTGTCCATCTGCGGTTCGAAGCGGAACTCCAGATGCCGCTGCCTGATCGCCGAAATCAGCTCCTGCGTCAGCAAATCGTCGCCATCTGTGTCCTTCTTGTCCTCCAGCATGCAAACGAATGCGGTGCCGACCGAGTTACGTCCGCCGTATTTCGCATCGTACATGGCTTGATCGGCTTGCTTGAGGATTGCCTCTGCATCGCCATGCAGACCGTCGAAAACGACGATGCCGAGGCTGGCCGTCGCCTTGTAGGCGATTTTCTTCAACAGATACGGCTCTCGGAGTTCTGCAAGCATTTTCTGCGCGATGTTCAACGCGTTGTTGCGCGCAAATTGGCCGGAATTGCCGATCGAGCGAAGCAACACGACAAACTCGTCGCCGCCAATGCGGGCAACCGTGTCGGCTCCCCTGATCGTCTCGCGCAAACGGTTTGCGACCTGTTTGAGGTAAATATCGCCGGTTTCGTGCCCGTGTGCGTCATTGAGTTCCTTGAAATGATCCAGATCGATATAGAGGGCCGCGCCATACTGATTTCGGCGTTTGCAATCGGCTAACGTCTGTGCAATCCGGTCCATCAGCACGCGCCGGTTCGGCAGTCCCGTCAACGGGTCGACAAAGGCCATCTCCTCGATTTCGATCTCCTGGCGCTTGCGGATGGTGATGTCGGCAATGTAGCCATGCCAGGTAGTTGTTTCTCCGGTTCTCTCCGGCTGGGCGACCACGTGCAGCCAGCGTTCTGTCCCGTCCTTGTCGACAACTCGAAACTCCGTGTTCCATGTCTCGAGATTGACGCCGGAATCCCGTAGCGACTTAACGTACGATTCGCGATCTTCCGGATGCAGATTTTGAAAGTAGGAATGCGGATTATCGACCTGACTGGTTTCGCTAATTCCGACCGTTCGGCAGAACCCGCTCGAAACATAAGGTGCGCTGAATACCCCGTTTTGGTCGCGCACGAGCTGGAACAGGCCGCCGGGCAACATGTCGGTCAGCTTGCGGAAGCGCTCCTCGATCTCCCTGCGATGAACCGAGTCGGTCACCTCGCGCACCGAGCCCTCGTATCGGATTGCTTCTCCCGACTTCGGATCCCTCACGATGCGAGCGCTTTCTGAAATCCAGATACGTTCGCGCGTTTTGTGCCTGTAGACCTCCGAGACGAAATTCTCGACGCGATCGTGTTTCGCCAATTGTTCGAGGAATTCCGCCCTTCTCTCGGGATTGACGTATAATTCCTTGGCCATGTCCTTGATCGAAGAGAGAAGCTCCGCTTCTGTCTTGTAGCCGTTGAGTTTGACCAGCGCCTGATTGGCGCTCAATTGCTGACCGTCGGGCGATGAGCGGTAGACGCCCTCGGTCAGGTTGTCGATCAGTTCGGCGTTTTCAGAAGCCGCCTGCTTGGAAATTCGGTAAAGCCGGCGATAGGCAATGGCGCCGGAAAGCAGCAACAGTGCAATGGCGATGCGCCCAATGACGATGCCTGGATGCTCCTGCGCGAACTCAATCAATGCCGAAAGAATTGAAAGGAACAACTCATGCAACCCTTGATAATTTTAGGTGATTTTTACACGTGCGAGATTATTTAGAAGTTTAGGATGCAGTGAATTTGTTGATCAGCATTAACAGAGGTTTAACGCAACAATCGCACCCAGATCCGGTCCGCTGCCTATCCCGGAACCGGTACAAAATTCGCTTCTATCTCACTGAAAACGATAGAAAATCCGAGCGGTGAAACTTACTTCCAGCGCTGCGCCCGATCGTTGTCTTCGCCGCGCGCCTCGACCCATTCTCCTTGCGATCCGTCGCGCAGATGTTCCTTTTTCCAGAAAGGCGCGCGCGTCTTCAGATAATCCATCATGAAGGAAGCCGCATCGAAGGCCGCCTGACGATGCGAAGAAGCAGTGACGACCAGGACGATCGGCTCGCCGGCGGCAATCTTTCCGTATCTGTGGATCGCCGTGATGCCTGTCAGCGGCCAACGCTCCAGCGCCTCGATGGCCACGCGCGTCATTTCGCGCTCCGCCATGCCTGGATAGTGTTCCAGTTCGAGCGCGGCCAGAGCGCCGCCTTCGTCTCGGCAAAGCCCGGTGAATGTTACAACCGCTCCGACGTCCAGACGACCTTCGCTCAGCCGCGCGATCTCGGCCGCCACGTCAAAATCGGCGCTTTGCACCCGAACAGTCGGATGAACGTGCGAGCTCATCGCTATCAGCCGCCCGTCATCGGTGGAAACAGCGCGATCTCGTAGGGCGTTCCAATTTTTTCGGAATGATGCACATGCTCCATGTCGAGCGCGACGCGGATCACATCCTGATGTTCGAGCGCCGCGGCATATTCCTCGCCGCGTCCCTTCAGCCAGCCGAGAAGTTCGGAAACAGTTGTGACTTCGGCGGGGAGGTCGACTTCCTCGCTTTCTTTGCCGATGCGTTCGCGCACCCACGAAAAATAGACCAGTTTCATGCCGATGCTGTCACTTGTCGATGACGTGTTTCAGTCCGGCGCGGAAATAGTCCCAGCCGGTATAGAGCGTCACCACCGCCGACACCCACAACAGTACAATACCGGTTTGGGTGGTATAGGCAAACACCTTGTCGCCCGCGGGTCCCGCCAGCAGGAATCCGATGGCAAAAAGCTGGATCGTCGTCTTCCATTTGGCAAGCCTGGTGACCGGCACCGAAACTTTCAGATCCGCCAGATACTCGCGCAAGCCGGAAACGAGTATCTCCCGGCACAGGATGATGATGGCCGCCCAGAGCGACCAGCCGGCGATTGTCCTGTCGGTGTCGGCCGCAAGCAGCAGGAGGCATGTGGAGACCAGCAGCTTGTCGGCAATCGGATCGAGCATGCGGCCGATATTTGATGTCTGTTTCCAGATGCGCGCCAGGTAGCCGTCGAAAAAATCGGTGATGCTTGCCGCGGCGAATATGGCTAGCGCGCTCCAGCGGGCAAAGTCGCTCGATTGCAGCCGGCCTTCGAGGAAAAAGCAGAGCACCACCAGCGGCACCGCAATAATGCGGGCATATGTGAGCAGGTTTGGCAGGTTGAATGTGTGCCTCGGCATGCGCTTGTTGCTCTCCGTCGCCGATAGAAATCAGACTCGCTGGCGAACCGTCAATGAATTGAACCGACGTTCAGTCGCAATTTTGCGCCAATTGCGCCGTTTTCAACCGTTCTCGTGGAAAAAGTCGTGAATATGGCGGGCCATTTGCTCGGAAATCCCTTCGACGGCGACCAGATCCTCGACCGCCGCCCGGCTGACGGCTTTGGCCGTACCGAAGTGGTGAAGCAGCGCGCGTTTTCGCCCCGGACCGATGCCGCCGATCTCGTCGAGCGGATTCTTCACCATTTCCTTCTTGCGCCGCGCCCGGTGCGAGCCGATGGCGAACCGGTGCGCCTCGTCGCGCAGCCGCTGAATGAAGTAGAGCACCGGGTCGCGCGGCGGTAGGGTAAACGGCTTTCTGTCCGCCATGAAGAACCGTTCCCGGCCGGCCTCCCTGTCCGTTCCCTTCGCCACGCCGATGGCGGTGACGCGGCCTGCGATACCCAACTCCTCCAGAATGCCCTCGACCGCCGACATCTGCCCCTTGCCGCCGTCGATAAGCAGCAGGTCCGGCCACGGCGGCATCGGCGCGTCGCGCCCGCTCCCCTGCTCGTCCTCTTCGCCCGGCAGACCGTGTTCTTTCAGAAGGCGCGAGAAACGGCGCTCGATCACTTCCCGCATCATGCCGAAATCGTCGCCGGGCGCGATGTCCTTCGAGCGGATATTGAACTTGCGGTACTGGTTTTTCGCGAACCCTTCGGTACCGGCCACGATCATCGCGCCGACCGCATTCGTGCCCATGATATGCGAGTTGTCGTAAACTTCGATGCGCCGGGGAGGGCGTTCGAGCCCGAATGTATCCGCTAGGCCGGACAGCAGCCGGGCCTGTGTCGAAGTTTCTGCAAGCCGCCGGCCCAGCGCCTCGCGCGCATTTTGCAGCGCGTGGCCGATCAGGTCCTTCTTTTCGCCGCGCTGCGGCACCGATACCGCCACGTTGCGTCCGGTCTTGGCCGACAACGCTTCGGCAAGAAGGTCGCGCTCCTCGATTTCGTGCGACAGCAGCACCTGGCGCGGACAAGGCTTGTCATCGTAAAACTGCGCCAGAAACGCGCCCAAGACCTCGCCCGGGCCGAGCGATGAATCGGCGCGCGGAAAATAGGAACGGTTGCCCCAGTTTTGGCCGGTGCGGAAGAAAAACACCTCGATGCAGGTCTGCCCGCCCTCTTGGTGGGTGGCAAACACATCGGCGTCTTCGACGGTCTGGGGATTTATGCCCTGATGGCTTTGCACATGCGACAATGCCGCCAGCCGGTCGCGGTAGACGGCGGCGCGCTCGAAATCGAGCGCATCGGAAGCCTGCTGCATCGATCTGGATAGAACCGATTTGACTTTGCCGGACTTGCCCGAAAGAAAATCGCGGGCTTCCGATACCAGCTCCGCGTAGTCCGCTTCGTCAATCTCGCC
>JBFIBB010000190.1:0-6978 GCA_041582695.1 Rhizobiaceae bacterium
GCAGCGAGGCGGCGGCAAAACCAAGGAAACCCGCGGCATAGACACCGACAAGCTGCGGCTTGACCGTCGAGACGCGATAGAGCGGCGACACGAAACCGAAGGCGAGCAGCCGCGACAGCACAACGCCCGTGGCCGATGCGGTGGCGAATATCCCGAACTCGGCTATTGAAAGCGTATTTGCGAGAAGCACGAAATAGGCGAGTGAAAAGACAAGGCGTCCCACGGACCCGCTGAGCGCGGATCCGTAGCCCTTCAAGAGCCCGGCCCTGGAAGCCAAAACACCGATAATTCCTGCCATCCGACCCTCGCGGCGCGCCCTCGGCCGCCAGCTATAGCCCTGAAAGCTTAATTCGCCGTTCAAAGCCCGTGAGCGGACCGGAAAAACAAGCGTCGAAGCAAGAAATCGGCAGCGACGCGGCAACTGAAATTAACCATTTGTTTTCCATGACTGTTTAGCTTGGATTAACCACCGAACCCGCGGCGGCTCGTCCGATTGCGCCGTGCCGCAGCCCTTTGAAACCGTATCTTGAGTCACAACACCATGCCCGATCACGAAAACCCCGGTTCCGGCAGGCAGGGTGGCTCGCTGCTTTCACTTGCCGGCGCCGGCGGGCGCGGGGCCGGTAAGGAGCGTGGTTCCCTCCTTTCGAATACCGGCGCTGGTGAGCAGGACCGGGTATTGCGCCACAGGCTCGCCCGTTCGCGGCGGGAGGCTCGTCCGAACCCGCTGCTGCACGCTCTTGCCTTGAAACCGGATGAGATCGACGCCGAAATGGCGGCGGATGTGGATGCCGATTTCGAGGCGCATGGAGGTACAGGCGGGTCATCCGGAAGGCGGAAGGGAACCGAGCGCGCGGGCAGGAAAGAACAGGAAGATCTTGACTACAATGCAGTCCGCGAAGGACAGAATTCCGGCGGCGGCGACACCGGCCCATATGACGATCCCCGCCCGCTGGTAGATCCAATCAAGGTCATCAACGGAATAGCGCGCTCAAAGCGGCTCATTGCCGCCATGACAATCGCCGGAGCATTGATCGGTGTTGCAGTCGCGCTTTCCACACCGAAACACTATGAGGCGGTGGCCGAAATCCTGATCGATCCCCGCAACATTAAACTGGTCGATCGAGAACTCGTCAGCAGCGACGTGTCACAGAATACGGCAATCGCCATTGTCGAGAACCAGGTGCGGATCATGACCTCCGGTGCGGTGACCGCCAAGGTCGTCGACCGGCTCAACCTCGACACCGACCCGGAGTTCAACGGATCGCAATCAGGTTTCGGTCTGACAAGCCTGATTTCGGAGCTGCGCTCACTGCTTGCGCGCAGCGACGGCGGTTCGGCCGGCGGGCGGCAGCACGCGATTGCCGTGCAGAACCTGCTCGAAAATCTCGAAGTGGCAAGAAGCGGCAAGACGTTCGTCGTCACGGTCGGCGTCAAAACGCAAAATCCGGAAAAATCGGCGCTGATCGCCAACGCCATCGTCGACGTCTTTCTCGACTACAGCGGCTCGTCATTTTCATCCACCGCCAGCAGGGCGGCGGACGAGCTTGGCGCCAAGCTCGGCGAATTGCGCGCGGCTGTCGAGGAGGCCGAGCGCAAGGTCGAGGCGTACAAGGGGGAAAACGACCTGATCGACGCCCGCGGCCATTTGATCGGCGATGACGAGATTCTAAGGCTCAACGATCAACTGGCCACAGCTCGCGCACGGACGATTGAGCTGAGCGCGAAGGCGGCATCGGCGCGCTCGCTCGATCCCGATTCGGTGCTCGGCGGCGCATTGCCCGAGGGTGTCAGTTCCGGACTGATCACTGAGTTGCGCAGCCAGTATGCTGATCTGCTGCGCCAGGCGAACCAGGCTTCGGTGAAATTCGGCGCGAAGCATCCCGAGAGCAGGGCCATCGAGGCGCAGCTCGCCGGTGCCCGCGAACAGTTGCGCAGCGAACTACGGCGGATCGCCGCCTCGATGCAGGTGGAACTGAAGCGCGCGGTACAACTGGAGCAGAAGCTTGCCTCGCGCCTTGCCGAGCTGAAAGCGCGGCAGGTCAATGTCAGCGACGACATGGTTACATTGCGCGAACTAGAACGGGATGCCGCAACCAAACGCGCGGTTTATGAGTCTTATTTGCTGCGCGCGCGCGAGACCGGCGAACAGAAGGACCTGAACTCCACAAACATGAGCATCATCTCCCCTGCCTCCCCGCCGCTGGAAGCCATCGGACCGTCCAGATCGATGATTTCGATTGCCGGCATGATCGCCGGCTTCCTGCTCGGGGTCGGCCTGGGGGCCATTCGCGGAGCTGCGGATGGCGTGTTTGGCGGATCACCGCCCTACCAGCCACGGCGGCGGCAACGGCCACCATCACCGGCCGGAGACGCGCGCCAAGACCACGGGCGAGATGCGCACGTTCGGGAAAGCCGGTATGCGGCGGAAAGCCCGCCGGGCCACGATCCGTTACCGCCGAAAGCGGAACCACGCGGCGGTCGCGAAGAAAATGAGCGGCAGCAACCGGTCAATACGGCGACCGGTCCGTTCAATGCGGTTCCGCCATATGCGGCGGGCGCTTACCACTTCGCACCGGCATATCCGCCATACGGACCATTTGCCGGAGCACCGTTTGCGCCGGTCATCGCCCCTTACAGCGTGGCGATGATGCCGTCATCCGCCTATCCGGCAACAGCAATGTATCCGCCCGTGTACCCGGGGGCACCCGCTACGCCAGTGCGGCAACCCGAGTCGGAGCCCGAGGCGGAGCGGGAACCCAGAGAGAGCCGGCCATCGCGGCGGCAGCCCCGCAACAGGGTGGAGGCCATCCGCGACGATCTGCGCGAGGTCAGAAACGCGATACACGATCTGGCCGAGCGCCGCGCAAAGCGGCGCGTTTGAGCAGTTCGTAAATTAGGCATCAGAACAAATACGGCGTCAAAAACGGTAATTCGCCTTTCGGGAGTCCCAGTGTTGCTGTAGAAGCGCCTGCCATGTCCGACGCGATCACCACAAGCCGGCAGTTCGTGTTTCTGCTGGTAGACAAGTTCTCGATGTTTTCGCTCGCCGCCGGGATCGACACGATCCGGTCAACCAACCGGATTACCGGCAAGGATTTCTACAAATGGAGCACGGTTTCGCCCGATGGAGATTCAGTGCGTGCCTCGAATGGATTGCCGCTCATCGTCGATTACTCGGTTGCCGACATTCCGCAAGGCGACATCCTGTTCGTTTGCGCGGGCCTGACGACCGAGTTTCCCGGCAAGAGCAAGGTGCTCGGCGCATTGCGAAACTGGGGGCGCAGGGGCGGCAGGCTTGGAGGACTTTCTCTTGGTTCCTATGTGCTGGCCGAGGCAGGACAACTGGAAGACCATCGCTGTACCATACACTGGGAGAACCGCGCCGGATTTCAGGAGCGTTTTCCGGATCTCAATTGCACAGGCAACGTGTTCGAGATCGACCGCAAACGCTACACCTGCGCCGGAGGCACGACCTCAATCGATCTGATGCTGGAAATCGTGCGCGGCGATTTTGGCGCGGGCATCGCCAACGAGGTCGCGAACCAGTTCCAGCATGAGCGCATCCGAACCGCTTCGGACCGCCAGCGCGTCGGACCGGAACGCGACCTGACCGGCAAGTCGGAAAAGCTTCGCCGGATCGTCGAGTTGATGGCCGACAATCTCGACGAGCCGTTCTCTGCAGTGCAACTGGCGAAATCGGCGGGGCTTTCGGTACGGCAAGTCGAAAGGCTGTTCCTTCGCCACCTCAACATGACGCCGGGACGCTACTACATGCGGCTGAGGCTGGAGCGGGCGCGCGAACTGCTGCGCCAGACCAACATGCCGATCCTCGACGTGGCGATAGCGACCGGATTTACCTCGCACTCCTATTTCGCGCAAAGCTACCGCTCCCTGTTCGGCCGACCGCCGAGCGAAGAGAGGCGAACGGCCTACTGAGCCCGAAGAACCGTGCTATTCGGCCGGACAGGGCTGTCCTGCCGCACCCCAAGCAAAGATATCGTCGATGTGTTCCTGCAATGAGTACGGCGCTGGCTGACGGCCGCCGCCGGGTTCCCATCCCCACTTCACGAATCCGTCGTGACCGGCATCTTCAGCCAGATGCCGGGCGAGTGCCAGGAAATCCCTGCCGCCGTTTCGTTCGGGATCGGACAGTTGCGCGCAGATCTCAGCCGCAGATTTGCCGAACCACGCGAATTCAACCGGGGCGAGCTGCCATGCAAGCGCCACTCGCGGCGCAGCGTGTGGAACATCATTGGCGCCGGCACGGCCCTCAACAAGTGTCGTATGGCAGGCCGAGCACAAAATCGTCTCGGCGCCGATGCGGCTTTCGCCAGCATGGATGTTCATGCCGTGGTTGCGGGTTTCGCCATAGGACGGCCCCGACCACATCGGAATGTTGTCTGCGCCAACATGGCAATTGGAACAGCGCGGATGGGACGTTACCTCGTAGATGCGTTTGAAAGCGGCAAGACCGGCCTCGACCGTTACCGAACCTTCGGCCGGCGGTTCGATTTTCAGTTCCCGCTCTGCCGCCAGCAAGAGGCCCGGGAAGGCGGTAAACAGAACTGCAGCAAATACAGCGGTCTTCTTCTTCATCGCGGCCTCAAACGAAATCGATGTGCCTTGCCAGCGGCAGCTCGCGGATGCGCTTGCCCGTCGCCGCGAAAATGGCGTTGGCAAGCGCTGGCGCCGCCGGCGGAACGGGCGGCTCGCCGATGCCCCTGACATGTTTGCCGTTTTCAAGTCCGCGCACGACGATTTCCGGACACTGGTAGAGCCGCATGCCCTCATATGCGTGGAAATTGGTCTGCGTGGGCGCGCCGTTCTCGTAGGTCAGCTCGCAATTCATCGCATGGCCGAGACCCCAGACAACGCCGCCCTTGACCTGATTGTCGAAGTTGACGGGGTCCAGCACCTTGCCGACCTCGGCGGCAACAAAAACCTTGTCAATGCGGATGCCGCGACCGGTGGCGGTGACTTCGACCACCTCGGCTACAGGTACGCCGAACGACAGGCAGAAGGCGACGCCGCGGCCGCGATTCGGCCCGGGATCGCTGCCCCAGTCCGACATTTCGCCGACAGCCTCGAGCACCTTTCGCGATGGCTCGTGCCAACAAAGCCGGATACGCTCGGCAAGCGGGTCAGCGCCCGCGGCGTAGATGAGTTCGTCAAGGAAGCAATCATGCAAAAAGCCATTGCCGGATGCGCCGACCGATCTCCACGAACTCACCGGCACCATTGGCGGCGCGCGGTATCCCGTCACCCGGTAGTTGGGGATCGAATAGGGTTGGTCCCAGGCTCCCGCTACCATGACGATGTCCGGCCCGAAGAAGATCTGATTGATGCGCGCGGCCTGCGACACGGTGGTCGACATGCTGGCAATCGACAAGTCATAGGCTGTTACCTTGCCGTCACGAAAAGCGCCGCGGCCCCTCGCCATCTGCAGCGTGCGCGGGAAATCATGGGTCATGTCCTCTTCGCGCGTCCAGGTCATCTTGACCGGCGTGCCTTCCATGGCAAGCGCGACCTCAATCGCCTGATGCACGAAATCATCCTCCAGCCTGCGGCCGAAGCTGCCGCCAGTATACTGGTCGTGGACGCGGATGTTTTCGGCGGCGATACCGTGGAAGCGTTCGATGTTGCCAATCATGAAAAGCGGTATCTGGGTGCCGGTCCAGACATCGAGTTTTCCGTCCTTGAAAAGAACCGTGGCGTTCATCGGCTCAAGCGGAGCGTGGGCGAGGAATGGGGTGCGGTATTCGGCCTCGACCACATTGCCTTCAGCAAGGGCGACCTCGACATCGCCATCGTCGCGGAACCGTGGGGTTTCCCGGCGCGAGGAGGTGAAGCTGCTCTCGATCTCCTTCCACATTCCGGCCGAATCGGGCGGATACGGCCCCGGCGCCCAATCGAATTCGATTTCCGCGGCGGCGCGAAAGGCGCGCCAGGTGTTGTCGGCGACAACGCCGGCGCCGCCGGTCACGGGAGCGATCTTAAGCACGCCGGGCATCTTCTCCGCCCGTTCCGCGTCAAACCCCCTGACAGCGCCGCCGAGATGCGGATTGGTGCGAACCGTGGCGTAAACCATGCCGTCCATTCGCATGTCGATCCCGTAGTTCAACGTGCCGGTCGATTTGGCGACGATATCCAGCCGCCGCATTTCCTTGCCGAGTAGTTTCCATTCGCTCTCCGGCTTCAAGCGTATGTCGGTTACCGGTTCGATGGTGGCGGCGATGGGGGCAAGTTCCTGATAGGTAAGCGCACTGCCGTCGGGCAAAATGACCTTGCCGGCATCGGTCTTGAGCTGCGCCAGGTCGTGGCCGGATTTCATCGCTGCCGCCTCGAGCAGCGTCGCCCGCGCCACCGCGCCGGCCATCCTGAGTTTCTCATAAGCGTCGGGCACGGTGGATGACCCGCCGGTGATTTGCGCGCCTATCGCCTTGGCATAGATCGAGGCAAACAGGCGGCCGCCGCTGGCCAGGGCTCCCTCGCTTGTCGCGGCCAACGGCAAGGCCTCCGCAAGCGCGACATCGTTGATATAGGCGAGGCTCGGCGTACCCGGCGTTACAGTTACCTGGTCGAGCGTCACGTCCAGTTCCTCGGCGATCAAGGCGGCCTGGACGGCGTATGCGCCCTGACCGAGATCGGCGCGCGGCGTGATCAGGGTGATGTTTTCGGAATCGATCTTGACGTGCGGCGTAATCGCGGCCTCACCCTCGCCAAGCCTTTCAAGCAGCGGATTGTCCGCCGGGTTGCGGTACCACCAGATACCGAAGGCCACACCGCCGGCGATTGCGGCGGAGCCGATCAGAAGGGAACGGCGGGTAATTTTTCCAAGACGCCCCATCCTATGCGCTCCGCAGGTTTCTGGCAGCGGTTTTCACCGCCTCGCGGATACGCGGATAGGTGCCGCAGCGGCACAGGTTGGCCGACATCGCCCGGTCGATGTCTTCGTCGCTCGGGTCGTCGTTAGTA
>JBFIBB010000191.1:0-6855 GCA_041582695.1 Rhizobiaceae bacterium
GGTGTGTATGCGAGCGAGTTCCGCGCCCGCCAGCGCGCGATCTGCTCCCACCACGGCTGCAGCGCCTTGCGGTCTGCCTTTGCCGTTGCCCGCCAGAGCCGAACCATGTCCTCCAGCACCCGTCCGACATCGCCAAGGATCGGAACGTCAACCCGCACGTTTTTGTTGAGTGATGACGGATCGACGTCGATATGGATTTTCTTGGAGTTTGGCGAAAACGCATCTAGACGGCCGGTAATCCGGTCATCGAACCGTGCGCCGATGCAGATCATCACGTCGCAGTCATGCATCGCCATGTTGGCTTCATAGGTACCGTGCATGCCGAGCATGCCGAGCCAGTTCTTGCCTGACGCCGGATAAGCGCCCAGTCCCATTAGGGTCGAAGTGATCGGAAACCCGGTCAGTTCGACCAGTTCGCGCAGCAGATGGCTCGCTTCCGGGCCCGAATTGATGACGCCTCCGCCGGAATAGATGATCGGCTTTTTCGCCGTTTTCATCAGTGCGATGGCGGCCTTGATCTGCTCCATATCGCCCTGAAGCTTCGGCTGGTAGATCGTGCGCGGCGCTTCCAGCGGCGGGGTATAGATGCCCTTGGCGAATTGCACGTCCTTGGGAACGTCGACAACCACCGGCCCGGGCCTTCCGGTCGTGGCGACGTGAAACGCTTCATGCAGGATCGCCGAAAGCTGGTTGACGTCCTTCACCAGCCAGTTGTGTTTGGTGCAGGGACGGGTAATTCCGACGGTATCGCATTCCTGGAACGCATCTGAACCGATCAGCGGCGTCGGCACCTGTCCGGTAATGCAAACCAGCGGGACCGAATCCATCAAGGCATCCTGCAGCGCCGTCACCGCATTGGTGGCGCCCGGTCCGGAGGTCACCAGCATGACGCCGGCCTTGCCGGTCGAGCGGGCATATCCCTCGGCCGCGTGGCCCGCGCCCTGCTCGTGACGCACGAGGATATGCTCCACCTCTTCCTGCTGGAAGAGTTCGTCATAGATCGGCAGCACCGCTCCCCCGGGATATCCGAATATGTGTTTGACGCCATTGTCCTTCAGCGCCTCGACCACCATCTCCGCCCCGGTCATCTCCCGGCGTCCGGATTCACTTTTTCCTGTGTTCATCTGCTCGTTCCGTATCCTGCACATCCGCCCCGCGGGCTGTTTGGTTTACCGTTGTTACAGCCAATAAAAAAGGCCCCTGTCAGGGCCTTTTGATCGCGCATGGGGTGCTTTCGCCCGGCGGTTACACCGCCTTGCCCATGCGCGCTCCTACTACGAGAATAATCTTCGTCATGGCAGGGACATTATGGCGCTTTTCGCAGTGCGTCAAGCATATGCGCCAATTGCCGTAATTCGGCGTAAACAAAAGCGAAACCATGACTGCGAACAGCAATTTAACCTTCTTGCGCTATCGATTGCTTGCGGAAGAGGGGTATCAGATCTTGACATTGACCCAGGCAGGCGCCGCGGCGCTGGAACAGAACGGCGAAAAGCCGCAAGCCGCGGAAGGCGGATACCACGACGCCGAAGGCCGCTTCGTAAAGCGCAACCGTACCGAAGGACACGTCATCGAGTGCGACGGCGAACGGGCAATCGTTGCGGCCGAAGCGGGTAGCCACGCGAAGGGCTCGCAGGATTACTGGGCGGTCGGGCAATTGATATCCGTTCAGGTCGGAACAAGCCGCATCGTCGGACTGATCTTTCAGGTCGATATCCAGAACGGCGAATGGCATCCCAATAATGCCAATGTGGTTCACATCCATCTCGAACTTGTCGGCGAAATCCGTGCAAACGAGGATGGGACCGAAACATTCTCGTCCGGCATCGCCAACTATCCGTTCATGGGCGCACTTGCCCACCGCATTCGCGCTTCCGACCTCACGGCGATCTATGCTTCCGGCGTCGAGAATCCGACATCAATCGGAAATCTCTCTCAGGACGCCTCCATTCCCGCTCTGATTACCATCGACAAGCTGCTGTCTCGCCACTTTGCTGTTGTCGGCACCACCGGCGTCGGCAAATCGACTGCGGTGACTTTGCTATTGCGCAAGATCGTCGAGCAGCGATCGGACCTCCGCGTGCTTATGCTGGACCCGCACAACGAGTTCACCACCGCGTTTCCCGATCACGCCATCACGATCGACGCATCCACACTTGAACTCCCGTTCTGGATGTTTCAACTCGACGAGTTCGTCGAAGTGATATTCCGCGGACGGCCGACGATACCCGAGGAGGTCGACGCGCTGCGCGACTTCATTCCGATCGCCAAGGACCGTTACGCCGCTGAAAACGCAAACGGGCAGCAGAGTTCGCTGCGCCGGCGCGAACGCGAGGCGAGTTCGCTGACCGCAGACACGCCGGTTCCATACCGCATGATCGATCTGATCAAGATCATCAGCGAGCGCGAGGGCCAACTCGACGGCAAGGCTGACAGACCGGTCATGCGTTCGCTGAAAAACAGGCTCGAAGCGATCATGCAGGATACGCGGTTCCGCTTCATGTTTCAGCCGAAGACGCCGGGCGACACGCTCGAAAAGACGGTTAGCCAGATTTTCCGCGTGCCGCAGAACGGAAAGCCGATCTGTGTTTTCGAGATGTCCGGTCTTCCCTCGGAAGTGATGAACTCGGTCGTCTCGGTGCTGGCGCGATTTGCTTTCGACATCGGCGTTAACAGCAATGGCTCGATCCCGACCCTGCTGGTCTGCGAGGAAGCCCATCGCTACATTCCCGCCGACATCAGCTCCGGTTTCTGGCCGACCCGGGCCGCAATCGCGAGGATTGCCAAGGAAGGCCGCAAATATGGCGTCTTCCTCGGCGTCATCACCCAGCGCCCGGGCGAGCTGGATCCGACCATCCTGTCGCAATGCAACACGATTTTTGCCATGCGGCTCGGCAACGAGCACGACAAGGAGATCATCAGGCAGGCAATTTCCGGCGCCGCGCGCAGCACGACGAGCTTTCTGTCATCCATCGCCAACCGCGAAGCCATCGCGTTCGGCGAGGCTGTTTCGACACCGATGCGGATGAAGTTCGAGAACGTCGCACAAAAGGACCTTCCCGGCTCCCATATCTACGATATGCAGGAAAAAATGCGCAATGGTGACGGCGGCACGGCGCTGCGCGATGTGGTGCGGCGCATGCGCAAACAGGATGACCTGCAGACCTTCTACGATGCGGAATCGGGTTCACCCGAACTGTCGTTTGTAGGCGACACGGTGCACGAGCAACGCCCTTCGACGGTCAGGTTGGCGCCCGGAGAGAGTTCCGGGCCCGCCATTCATCAGCGGGAGGCGCCAACCGCCGCAACCGCACAGGCACAGAGGCCTGTTGCAGCCCCGGAAACTCATCGGCCGGTCGCGGCCCCGCAGGCGCCACGGCCGACCGCAGCCGAATTACCGCGGCCGGCCGCCGAAGCGTCGCAACGCCGGCCAGAACCAGCCCCGCGCCAACCCGAACCGCAACCCAAATGGGTCGACGAACGGCCCAAGGTACAGGCGAGGCAATTCGGGCAGGACGGTTATTCAGGCGGCTCTTCCAATGAAAGCGCCACAAACGGCTCGGCAGCCCGAAACGAACGCGCCAACGACCTGATCAGAAGCTTCCGCAGCGGACGCTGATCAGCGACAAACCGGTCAATCATACCTGCGGGAAATAACTCAGGTCACGAATTTGCCCACCACATGGTGGAGCGCAAGGCCTTCAGTTTCGAGAATCCGCTACGCGCAGACCCGGTTCCGGCCCAGCTGCTTGGCGCGATAAAGCATCTTGTCGGCGCGTTTGTAGAACTCGTCCGGATTCTCACGCTTGTCCCAGATCGCAAGGCCGACGCTCGTCGTCACTTTCAGTCTCACGTTGCCGGAGGTAATCGTGAGCGCGGCTATTGCCTTGCGGATACGTTCCGCGAACTTCCACAGGTGGTCCTCGTCCATGTTCGGAACGACGATCGCAAACTCCTCACCCCCCAGGCGCGCGACTACATCGTGATAGCGCGTGAAATCCCTCAGGCAGTTTGCCACCGACCTGAGCACTTCGTCGCCTACGTCATGCCCGTGTGTGTCGTTGACGCCTTTGAAGTGATCGAGATCCAGCACCATCAGGCCGATCGGCTTGTTGATTTTACCGAACTCCTCGAGGTACTCGCGCAGCGCATCGTCAAAATACCGGCGGTTCTGCATGCCGGTCAGCCCGTCGGTCAGCGCCGCCTGTTCCAGCGTGACCGATCTGGCGCTCAGCGATTCCGTCATCGCCCGCAGCTTCACCTCTTCGCGCGCCGTGGTGCGGATTTGCGGATAGATGAAAAACATCCCGAAAAAGATGTTGGTCACCAGCAGGATGCCAGAGGTCATCATCGATGTCCGGGTGCTCGGCCAGAATTGCTGAAGATCCGCATTTCCGCCGACTGCCTGGCTCTCGGCAAACAATGCTCCCACAAGCATGACCCCGGCCATGGCCAGCATGGCCATGAACACGAAAAACGCCACTTCCGCCTTGTGAAAGTTCACCCGCTCGTCACTCTCGGTTGCCAGCATTCTCTTATCGCATCGCGAGAGCTTACATAGGGTTAACGAAACAGCCGGACCCAGCTTGCTGAGGCGGTTATCACAAACTGTTCAATATTGTTGATCGACCCGGAAATACACGCGCACGACTGCCGGAATACACGCCATTGCATTACCCGCGCCGTACCAGTGACAACTGGCCATGAAGCCATTCGCCGCACAGCCGTCAGAGCTACCTGATGGCGCGTATCCGTTTCCATTCCGTGCCGCACTGGTTGCGAAACCATGTCGCTTGCCGCTTGGCGTACTGGCGCGTCGCGGTCTTGGCCAGCCTGACCGCTTCGTCGAGGCTGATTTGCCCGGAAAGCGCTGCGGAAAGCTCGCGAACCCCGATTGCCTTCATCGCCGGCATACCCGGGTCGAGGTTGAGCGCAACAAGTTCGCGCACCTCGTCGAGCGCCCCGTTCTCGATCATGCGGTCGAACCGTTCGGCGATTGCCTCTCCGAGCAGGCTGCGTTGCGGTTCGACAACGATTCGTTCGGCGGTTGCCGGATTGACCAGTGGCGTGCCGCGATCTGCCTGCCAATGCAGTATCGAACGCCCCGATACCTCCATGATCTCCAGCGCCCGGACGATCCTCTGGCCATCACCGGGCTTGATCACCATCGCGGCGTCCGGATCGACGGCCCTCAGAACGCGGTGCAGTTTTGGCGCCCCTTCTTCGACAAGCCGGTACTGCCAGCGCTGCCTGACGCTTTCGGGCACATCGGGCATGTTCGACAACCCGCCCAGAAGGGCGCGGAAGTACAATCCCGTGCCGCCAACGAAAACCGGCGGTTTTCCGGCCAGTTCCGGACCGGATAGCAAACCGCTCACATCCGCCAGCCATGCGCCGGTGGAATATGGTTCCGACGGATGCTTGTGACCGTAAAGAAAATGTGGAACGCGGGCGATTTCCTCGGCCGAGGGGCGCGCTGTCAGGCGGCACAACACCGAGTAGACCTGCATGGAGTCGGCATTGACAATAACGCCGCCGCGCTCTTCCGCAATCTCCATCGCCAGCGCGGACTTGCCGCTTGCCGTCGGTCCGGCTATCAGAACCGCGTGTTCCGCCGCCTCCACTTTCCCGGTCAAACGACGTTACCTCATGCCTCTGGTCGCAACCCTGATCGCCAATCCGGCCAGCCCGTGCATCACACTCCGGCTCGCAAACGATGCCGCAGCCACGCTTGGCACAGCCGCGCCCGACTGGCTAGCCCCGCAAATCGCCTGCGATCTGGCTCTGCCCGCGGACACCGATTCGGCCAGGGCGGCGGCCCGGATCCGGGCCATCATAGCCGATACGGCCATTGATGTGGTTGTCCAGGAAGCGGCTGTGCGGCGCAAGAAGATACTGCTGGCGGACATGGATTCGACCATGATCGGCCAGGAGTGCATCGATGAACTCGCCGGCGCCATCGGCATCAAGGATCAGGTGGCGGCGATCACGGCGCGGGCGATGAACGGCGAAATCGCGTTCGAACCGGCGTTGCGCGAAAGGGTCGCCCTGTTGAAGGACCTGCCGGTCGAAAAGATCGCGGAAGTGATCGAAACCCGCATCACGCTCGCACCGGGCGGGCGCGAACTCGTCGCGACAATGAAACGGTCTGGCGGTTATACGGCACTGGTCTCCGGCGGTTTCACCGCTTTCACCTCGTGCATAGCCGGCTTGCTCGGATTCGACGAAAACCGCGCCAACACCCTGATTGAGAAGAACGGGCGGCTGACGGGCAAGGTCGATGAACCCATTCTCGGGCGGCAAGCCAAGGTGGATGCGCTTTTCGATGTTTCGAAGCGGCTCGGCCTGGCGGCGCAGGACGTGATCGCGGTCGGCGACGGCGCCAACGATCTCGACATGCTGGCCGTGGCCGGCAGCGGCGTTGCGCTTCATGCCAAGCCGGTGGTGGCCGAAAGGGCGCAGTTCCGCATCGACCACGGCGATCTGACCGCGCTTCTGTACATGCAGGGCTACCGCCGCAAGGAATTCGCGGCATGAAGGCTGGCGTTACGTTGGAAACGCGGCGGCTGCTGCTGCGGCATTGGCGGGCTGACGATCTGGATATCTTTCATCGTATCAACTCCGACGAGTTGATGATGCGTTATTTCCCATTCCGGCGCGACAGACTGCAGGCGGCCGATTTGTTGCGGCGTCTCGAAGAAATAATCGCTGATACCGGTTTTGGATGGTGTGCCACTGTCGACAAACAAAGCGATGAGGTGATCGGATTCACCGGCCTTGCCCGGGTTCGCTTCGAAGCATCATTTACCCCGGCGGTCGAGATCGGTTGGCGCCTCGTTCCCGAGCACTGGGGCA
>JBFIBB010000192.1:0-6810 GCA_041582695.1 Rhizobiaceae bacterium
GCATTCATGCGCGATCGCCGGCAGGTGCAGCGCCCCGTTCGTCGATCCTCCGGATGCGGCGACCACTGCGGCAGCATTCTCGAGCGCCTTGCGGGTCACGATGTCACGCGGCCGGATGTTCTTGGCAATGAGTTCCATCACTTTCTCACCGGCGGCAAAATTGAACCGGTCGCGCATTTCATACGGTGCCGGAGCGCCGCAGGAATAAGGCAGCGCAAGGCCTATCGCCTCGGCGACTGTTGCCATGGTGTTGGCGGTGAACTGTGCGCCACACGACCCGGCAGAAGGGCAAGCCGCCTGCTCGATCTGTGTCAGCTCAGAATCGGAAATTGCACCAACAGAATGCTGGCCTACAGCCTCGAATACGTCCTGAACCGTAATCTGGCGACCACGGTATGTGCCCGGCAGGATTGATCCCCCATAGATGAAAACGGAAGGAACATTCAATCGCACCATGGCCATCATCATGCCGGGAAGCGACTTGTCGCAGCCAGCCAGTCCAACCAGCGCATCGTAGCAGTGGCCGCGCATGGTGAGCTCGACGGAATCGGCGATGACCTCGCGGCTGACCAGCGAGGATTTCATGCCCTGATGACCCATCGCGATGCCGTCGGTGACAGTTATCGTGCAGAATTCGCGTGGCGTGCCATTGGCCGCAGCCACACCTTTCTTGACCACTTGCGCCTGGCGCATCAGCGAAATGTTGCACGGAGCGGCCTCGTTCCAGCAACTTGCCACGCCGACAAGCGGCTGATCGATTTCTTCAGGCGAGAGGCCCATCGCGTAGAGATAAGACCGGTGGGGTGCCCTGGCGGGGCCTTGGGTAACATACCGGCTTGGCAATTTGGCTTTCGAAAATGTTTTTGCGTCCATCACTTTTCCAAAATTCCGCGTCCGTATCGCGGCACGCGAGCCCCATGATTTCCGGTATGCGCGCTCCATTCGGCGTGCGCCGGGTTTGTGGCGGGAAATAGGCAAATTTCCACCCGCCAGCTATAGCGCATAGCTTCTTCAAAAAGTGTTGCGAATTGGTCACAATTCCTGATCGGATTGCCGGCTTACCGCCGGTTCTACGACTGGCGAGGCCCCTCCTCGGCCCTGGAGACCAGTGACGCCAACACCGAACCGGCAACAAGTATCGCAACAACGGCGAGCGACAGCATTGCCGGAACTTCCAATTGACCGGCAAGCACCATTTTCACCCCGATGAACATCAGAACCAGTGACAAGCCCGTATTCAGGTAGCGGAATTCGCGCATCATTCCCGACAGGACGAAGAAAAGCGCCCGCAGGCCAAGCACAGCAAACACATTCGACGAAAAGACAATGAAGGCGTCGTTGGAGATGGCCAATACCGCCGGAATCGAGTCCACTGCGAAGACCAGGTCGCTCACCTCGACCGTGACCAGCACGACAAAAAGCGGCGTCATGAACAATTTGCCGTTCCTGACCAGAAAGAACCTGGCGCCCTCATAGTTATCTGTTACCCGGCCCGTACTGTTGAGGCAGCGGACAATACGGCTATTGCCCGGGTCGATAGTTTCGTCTTCGGAACGAAGCATCCGGAAACCTGAATATATAACCAGCACACCCAAAGCGATGCCGAGCAGGTGAAAGCGGTCCACGAGATGCACGCCGGGCACGATCAGTGACAGCCGAAGAACGACCGCGCCGATAATTCCGTAGAACAGAACGCGATGCTGGGCTTCGGCCGGCACCCTGAAATACCTGAAAATCAGCGCTATCACGAAGATGTTGTCCAGCGAAAGCGCCTGCTCGAGCAGATATCCTGTCGCAAATTCCGAGGCGCGCTGCGGACCCTCGAAGCCGAGAATGAGAAACCCAAATGCGATGGCGAGCGCCACATAGGCCGACACAGTCGCTATGGCGGCACGAATTGAAATAACGGTTGCCCGGCGATGGAGAACAAACAGGTCGACAAACAGGATAACCGCCACAAAGGTAAGAAAACCCGGCCAGATCCAGCTTGAGCCAGTCATTGCTGCAATTTCGGTCGCGCCGCGTCGTGCGCCGTGTCGTTCGAACCGACATCGCAGGCAACGCCTTGCCTGCCAGAGGGGCCCGGTTCGGGCGGCCTTGCGGATATGGGGGCGGCGCTCGCGCGGATCAATAGGTCACCTGCGCGCGAGCGTCAGATTCAGCTCCAAGCAGTCATGCTGTCCGCTGAGTTAACGGATAACTGCGAATCAGGCGACTTCGCTAATCCTGGCAAGCGCGAGCGACAGTTTCTCGGCCTGTTCTTCCAGCGATGCGAGTTTGTCGCGCTCTGCGGCCACGATTTCCGGACGGGCGTTGGCCACGAATTTTTCATTGGCGAGTTTTCCCGATACCTTGGAGATATCATCGGCAACCTTGGATGCCGCTTTCGACAAACGAGCTTTTTCCGCCGACAGATCGATCAGTTCACCAAGCGGAAGACACATAGTCGCCTCGCCCACCACGATCTGGGCGCTTGCCTTGGGCGCCTCCGCTTCCAGCAGTATATCCGTTACCCGGGCCAGACGCTTGATCGCGGGATCGTGGCGCAGCAGACGCTGGCAAGTCTCATCGCTTGCTCCCACCACGACCAGCGGGGCCTGGGCAGCGGGCGGAACATTCATCTCCGCTCGCACCGAACGCAGTCCTGAAACCAGTTCGACGAGCCAGTTTATCTCCTGTGCGGCCTCCGCATCCTCGATCATTGGGGTGGGCCAGCTTGCGTGACAGAGCAGTGTTTTACGATTTTCTGCCCCCGCAGTGAGCGCCCAGAGCTCTTCGGTCATGAACGGCATCAGCGGATGGAGCAGCTTGTAGACTTCGTCGAGCACATAGGCCGTACAGGCCTGCGCTTCCGCCTTGGCGGTCTCGTCTTCGCCGTTGAAAACGGGCTTCAGGAGTTCCAGGTACCAGTCGCAGAACAGGTTCCAAACGAAACGGTAGGCGGCGCCTGCCGCATCGTTGAAGCGGTATGTTTCGATGCTCTCCGTCACTTCGCGAATTGTGCGCGACAGTTCGGTCAGGACCCATCGGTTGATCTGCAGTGTCGCCTTTTCCGGATGAAAGCGTATGTCGCGCACCGCACCGTTCATCTCGGCGAAACGGGTCGCATTCCAGAGCTTCGTACCAAAATTCCGGTAGCCGGCAACCCGGCTCGGATCCAGTTTCACATCCCTGCCCTGAGCGGCCATGATGGCAAGCGTGAACCGCAGTGCATCGGCGCCGTATTCGTCGATCAGGTCCAGCGGATCGATGACGTTTCCCTTCGACTTCGACATCTTCTGACCGTCCTTGTCTCGGACGAGGGCGTGGACATAGACGGTGTGGAAAGGTTCCTCTTCCATGAAATGGATGCCCATCATCATCATGCGGGCGACCCAGAAGAAAATGATGTCGAAACCGGTGACCAGAACGTCGGTCTGGTAGTATTTCTGCAGCTCTGGTGTCCGGTCGGGCCAGCCAAGGGTGGAAAACGGCCACAGGGCGGACGAGAACCAGGTATCCAGCACATCGGGATCGCGCGTCAGGATTTCACCCGGATCGTAGTTGTCGAGCTTGTCCTGAACCCAGGCCTTCCACGGACCTTCCAGCGCCAGGTAATATTCGACTGCCGCATCGAGGGCGGTTTTCTCGTCCTTTTCGACGAAGACGTGGCCATCTGGTCCATACCAGGCAGGTATCTGGTGTCCCCACCAGAGCTGGCGGGAAATGCACCATGGCTCGATGTTCTCCATCCAGTTAAAGTAGGTGTTTTCCCAGGTTTTCGGGACAAACTTCGTGCGACCTTCGCGCACTGCCTCGATCGCGGGGGCGGCAAGCGTCTTGGCGTCGGCAAACCACTGGTCGGTGAGCATCGGCTCGATGACCACTTTCGAGCGGTCGCCGAACGGCTGCATGACCTTCTTGTCCTCGACCATAATCATCAGCCCCTCGGCGTCGATATCGGCAACCACGCGCTTGCGGGCCTCGAAGCGATCGAGGCCCCGATACTCGTCGGGAACGAGATTCATTCCATCAACCGTGTTTTCGCCGGGCAATTCGCCGGACGAAACGATCGCACCGGCTTTCGCGGCTTCCTCGGCATAGGGGTCGCCATCGGAGCGCATCGCGCCTTTTTCATCCATCAACCGGTAGAGAGGAATGCCATTGCGCTTGGCGACCTGATAGTCGTTGAAGTCGTGCGCGCCGGTGATCTTGACCGCGCCGGAACCGAACTCCGGATCGGGATACTCATCCGTGATGATCGGGATCAGGCGGCGATGCTGTTTCGGACCGACGGGAATCTCGCAAAGCTTGCCGACAATGGGCGCATAGCGATCATCGGATGGGTGTACCGCGACGGCGCCGTCTCCGAGCATTGTTTCCGGCCGCGTCGTGGCGATCGAGATATAATCGCGCGTCTCGCGCAGCGTGACATTTCCGTCCGCGTCCTTCTCGACGTATTTGTAGGTTTCACCGCCGGCCAGCGGGTACTTGAAGTGCCACATATGGCCGTCAACCTCGATGTTTTCCACCTCGAGGTCCGAAATCGCGGTCTCGAAATGCGGGTCCCAGTTGACGAGGCGCTTGCCCCGGTAGATCAGGCCTTCCTTGTACAGCCGGACGAACACTTCCAGGACTGCCTTGGAAAGGCCTTCGTCCATGGTGAACCGCTCACGCGACCAGTCACAGGATGCGCCAAGCCGCTTGAGCTGGTTGAAGATCAGTCCTCCCGATTCCTCTTTCCACTGCCAGACCCTGTCCACAAATGCCTCGCGGCCCATCTCACGGCGCGAAGGCGCTTGCTTCTCGGCAAGCAGGCGTTCGACCACCATCTGCGTGGCGATGCCGGCATGATCCATGCCTGGCTGCCAAAGCACGTTCCTGCCGCGCATGCGTTCGAACCGGATGAGAATATCCTGCAGCGTATTGTTGAGCGCATGGCCCATGTGCAGCGAGCCAGTGACGTTAGGAGGCGGAATGACGATGCAATATGGATCGGCACCCGCAGTTGCGCCGGCGCCGGCGGCAAATGCATCGGCATCGGCCCATGTTTTGGCAATTCGCGGTTCGACGCCTGCAGCGTCGTAGGTCTTGTCAAGCATGAGAATTTCCGTGGATCACAGGTCGTTCTGCGCAGGCGAAGGTGTAAACCGGATGGCACTGCTCAAGTCAACTACGAACCCGCGCCGACAGCGCGACACCAGGATCCGACAACCACATGCCGCTGTCCTGTTTGACCTGTTCAGGGAAAGCGCCGTCTGGCCTTTGCCGTCGCGAGCACCTTGTTGCCGTCGCCCAGCGCTTGCACGCTGATCTCATAGGTGTGCGGACTGGGAGGGCAAGGTCCTTTATAGCGGAAAGCGCCGTAGGGGATATTGCCATTGCCATTCCAGGCAACCGTGCCGCCGCCGTGGGGATATGACGTGGCATTGAGATCGATCATCTTGAATTTTAGCTTTTTGGTACCGCCGGGTACGCCTTGAACCGTAATGGGGGGCGATTTCGAATCGAAACACTTTTTGTTCGGGCCTCGGTCGAAGCTCATCGACATGGAATAGGCCGGCGAAGCAAGTGCCACGCAGAAGGAAATGACCACTAATTTGCGAAGCAGTTTTGTCATGAATTCGCGCCATCCGGCATCAATGCGGATGAAATGATAATCGATGGCTTCGGCAACAAAACCGTGCGGCGAAGATTACCGGCTCGCACCTCGGGCGACGCGATCGATTTCCTCGCGAACAAGTCGCTCCACAAGTGTCGGAAGATTATTGTCCAGCCAGTCCTGCAGCATCGGACGCATCATCTCTTCGGCCATCTGGTCGAATTTCCTGGTATGCGAAAACGCCTCCGACAGTTCGTCGAACGCCGCGGCCACCTGCCGACCGGCCTGTTCCGAAATAATCGGCGCCCGGTTTTGGTACGGATCCCCGGCCGCAGACCGGTTCATCGCCACAGCCGAGCTGGCAGCCGCCACCTCACTGCGGGATATGGCCTCCGCCTGCCCGTATCCGTCCTCATCCGCCGCGTAGTCGGAGGCATGGGATTCGGCGGTATCATCTTCCTCTTCGGCGGCATGATCTGCCGCCCACTTCTCGTCTATACCCGCTTCGGGACGTTCTTCGGTCTCCGCTTCCTCAAATTCCGCGGTTTCGTCAGATAAGGCGGCGTCCCCCGCCTCCTCAGATAAGGCGGCGTCCCCCGCCTCCACGGCATTCGCCTGCCCTGCAACCTGCGCCTCGATATCCGCCATATTGAGCGCACTCATCGATTCGTCATCCGGTGACGCATCGTGGTCTTCAGCGGCTACGCTGCCCTCCGCAGCGGAGTCAGCCTGCAAATCCTGCAGCTCCTCACGAAATGAACGTACTTCCTCTTCGGCAGCGTCCATATTGGCCGCAGCTTCATCCAGCTCTTCCGTTTCGGTTGCGAGGGCTGCATTCCCCGCTGTAACCTCCCTGAGCACGTCGGCAAGCGAGGCCGTACCTCCGGTCTGCTGTTCCTCCACCCTCTCGGGCGTCAATTCACCGGCGGCATCGGCCAGTGTGGGCGAGCCATCGGATGCGGTCTCTTGCAGCGCTTCCGAAGCCGCATCTTCGGCGATTTCGTCATCGACGTTAGCGGACCGCGAGGCATTGGCGGATGTTGTTTCAGGATCGCCTGCCTCTTCGCCGCGCGATGTATCCGCCTTTTCGACCTGCTTACCCGCAGGCTCGGCACTGGCGGCATCGCTGTCCTCGATGATCCGCCGAATGGAGGCCAGGATTTCCTCCATCGAAGGTTCGCGCTGCGCGCTGCTGCTTGCCTGTGCCATGATCTCTCCGCCGCCGCCAA
>JBFIBB010000193.1:0-6807 GCA_041582695.1 Rhizobiaceae bacterium
CTGGCGCCGCAGCCGGGAAAAATGTTCATCGACGGGACATTCGGCGCCGGCGGTTACGCTTCGGCGCTGCTTGCGGCGGGCGCTTCCGTGATCGCCATCGACCGCGATCCCGACGCAATAGCGGCCGGAAGAACGATGGAGGCGGAATCCGGCGGACGTCTCAAGCTGGTCGAAGGCAGGTTTTCGGCGCTCGATGCTGTTAGCGAGACGCTGGTTGACGGCGTTGCGCTCGATATCGGCGTTTCCTCGATGCAGCTCGACCAACCCGAGCGCGGATTTTCCTTCCGCCACGACGGTCCTCTCGACATGCGCATGGCGCAGTCGGGCATGACCGCCGCCGACGTGGTCAACACCTTCAAACCCGGCGATCTCGCCCGCATTTTCGGTTTTTATGGCGAAGAACGCCATTCCGGCCGCATTGCCCGCCGGATCGAGGCACGGCGCGGAGAAAGACCGTTTTCGACGACCGGCGATCTTGCCGCGCTGGTCGAGCAAGCGATCGGGCGCAAACCTGGAGACCGTATTCATCCCGCGACGCGGGTTTTCCAGGCGCTCAGGATTTTCGTCAACAACGAGCTTGGCGAGCTCTGCGACGCGCTGTTTGCCGCCGAGCGCATACTCAAGCCGGGCGGGCGGCTGGCGGTGGTCACCTTTCATTCGCTCGAGGATCGCATCGTCAAGCGGTTCATTTCTGACCGGTCGTCTGCGCCGTCAGGGTCGCGCCACATGCCGGCGGCTGCGGCTGCAGCGCCGTCATTCGAGAAAATGGGTGGCGCGAAAAAAGCGTCTCAAGCGGAGGCCGACGCCAATCCGAGAGCGCGGTCGGCCAAGCTCAGGGCGGCAACACGAACTGGCGCTCCGGCCCATGCCGCCGACAGGTCCATATTCGGATTGCCCAAGCTTCCGGCCCTTGCCGGCGAAAGGCGGTAACATGTTCAGAACCCTGGACATCCTGCTGATTGCGGTCATGGTTGCCACGGCGGCGTTCACCTACAAGACCAAGCATGATGCCGAGCGGCAGCTTGCCGAAATCAAGAGCATTCAGCGGGATATCCGCTACGAGCAGGACACGATCGATGTGCTCGAGGCCGACTGGAGCCTTCTGACGCAGCCGTCGCGACTGCAACGATTGTCCGAAATCTACCAGTCGGAACTTGAGCTCACGCCGGTGGAAGCGCATCAGATTGTCGAAATCATCGACCTTCCGGCAGCTCCGCTCGAAATCGAGGACATTTTGTCGAGGCCGCTCGGCGGCATGGCAGGCGATGTCGGGCCGACAGACGGCACGGTAACGGGCGGGATCAGGCAATGAAGCTGTCATTGCGCCGTAAGGCCAGCACAATTCGGCTGACAGAGCCAGGCGATTCGATCGTCGTCGAAGGAGCGATCAAGTCGACCGGTTCCAGAACCCGAAGCCGCTTTGCCATTACGATTGCATTGTTCATGGGAGTGTTTGCCCTCATCGGCGGGCGGTTGGTTCAATTCGGTGTCACCAATCCGGATTTCAGGCATCCGGCGGCGGCGGACCGCAACTTGGTCTCGCGTCCCAACATCGTCGACCGCAACGGCGAGGTGCTCGCCACCGACATCAAGACGGCGTCGCTGTTTGCCGAACCGCGGCGCATCGTCGATGCCGACGAGGCCGTAGAAATGATATCATCGGTTCTGCCGGATCTTGACCTCAACACCACTTACCGCCGGCTTCGCAGCGGCACCGGCTTTGCCTGGCTCCGCCGCGAGCTGACCCCGGGTCAGCAAAACGAAATCCTGAAGCTGGGCATTCCGGGGATCGGGTTTCGTACCGAAAAACGCCGTTTCTATCCCGGAGGACCCACGGCATCGCACGTGCTCGGACTGGTCAACATAGACAATCAGGGTACGGCGGGAATGGAGAAGTACGTCGACGACCAGGGGTTCGCCGAATTGCAGGAGGCGGGTTTGACCGTGGGTGCGGCGCTTCAGCCGGTGCGCCTGTCGCTCGACCTCCGCGTCCAGCACATCGTTCGCGACGAATTGATGAGCGCGATGGAACGCTATCAGGCGATTGCCGCCGGCGCGGTCGTGCTCAATGCCAAAACCGGCGAAGTGGTAGCGATGTCGTCTTTGCCGGATTACGATCCGAATAATCCATACAACGCGCTTGAAAAAGACCGGCTTAACCGCATGTCTGCCGGTGTTTTCGAGATGGGATCGACCTTCAAGACCTTCACTACGGCCATGGCGCTCGATTCGGAGAAGGTACATCTGGGCGACAAGTTCGACGCGACCAAGCCAATCCGCATCGCGCGTTTCACCATCAGCGATTTTCACGGCAAGCGGCGCTGGCTGAGCGTGCCGGAGATTTTCATCTACTCATCGAATATCGGCACCGCCAAGATGGCCGACACGGTCGGAACAGAGGCGCATCGCGCATTTCTGAAAAGGATCGGACTTCTCGACCGGATGCAGACGGAGCTTCCCGAGGTCGCACGCCCAACCGAGCCCAAGGAGTGGAAGAAACTCCATTCGATCACCATCTCCTTCGGCCATGGCATGGCCACCACGCCGCTGCAGACAGCGATGGCGGCTGCCGCGCTCCTGAACGGGGGCAAACTGATCCAACCTACATTTCTGCCGCGGACCGAGCGCGAAGCGGAACTGACGGCGGTGCAGGTGGTCAGCAAAAAGACCAGCGATGCAATGCGCTACCTGTTCCGCCTCAACGTCGAGAAGGGATCTGGCAGGCGTGCCGACGTGCCGGGCTACTTCGTCGGAGGCAAGACGGGCACCGCTGAAAAGGTGATCAACGGCCGCTATTCTTCCGATAAGCGCTTCAACGCGTTCCTGGCGGCATTTCCGGCGAACGATCCACGATATGTCGTGCTGGTGATCCTCGATGAACCCAAACCGGAAAAACCGGGCGCCGGCGCTACGGCAGGCGTCAACGCTGCGCCAACCGTGGCCGGGATTATCAGCCGTTCGGCGTCGCTGCTGGGGGTCAAGCCCGAATTTGGCCATGAAAGTAAGGCCCTTCTGATATCACATCAGTAGTGCTTTCTGGTATGGAGATTCGGGCTTTCGGGTCCGGGATGTGGGGTGACGCGCTGGTTACGATGAAACTGAGGGAGTTCGCCGGGATTCTTCCACTCGATGGAAGTCCCGCCGCCGACATCGATATATTGGGAATTACATCCGATTCACGTCGGGTCGCGCCGGGTTTCCTGTTTGCAGCACTGCTGGGAAGCAAGGCCGACGGGGCGGCCTATGCGGATGATGCTGTCGACCGTGGGGCGGTGGCGGTGGTCGCCGCGCGCGACGCTGAAATCGGCAGTCTCCCGGTTCCGTTGATCAGAACCGCTGATCCGCGCCGGGCACTTTCGCTCATTGCCGCCCGGTTCTACGGCAAGCAGCCGAAGACAATGGTTGCGGTGACCGGCACGGCAGGTAAAACCTCGGTTGCGGCATTCACGCGCCAGATCTGGCGCCATGCGGGCCTGAATTCGGCCAGCATCGGAACAACGGGCGTGGAGGCGCCGGGGCGAAGCGACTACGGTTCGCTGACGACCCCCGATCCGGCCGAACTGCACAAACTCCTCGCCGAACTGGCGGAAGCGGGGGTGACCCACGCGGCGATGGAGGCGTCCAGTCACGGGCTGGACCAGCGGCGCCTGGACGGCGTACGTCTTGCCGCCGGAGCGTTTACCAATCTTGGCCGCGATCACATGGATTATCATGTGGACATGGCGGATTACCACCGGGCCAAGCTGCGGCTTTTCGATACCCTGCTGCCCAAGGGCGCGCCCGCCGTGATCTTTGCGGATGACGAATGGTCCAAGCGGACCGAGGACGCTGCGCGCGCCGCAGGGCTCAACGTGCTGACGGTGGGCCGCGGCGGAACCTTCATCACCCTGAAACGGGTCGAGCACGAACGTCGCCGCCAGCGCGCCGAAGTGGATGTGGGCGGCGACTTGCACGAGTTCGTGCTGCCGCTCGCGGGCGATTTCCAGATAGCGAACGCGCTGGTCGCCGCCGGACTGGCGATCTCGACCGGAACGGAGACCGAAACGGTCATTGCAGCGCTCGAGAAACTGGAGGGCGCACCCGGCAGGCTCGAACTGGCCGGCACCGCGGCCAACGGCGCGCCTGTCTATGTCGATTACGCCCACAAACCCGATGCATTGCGCAACGTGCTACAGGCCGTGCGGCCGTTCACCACGGGACGCGTGATCGTGGTATTCGGATGCGGCGGCGACCGCGACCGCGGCAAGCGGCCGCTGATGGGCGAAATCGCGGCCAGCCTTGCAGACATCGTCATCGTGACCGACGACAATCCGCGCAGCGAAGACCCGGAAAGCATTCGCGCGGCAATCATGGCGGCTTCTCCCGGCGCAATCGAAATCGCGGACCGGCGCGAAGCCATTCGCCATGCCGTGGCCCTGCTCGGCGCAGGCGATACGCTGATCGTCGCCGGCAAAGGCCATGAGCCGGGCCAGACCATTGGATCGCAGACCCTGCCGTTTTCGGACCATGCTGAAGTGCGCGCCGCGCTATCGGAGGCGGCGGCATGACGCATTTGTGGACCGGCGATGCACTGGTTTCCGCCATGGGCGGCCGCCCGGTGGGCAATCTGCCGAAAGGTGTCCCGGGCATCTCGATCGACAGCCGGTCGCTGGCGAAAGGCGAGGCCTTTTTCGCCATCAGGGGCGACAAGCTCGACGGGCATGATTTCGCAACGGCGGCAATGGCGAACGGCGCCGGGCTGCTGGTGGTTGCGGAAGCCAAACTGCCGGCGCTCGGCCGGCTCAAGGTGCCGATGATCGTCGTTGACGATGTGCTCAAGGCACTGGAAAGGCTGGGCGTGGCGGCGCGCAAGCGCTCCAAGGCCAAGTTCATCGCCATCACCGGATCGGTAGGCAAGACAACCACCAAGGAAATGCTGCGGGCGGCGCTCGAGCCGTCGGGCAAGGTGCACGCCTCGGTCAGGTCATTCAACAATCACTGGGGCGTGCCGCTGACGCTGGCGCGAATGCCCGTCGACGCGGATTTCGGCGTGTTCGAGATCGGTATGAACCACTCCGGCGAAATCAGGCCGCTGGTCAAGCTCGTCAAACCGCATGTCTCGATTATAACGCTGATCGCCGCGGCGCATCTGGGAAACTTCAACAACCTGGGAGAAATCGCCGATGCCAAGGCCGAAATCTTCGAAGGGGTTGTACGCGGCGGCTATGCGTTGATCAATCGCGACGACGGTCACTGGAAACGCCTGGAAAAGGCGGCAATCGCAGCGGGCGTGCAAAATATCCGCGGGTTCGGCGAGCACCGCCAGGCAATGTACAAGCTGATCGATTTCGAAGGTGGGCCGGACAACAGCCATCTGCGGGTGAAAATCGGCGGCAAGAGCCATGAAGCGATCATCGGCGCACCGGGCCGCCATATCGCGCAGAACGCGCTCGCGGTGCTGGGCGCAGTGCACCTTGCCGGGGCCGATGTGGACAAGGCGATCACCGCGCTTGCAAACTTCAAGGCCGAGGCCGGACGCGGCAAGCGGATGGTCCTCAAGCATCCAAAGGGCGAAATGATCCTTATCGACGAAAGCTACAATGCCAACCCGGCCTCGATGACGGCGGCGTTGCGGTTGCTCGCCTCGGTTGAAATCCCCGCGCGCGGACGGCGCATCGCGGTACTCGGAGACATGCTCGAACTTGGCGAGCACTCTGCCGAATTGCATGCCGGTCTAGCGCCAGCAATCGCGGAAGCGGAGGCCAGACAGGTGTTTCTCGGCGGCACCGAGATGGAGGCGTTGTCAAAAAACCTGCCGCCCGGGATCAAGGCCGAATACCGCGCCAAGCCGGCGGAGCTGTGCGATCTCGTTGTCGAGGCAGCCAGGCCAGGCGATGCTATCATGGTCAAATCATCGAACGGAATCGGCTTTTCAAAGATTGTCGATGCTTTGGTAAAGAGGTATCCGCCTGTCGAGGCAGCGGCTTCGCCCGGGCGGAAGGATCGTTGATTCTTTTTGGGAAACCCGAGAGCCGGCAACGGACATAGCAGAAGGGTTCTGATCGCATGTTGATGACGCTGGTAGATTTCTCCGATCAGTTCTCCGCACTGAACGTGTTCCGCTATATCACGTTCCGCACCGGCGGAGCGTTGATCACATCGGCGCTTATCGTCTTCATGTTCGGTCCGGCGATCATCGACTCGCTTCGCATCAGGCAAGGGCGGGGACAGCCGATCCGCGCCGACGGACCGCAAACGCATTTCAAGAAAGCCGGCACGCCCACGATGGGCGGGCTCATGATCCTGACGGGCATCCTGGTTTCGACGCTGTTGTGGGCCAATCTCGGCAATATCTACGTCTGGGTGATCCTGATGGTCACGGTCGGCTTTGGCGCCATCGGGTTTTACGACGACTATCTGAAGGTCACGAAGCAGTCTCACAAGGGCTTTTCGGGAAAGGCTCGCCTGCTTGCGGAGTTTCTGATCGCCGCGGTTGCCGCGTGGATCATCATCCAGAACGGCAAGGCGCCGTTTGCAACCTCGATCACCTTCCCGTTCTTCAAGGAAATCGTGACGGATATCGGCCTTCTTTTCATACCGTTTGCCTGCCTTGTCATGGTGGGCGCCGGCAACGCAGTCAATCTGACAGACGGTCTCGACGGGCTGGCCATCGTGCCGGTGATGATCGCCGCCTCCACCTTCGGCGTCATCGCTTATCTCTCGGGCAACGCGGTATTTGCGGATTACCTTCAGATCCATTTCGTGCCCGGGACCGGCGAACTGGCGGTAATCCTCGGGGCGGTTATCGGAGCGAGCCTTGGTTTTCTC
>JBFIBB010000194.1:0-6745 GCA_041582695.1 Rhizobiaceae bacterium
CTGGACGAGCCAATTGCTGCGGCATCGCCAGAAAAAGCCATGACAGCTATGCCTGTAACAGTGGCTGAATAGAGTGCGGACGCATTCCGTCTGGACAGACACTCCGGTGTGACCTATTCCGGTCATCCGAGAGGGGCTTCGAACAGGAGCCCGCCATGACCCGCCACAAGCGCCGCCCGCACCTTTCCCCGCTGCAGAAAACCGAATTCCGCACTACCGCGGAACGGTTTCACCGGACGCTCGCGCCGATGTTCCGCGACCTCGTGCCTGCCGGAGACGAATACCGGGCGCTGCGCGCCGTTTCGGATGCGATCAACGCCGCCTATCGGATACTCGAGATCGACCTGCCCGACAGGCTGCGGACCGGGCCGCTGCGAACGATGGATGGCCACAAGCAGGGCGCTGGCGAATAGCGCGCTATCCTGGCGCCAATCGTGGGCGATACCTCAAATTTTCGGGTCAAATCTTTACGATATGACAATCCGCACTCGCTAATATTCACCGTGCAGGGTGATGGGCATGGCCACGAGAAACTCGATACGGATCAACAACGGAATTGACTGGATTGTCGAGAACCGGCGCTATGAGCGCTATCCGGTTTTCAAGCATGCCAAGATCGTGTTCGAGGAATGCGGCACCGAAAAGATCTGCGTCATCCAGAACATCTCCCCGCTGGGCGCGGAGTTGAAGGTCGGTGTCGAACAGTACATCCCGAATCGGTTCTGGCTTGATATCCGGGTCGATCAGAAACGGTACCTCTGCCGGCAAATCTGGCGCGAAGGCGCCAGGCTGGGCCTCGAATTCATCGACGAGTAGGCTGCCTCACAGCGCCCGCCGCGTTACCGCTGCTGCCTTGCCAGAAACGCCAGGCGCTCGAACAGGTGCACGTCCTGCTCGTTTTTCAAAAGCGCGCCGTGCAGGCGCGGCAGCGCGTTCTTGGCGTCGCCACGCAGGTCTTCCGGCGAGATGTCGTCGGCCACCAGCAGCCTGATCCAGTCGAGCACTTCCGATGTCGACGGCTTCTTCTTCAGCCCCTGCTGCTCGCGAATCTCGTAGAACTGCGTCAACGCTGCCGATACCAGTTTCTGCTTGATGCCGGGATAGTGAACCTCGACGATTTGCGTCAGCGTTTCGGCCTCGGGAAAGCGAATGTAGTGGAAGAAGCAGCGGCGCAGGAAGGCGTCCGGCAGTTCCTTTTCGTTGTTGGATGTGATGATGACGATCGGCCGGTGTTTGGCCTGCACCGTCTCGCCGGTCTCGTAGACGAAGAACTCCATGCGGTCGAGTTCCTGCAGCAGGTCGTTGGGAAACTCGATGTCGGCCTTGTCGATCTCGTCGATCAGCAGCACGATCTTTTTGTCGGCCGCGAAGGCTTCCCAGAGCTTGCCGCGCTTGATGTAGTTGCGGATGTCGTTGAAGCGTTCGTCGCCGAGCTGGCTGTCGCGCAGCCGCGACACCGCATCGTACTCGTAAAGCCCCTGCTGCGCCTTGGTGGTCGACTTGACATGCCATTCGATGAGCTCGAGCCCGAGCGCCGCCGCCACTTGGCGCGCCAGCTCGGTCTTGCCGGTGCCCGGCTCGCCCTTGACCAGCAGCGGCCTCTCGAGCCTGATCGCGGCGTTGACGGCGACCATCAGATCCTTGTCGGCCACATAGGCATCGGTACCGGTAAACTGCATTGACTTGGGAACTCCGTTTTCGGGCAACGCGGCGGACACTATTTGCGCAAACCGCACGGTGCAAGCCGTTATCGCGCGATTTGCGCTGGTACGGCGGCCGCGGCGGGCCTATATAGGCGATCGGCGTTCTGTGCTTCGCGGCAGGAGTTGTACTCCCGGGGCCTTATCGACTTCCAAGGGAGCTGTCCCTGGTTGGACCCGTGGGTCCTTTCACACGGCGCCCACCTACTTTGTAGGTTCCCGGGGTCGAAATCTCCACCGGTCGTCACGGTTCGCCACCAATTTCCCCGCCGATTCAGCAAAAAAACCGCTCATGACCGACGCAAAGGCCCTGAAAAAGAAGCTCCGCGCCGAAGCGCTCGCCAGGCGCGACGGGCTTGCCGCCGGCTGGCGCATCGAGGCCTCGCTGCGGTTCGCCGAGGCGGCGGACGAGATCGTGACCGGGCCGGGCGAGATAGTCTCGGGCTTCTGGCCGATGCGCTCGGAGGTCGATGTCCGGCCCTTGATGTCCGCGCTGCGTGAACGGGGCGCCCGCCTCTGCCTGCCGGCGATCATCGACAGGACGACGATCCGGTTCCGCGAACTAGTGCGCGGCGCCGAGCTTGTCGACATGGGCTTCGGCACCGCAGGGCCCGGTCCGGAAGCCGAAACGCTCGATCCGCGGATCATGCTGGTGCCGCTTGCCGCATTCGACGCCGCCGGCAACCGTATCGGCTACGGCGCCGGCTATTACGACCGGGCGATATCGGGGCTGAGATCGAAGGGGATCGCGCCGCGCCTGATCGGAATTGCCTTTGACTGCCAGGAAGTCGATGCGGTGCCGGCCGAGCCGCACGATGTCCCGCTTGCCGAAATTCTGACCGAAAGCGGCTTGCGCCGCTTCGCGTCCCGCTGATAGACGGGCGCCCATGCGTTTCTTGTTTCTGGGCGACATGGTGGGCAGGACCGGGCGGACGGCGGTGTGGGAGCGCCTGCCGGGCCTCCGCTCCGACTTCAATCTGGATTTCGTTGTCGTCAACGGCGAAAACGCCGCCGGCGGTTTCGGCATCACCAAGGCGATATTCGAAGCCACGCTCGACGCGGGCGCCGATGTCGTGACCACGGGCAACCATGTCTGGGACCAGCGCGAGGCGCTCGAGTTCGCAGGCCGCGAGGAACGGTTTCTGAGACCCGCCAACTACCCCTCCGGAACGCCGGGGCGCGGCTCTGGCGTCTACATCGCCAAAAACGGCGCCCGCGTGATGGTGACCAACATCATGGGCAGGGTCTTCATGCATCCCGAACTCGACGATCCCTTTCAGACGGGCGAGCGGGAGATCGCCGCCTGTCCCTTGGGCGAGCAGGCCGATGCGGTGATCGTAGATTTTCATGCCGAGGCGACTTCGGAGAAGATCTGCTTTGCCCATTTCGTCGACGGTCGGGCAAGCTTGGTTGTCGGCACCCATACCCATTGTCCGACCGCCGACCACCAGATCCTGAACGGCGGCACCGGCTACATTTCGGATGCCGGCATGTGCGGCGATTACGATTCCTCGCTCGGCATGGACAAGGAAGAACCCTTGAACCGCTTCCTTTCCAAGGTCGCCAAGGGCCGGTTCGAAGCCGCCGAAGGTCCGGCGACGATCTGCGGCGTCGCCGTCGAAATCTCCGACCGCACCGGGCTTGCCGAGAAGATATCCCCGCTCAGGATCGGGCCGCGCCTGTCGGAAATCATGCCCGATTTCTGGTGAACGCCTCCGGCCAGCCGTGAAGCGCGCCGGCGCGATACCGCCAAGACGCTCCTGCCGGATATCGGCCATTGCCCGCCGGCGAATTTGCCGGTATAGGGAGCTTGATTTCCCGATATTGGTGGCTCAAACCACCGCCCGCGCAAGGGACGCGGGCGAGCGAGAAGGATTTTTTCCATGGCCAACACGCTTCTGATGCCAAAGGCGACCGCCGTATGGCTTGTCGACAACACGGCGCTGACATTCGATCAGATCGCCGAATTCTGCAATCTGCACCCGCTCGAGGTATCCGCGATTGCCGACGGCGAAGCGGCGCAGGGCATCAAGGGCCAGGACCCGATCACCACCGGCCAACTTACCCGCGACGAAATCGCCAAGGGTGAAGCCGACTCCAAACACAAGCTGAAACTTTCCGAACCGAAGGTGCGCGTGCCGGAATCGAAGCGCAAGGGACCGCGATACACGCCGCTGTCGAAACGGCAGGACCGGCCCAACGCCATTTTGTGGCTCGTCCGCAACCATCCGGAACTGAAGGATGCGCAGATTTCGCGTCTGGTAGGCACCACCAAATCGACCATCGAGCAGATTCGCAACCGCACGCACTGGAATTCCTCCAACCTGCAGCCTCTCGATCCGGTGACGCTCGGCCTGTGCTCGCAGATCGATCTGGATTTCGAGGTTCAGCGCGCGTCCAAGGACCGGCCGGCGGCCGATCCGGCGGGCGACACGCTGCTGCCGGCCTCGCAGACGGAGAATCTCGAACCGGCAATGACCGAAGCCGAAGCGGGCGGCGAGAAAGAACTGGACGCCGACGCGGTGTTCGCAAAGCTGTCTTCGCTGAAGGGTCCGGCCGCCGATCAGGACGAAGAGGCAAACTGATCAGTTGTCATTGGTGGCGGAGCGGTGCTCCATGGTCCGGTAGAAGTCGGCGATCTGCTTGCCGGGCTCGTGCCGGAAACGGGCGCCGGTGTGCATTGTGCTCCGGATACGGTCCAGCCTGAACACACGGAAATCGTTTCGCAATTCGCACCAGGCCACCAGCGTCCACACCTTGCCCCAGAACCATAGGCCCAGCGGACGGATTGTCCGTTCGCTCTCCATCTCGTCCAGCGCGACATAGAAGATCGTTAGCGCCTCGCGGTTCTCGATCGAGCGCTCCAGCGCGTCGAGCCGCTCGCGATCGGCGTCCGACATCTCGAAGCCCGGCACGTGGATTTCGGTTCTGGCGATCCTGGATTTCTCCGCCTCCGGCAGCACCGTCTCGATCTTGACCAGCGCCTCGACCGCCGCGCGCGCCATTGCCGCCCCGCCCCATGCCTTGACCATGCGGGCGCCGGCGACAAGGGCGACGATTTCATCGCGGGTAAACATCAGCGGCGGCAGGTCGAAGCCGTGGCGCAGGATGTAGCCGACGCCCGCCTCGCCATCGATCGGCACGCCGGTCGACTGGAGGTCGGCGATGTCCCGGTAGATCGTCCGCTCGGATACCTCGAGCCGGTCGGCGAGTTTGTGCGCCGTGACGAGCCGTCCGCCACGCATGTGCTGGACAATCTGGAACAGGCGGTCGGCACGGCGCATCTTTCGATCACATCCCTCAGGCAGCCTCGAAGACACCGAAGGAATTGCCATCCGGGTCGAGACAATAGGCGAAGCGTCCGGACGGAATCTGGATCGGGGGCGAAACCACCGTGCCTCCGGCATCGCTGACGCGCTTCATCGTATCCTCCAGCTTGCCAGGCGTCGCAAGATGGATCGTGTTGCCCGAACCTCCGTTGGAAGGCTTGCCGGGATAGAGGTGGCCCGAAACCGCGGTCTTCATCTCGCCGACCGGAAAGATCGCCATCGGATTGGGACCCTGGTTCTCGTCGATCAGTTCGCCCTGGACTACCGCGCCATAGAAGGTCTTGGCCTTTTCCATGTCGCTGACCGGGATTTCGAACCATACGGCGGCGTCTTTGGGAGGATTTGCTGTCATTGCTGGCTCCATTTGACTTCTGGTTTGCCGGCGACTGTCGCCGGCATCGACCTTGTTTTTGTCGCACACCGCTCCTGACAACATTCTGTCAGGAGCGCTCGCGAAGGTCGAGATCGCCGTAGGGCGGCCAGCCGATATCGCGCTTCACATGCTCGGGAAGCTCGTCCATGCGCCGGAAGTTCGCGCGGTTGATCCAGTAGGCGCCGAACCGGGCGATTCGTCCGCTAAGGCCGCGCCCGTTTTTTCTCGGATTGGTTTTCATGACTGACTCCTTGCTGTTGGAGCCAGACTATCCCACACCCGTCCTGACAACATTCTGTCAGGATCGGCTGTGCCCGGCCCGTCAGTCCTCTTTCACTGCGACCGTGTAATTGAGCGGCAGCCTGCCGCCGTCGGCATAGATTGTCTGGCCGGTGACATAGCTTGCGTCGTCGGAGGCCAGGAACGCGGCGATTGAAGCGATCTCCGACGGCTCGCCGATGCGTCCGAGCGGCGTGCGCGACAGGATGCGGTTGCGCGCCGCCGGGTCTGCATTCACCGACGCCAGCATGTCGGTCATGATCGAGCCCGGGCCGATGGCGTTGACGCGGATGCCATGCGGCGCCAGCGCCAGGGCCATCACCTTGGTGAGCTGCGCCACGCCACCCTTGGAGACCGAATAGGGAACCTGGTTGGGGATGGCGAAAACGGCGTTGACCGAGGACATGTTGACAATCGCGCCTGGCGAACCGCCTTTCTCGACCTTTTCGACCATGTAACGCGCAACTGCCTGTCCGGTCAGAAACGATCCTTTCAGGTTGATTGCGAGCACGCGATCGAAATCCTCTTCCTTGAGCTCAAGGAACTCGGCCCCGTGCACCACCCCGGCATTGTTGACCAGGACGTCGATGTCGCCGAACGCGTCGATGGCGGCGGCCACCAGGTTGTGCACGTCGAGCCTGCGGCTGACATCGGTTTTGACAAAGCGGACGTCGCCATAGGCACCGAGATCGGTCTCCGCCCGTCCGCCCTTCTCCTTGTCGACATCCGCGATCACCACTTTCATGCCTTCGCGCAGATAGCGCTCGGCGATGGCGTAACCGATTCCGCCGGCGGCACCGGTGACGATTGCAATTTTTCCTGTCAGTGACATGCCGGTTTCCCCATTCTGGCTGGTTTTTGGCGAATCTGTCCGAGCGCGATGCCGAGGTCAATGACCGTGCGCATTTGCGACCCCCGATTGACCGCCACGGCCGGACACGTTAACCCGTCGCCAACCCGCTGAACCAGGGCAGATTGCCGATGATTCCAAGAATTCTCGTTTTCGCCGGCTCGATCAGGACCGGCGCATACAGCGGCAAGACCGCCGATGCGGCGGCCAGGGA
>JBFIBB010000195.1:0-6684 GCA_041582695.1 Rhizobiaceae bacterium
CTGATCGCGGTCGGCGTGCTGACGCTCGGCTCGCTGGCGCTGTTCTATACCAAGGACGTTACCGTCAAGCTGCTGCCGTTCGACAACAAATCGGAACTGGCGGTGACGATCGATCTGCCTGAAGGCTCTTCCGTCGAAACCACCGACGCCGTGGCGCAGTCTGTTGCCGGGATCGTCCTCGGCTTGCCGGAAACCAGATCGGTGCAGACCTACGCCGGCGTCGCCGCTCCCTACAACTTCAACGGGCTGGTTCGCCACTCTTTTTACCGCACCGAACCGCATCAGGGCGACGTTGCGCTGAACCTGTTGCCAAAGGCCGAGCGCAAGCGCACCAGCCATGAAATCGCGCTCGACATCCGCTCCCGCATAGCCGCCGTGCCGGTGCCGCCGGGCACCAGCCTGAAAGTGGTCGAGCCGCCGCCCGGACCTCCGGTGCTGGCGACCCTGCTTGCCGAAATCTACGGGCCCGACGCCGAAACGCGGCGCGCGGTCGCGGCCAAGGTCGAGGCAGCATTCAGGTCGGTGCCGTTCATCGTCGATATCGACAACTCATACGGCGAGCCAGCGCGCCGCCTGCGCGCCACGATTTCGACGGACGACCTCGAATTCTTCCGCGTCGAGGAACGGGACGTCTTCGACACGATTTCCGTTCTAAGCGGCGGCATGACCGTCGGCTATTCGCATCGCGGCGGCGGCCGCCAGCCGATCGCGATAAGGGTCGAGCGGCCGAAGGGCGACAAGGTCATCGACGAGCGTTTCCTGACGACTCCGATCCCGGCCAATGTGCTGCCCGGCGACCGCGGCGTGGTCGAGTTGGGGGACGTTGTCCGCATCGAGGAGGAGCGGGCGTCGTTCCCCGTGTTCCGCCACAACGGCCGCACCGCCGAAATGGTGACGGCCGAACTTGCCGGCAGCTTCGAGGCGCCGCTCTACGGCATGCTCGCCGTTCATCAGGCAATCGATGCCCAGGACTGGACCGGTTTGCAGAAACCGCAAATCTCGCTCCACGGCCAGCCGCTCGACGAAAGCGGTTCGACGCTGCTGTGGGACGGCGAATGGGAGGTCACCTGGGTCACGTTCCGCGACATGGGCGCGGCGTTCATTGTGGCGCTGCTTGGCATCTATATCCTCGTCGTCGCCCAGTTTGGCTCTTTCAAGGTGCCGCTGGTGATCCTGACGCCGATCCCGCTGACATTCATCGGTATACTGGGCGGCCACTGGCTTTTCGGCGCGCCGTTCTCGGCAACGTCGATGATCGGGTTCATCGCGCTTGCCGGCATCATCGTGCGCAATTCGATCCTGCTCGTCGACTTCATCAAGCATGCCGGCAATGGCAGTGAGGTGACCCGGGAAATCCTGATCGAGGCCGGCGCGATAAGGTTCAAGCCCATTCTGCTGACAGCGCTGGCGGCCATGATCGGCGCGGCGGTGATCCTGACCGATCCGATCTTCCAGGGGCTTGCGATATCGCTGCTGTTCGGCCTCGCTTCCTCGACCCTGCTCACCGTTCTGGTGATACCCGCGATCTACCGCGTCCTCAGGACCTGAAGCTGTCGGGACTTTCGTCGATGCGGCTGCGCGAAGCGGTCAGCACCGCTCTGCGGATAGCCCCTTCGTTTACGCTTTTCACAGCAAATCCTCATCGCCGATATCCGGTATCGCCGTTTTGCGAGCCAACACGGGAAATTTCGCATATGGATGAATGCCAATGCTTTGATGGAGGCATGCTTGCACCTGGACGACAGACTTGAATTCGCCGTCGAACTCGCCCGGCGCGCGGGCGAGTTCGCCAAGACGCACTTTCTTTCGATCGATACGCTGGTGATCGAAAGCAAGGGCCATCAGGATCTGGTGTCCAATGCGGACCGCGACACCGAAGCCCTGATCCGCGCCGCCATTGCCGAAAGCTGGCCCGACGACGGGATCATCGGCGAGGAATTCGATCCCAAACCGGGCAGAAGCGGATTCGACTGGGTCATCGATCCGATCGATGGCACCGCCAGTTTCGTGCGCGGCATTCCGCAATGGTGCGTTGCCATCGCCTGCGCCTTCGATGGCGAGGCGGTAATCGGCGTCCTCAATGAGCCGGTATCGGGCGAACTCTTTCATGCCGCTCGGGGACAGGGCGCCTTCTGCAACGGAAAACCGTTGCGCGCATCGGCTGCCGCCGCGCTCGACGAGGGGTCGGTCGGCACCGGCTTTTCCGACAGGGCTCCGGCAAAGAACATCGTCAAGGCTGTCGACACGATCGTGGAAGCAGGCGGCGTCTTCTTCCGCAACGGTTCGGGCGCACTCATGCTTGCCTATGTGGCGGGAGGGCGTCTGTTGGGCTATCTGGAAGAACACATGAATGCCTGGGACTGCATTGCCGGTCTGCTGATCGTCGAAGAAGCCGGAGGGTGCGTCGTCAAGCCGGACCGGTCCAGCGTCCTTCGCCGGGGAACGGTAGTGGTGGCGGGCGGCCCGAACATTTTTCCCGTCATTCTCGATATCGCCGGGAAGTGTTTCCGCCTCTGATCGTCAGTGGCCGATCAGTACCGGTCCGCGCGTGGGCAAGATCAGCGAAACGTCATCGCCGATGGCAAGCAGCGCGTCGACGTCGCCGCAAATCGCGAAGACCGTACCGATTTCAGTCTCGGCGAAACACTCGAGATGCTTCCCGACATAGGTGACCTTCGTGAGGCGGGCTGGCAGAGCGTTCTTCGCGCCGGGATCGGCAAAACCGATGCGGTTCGGTCTGATTGCCAGCCTGGCCTTGCCCGGCTTGAGGCCGCGTGCCGCCAGCGTGAGGACAACGGGTCCGATCCGCACATCCGCCTGTCCACCGCTGATCGCAGTGATTTCGCATGGAAGCAGGTTCGCTTCGCCGATGAAATCCGCGACGAACGCATCTGCCGGCTCGTCGTAGAGATCGCGGGGCCTTCCTTCTTGCGCCACGACGGCATTGTTCATGACGATGATGCGGTCAGATACGGCGAGCGCTTCTTCCTGGTCATGCGTGACATAGACTACCGTCAGTCCGAGGTTGCGCTGGATTTCGCGAATATCGTCGCGTACCTGGCGGCGAAGTTTCGCATCCAGATTTGACAGCGGCTCGTCGAACAGCAGAACCTGCGGTTCGAGAACGAGCGCGCGGGCGACGGCAACGCGTTGCTGCTGTCCGCCCGACAACTGGCTCGGCAGCCTCGCACCGTAATCCTGCAGCCCCACCAGCGACAATCCGGCCATGGCGCGTTCGCCGATCTCCTTCTTCGGATAACCGGAGAATTTCAGGCCGTATTCGACATTTTCGCGCACGGACATGTGCGGAAACAGGGCGTAGGATTGAAACACCATCGAAACGTCGCGTTCTGTCGCCGGCAATGTCGTCACGTCCCGCCCGCCGATCATGATCGCGCCTGAACTCACGAACTCGAGCCCTGCGATCAGGCGAAGTGTGGTGGTCTTGCCGCAACCCGAAGGTCCGAGCAGTGTGACAAGCTTTCCCGTTTCGATATGAACCGAGATCCTGTCGACCGCCGGTGTCCGTGCGCCGGGATAGATCTTGGTGACATCGCTGAATTCGACCGATGCCGCGTTGCTGCCGATAACGCTCACTATCCGCCTCCTGCAAATTGCACCTGACCGGCCTGTCCGCGCCTGCCGATGTCGCGGCGGCCGACGATCAGTTGCATCATCCCGATCACGGCAAGCATCACCACGATCAGCGCCGTCGAATAGGCGATGGCGATGCCGTATTCGTTGTTTTCGACGCGCCCGACGATGTAGCTTGTGGAAAGGTCATAGCGCGCGCTCACCAGAAAGATCACGGCGCTGATCGCGGTCATTGCGCGAACGAAGGAATAGACCAGTGCCGCCAGGATCGCCGGCCTGAGTAGCGGCAGGATCACCCGCAGGAAGGTCTGGAAGGAATTGGCGCCAAGCGTCAGAGAAGATTCATCGAGGCTCCTGTCGAGTTGCGACATCGAGGCCACCCCGGCACGCACGCCGACCGGCATGTTGCGGAAAACGAAGGAGATGATGAGGATGATGGCCGTTCCGGTTATCTCGATCGGCGGCACGTTGAAGGCGATGACGTAGGAAACGCCGATCACCGTTCCCGGAATGGCAAATGACAGCATGGTGCCGAACTCGAACGCTTCCTTACCGGCGAAACGCTGGCGCACCAGCAGATAGGCTGTCAGCAGTCCGATCATCGCGGTCGGAACCGCCGAGACCAGCGCGATCCAGATTGTTGTCCAGAACGAGTCCCATGCCGATCCTTTCCAGTGCAGGCCGAACTCGTTCCAGCCGATCGCGAAGGCCTGGATGTAGTGGTTGAAAGTCAGCGAATTGTCGACGCCCCAAAGCTTGACGAAACTGCCGTAGAAAATCGTCGCGTAGACGATCAGCGTGATCGCGATCCAGAAACCCGCCACTACGGAAATGCCAATCGCGACTCCTCTTGGAAGCGGCGGGTGAACGCCGGCGTCGCCCTTGCCGGCAACCGTGGTATAGGACCGTTTTCCGAGCCAGAAGCGCTGCGCGTAAAACGCCGACAGGGTGAAAATCAATAGCGCGATAGCCAGCACGGCCGCCTGCGCCTGGTCGTATTGCGCACCGACGATGGCGAAGAAAATCTCCGTTGACAAAACGTCGAAGTTGCCGCCCAGGACAAGCGGATTGCCGAAATCCGCCATGCTCTCGATGAAACCGAGCAGGAAGGCATTGGCCAGTCCCGGCCGCATCAGCGGCAGCGACACTGTCCAGAAGGTCTGCCATCGATTTGCCCGCAGCGTCTGCGCGGCCTCCTCCATTGACGGGCTGACGCCTTCGACCACTCCGATCAGCACGAGAAAGGCAATCGGCGTGAAGGCGAGCGTCTGGGCTATCAGAAGCCCGGGCAGCCCGTAGACCCAGCGGGTGGGCTGCACATCGAACACCCAGGCCCAGGCCTGGGTGAACATGCCGGACAGTCCGAACAGCAGAATGATGGCCAATCCGATGACAAACGGCGGCGTGATGACCGGCAGCACCGTCAGGGCGCGCAACAGACGCTGGTATTTCATTCCGGTTCGCGTGGCGATCAGCGCGAAGATCAACCCGAGCGCGGTCGTGACTATCCCGACGATGACTGCAAGAAAGAGCGAGTTCCATGCAACGCCGCATCGCGAACCGCCGGCAAGACAGTCGATGCCCCACAAGCGCGAAGAAAGAAATTTCCCGGCAAACGAGACAACCGAGTAGCCGCCCTCGTCGGTGATCAGTGCGCTGAACAGCATCTTGACGATCGGCATGAAGATAAAAAGCACGACCAGGGCCACCACCAGACCGATCGATCCGATGACAAAATTGTCGCCGCCAACGGCGCCGCGGGCGGCGATCCCTTGCGTTAGCAGGAACAGAAAGGCGGCGCCGGTAAACACAGCGCCCATGCCCATCCCGAATTGCCGGTCTTCGAGCTTTCCGGCGAGGTCGTTGAGCCAGGCAAAATTCCAGCCGCGAAGACCGATCGCGAAACCCTGGGCAAAGAACCAGGCCAGGCCGGCGGCGCCAACCGCAATGAGAAGATATCCGAAAACCGGATCATTCTTGCGCCGCCCCCACAACAGGGCAGGGGCGAGCAACAACAGTCCAAGCGGTGCAAGCCACAGCTTCTTGCCCTGCAAGGCAAGGAACAGCGCCGGGGCGGCGTCCGCCTCAAACGGATAGCCTTCCATGAGCCAGGACAGGCTGAAAAAACCGTCATCGACAACGTACCAGGGAAGCAGGACAAATCCAGCAAGACCCGCCGCCATCCAGAGAATGACGGCAGGGTGCAGGGTGTCGAATTCGGTTCGCTGCCGCACGAACTATTGCGGCAGCGTGGAGACCTCGTCGTCCCACTTCTTCAGGAGACGTTTGCGCTCGTCGGATGAGCCGTATTTGGCGAAGTCGTAGTCGATGAGCTTGATCGTCGACAGGTCCGGCGCCAGCGGTGACTGCGTCGCATCCTTGTTCGACGGCAGTTGGTAGGAATTGGCTTCCTGCGCGCGCGACTGAACATCCGCGCGCAAGGCCCAGTCATAGAACTTGCGCGCCTCGTCGGGATTGCGCCCGCCGGCAATGATCGACATCGAGCCGATTTCGTATCCCGTCCCCTCGCAGGGCGCCACGGTCACGATCGGAAACCCGCTTGCTGCCTGTGCTACGGCATCATGCATGAACACGATGCCGATTGTGTTCTCGCCGAGGCCCGCGGCCTTGATCGGCGCGGAGCCAGATTTGGTGTATTGGTTGATGTTCTTGTGCAGGTCCTTCATGTACTGAAATCCGCCTTCCTCGCCGAACAGCTGCACCATCGTGGCAAGGGTGGTGTAGGCGGTACCCGACGAATTCGGGTTGGCCATCTGCACATGGCCCTTGTATTCGGGCTTGGTCAGGTCCGCCCAGCACGCCGGAACCGGCAGGTTGTTCTTTTCCAGCAGATCCTTGTTGTAGCCGTAGCCGAGCGCGCCGGAATAGATGCCAATGGTTCGGTTGCCGGCGGATTCAGCCTGCCTGATGGCCCAGTCGTGCAGTTCGCCGCGCATCGGCGAAATGTACCCCTCCGTAAGACCTTCCTCGGCAGCCTGCAGGTGCGGGTCGCCGGTGCCGCCCCACCACACGTCGCCCTTGGGATTTGTCGCTTCGGCCTTGACCTGGGCAAATGTCTCGCCCGAACTC
>JBFIBB010000196.1:0-6680 GCA_041582695.1 Rhizobiaceae bacterium
CCACATCAGGAACGCGGACACATCGCGCGCATATTGATCGACCGTTTCCGGCGAACCGTCATCATAGGTCACCTGGCCGTCGGAAATCGGCTTGGCCATTGCCAGCGACTTGCCGGCCACGAAGTACGGATTGAAATGCGTGCCTTCCGCAACTTCCATCCCCGCCGGAACTTCATGATCGTAGCCAGTCAGGAGTGCGTGGATATAGTCGGGCCCGCCTTCCGCATACTGCGTGAAGATGTCGAACACGAACAGCGGAAACCCGCGTTCGACGCCACGCGCCTTGGCGATCAGCGAAAAGTCCGGCGGTGCCGCGCCATTGTTGGCGGCGGCCGCGGCCTCGACATTCGCAAACGGAGAGGGAAACCGGTCGGACGGAATGGCGGGACGATCGAACATCTCGCCTTCGGAATCCGGACCATCGGTTACTTCGTACTCGGCCGCAAATGCCTTGACCTGCTCTTCGGAGTAGCCCAGGTCTTCCAATGTGCGAAATGCAACCAGTTCGAGCGAGTGGCAGGCAGCGCAGACCTCCTTGTAGACCTTCAGGCCGCGCTGCAGCTGCGCCTTGTCGAAATGGCCGAACGGTCCGGCGAACGTCCAATCCTGCTCGGCCGGCTTGATCATCGGAAAATGGGTCGGCTCGGCGCCTTGTTCGCCCTCGGCGGCAACAGCCGGACCGAATGCCATGCCCGTCACGATTCCGAGCGCTGCAAATCCTTTAAGGATCATGTTCATCCCGTCAAATCCCCTCGCACTCAGCTTTTTGTTTCCGGCGCCGCAACCGCGGTCTCGGGCTGCACGGCGGCTCCGCCCTTGTTCTTTTCGAGCACCGCTTCGGTAATCGAACTCGGCATACGCTTCGGTGTTTCGATCAGGCCGAGGACCGGCATGATGATGATGAAGAAGGCGAAGTAGTAGAGCGTCGCGATCTGCGCCATGGTTACATAGGCTCCCTCCGCTGGCTTCGCTCCAAGCCAGCCGAGCAGGATGCAGTCGGCGATGAATATCCAGAAGAACAGCTTGTACCAAGGACGGTAGACCGCGGAACGCACCCGCGAAGTATCGAGCCAGGGCACAACGAACAGAATGAGGATCGATCCGAACATCGCCAGAACGCCGCCAAGCTTGGAGTCGATCGGTCCGATGTTGAAGGTAATCGCGCGCAGGATCGCGTAGAACGGCAGATAGTACCATTCAGGCACGATGTGCGCCGGTGTCTTCAGCGGATTGGCCTGTATGTAGTTGTCGGGATGACCGAGGAAATTCGGTATGTAGAAAATGAAATAGGCGAACACCAGCAGGAATATCGCCATCGCGAATGCATCCTTGACGGTGGCGTGCGGTGTGAACGGTACCGTATCGGTCTTCGATTTCACCTCGATGCCGGTCGGATTTGTCTGGCCTGTCACGTGCAGCGCCCAAACATGCAGCACCACCACGCCGGCAATCATGAACGGCAGCAGGTAGTGCAGCGAAAAGAACCGGTTGAGTGTCGGATTGTCGACCGCGAAACCGCCGAGCAGCAATTGCTGCACCCACTCGCCGATCAACGGAAAGGCGGTGAAGAAACCGGTGATCACGGTCGCTCCCCAGAAGCTCATCTGGCCCCAAGGCAGCACGTAGCCCATGAATCCGGTAGCCATCATCAACAGGTAGATGATGACGCCAAGTATCCACAAAAGCTCGCGCGGCGCCTTGTAGGAACCGTAATAGAGCCCGCGCATCATGTGTATGTAGACGGCAATGAAGAAGAACGATGCCCCGTTGGAATGCATGTAGCGCAGCAGCCAGCCGGAATTGACGTCGCGCATGATGTGCTCGACCGACTGGAACGCCATCGATGTCTCGGCCGTGTAGTGCATGGCCAGCACGATGCCGGTCAGGATCTGCGCCACCAACATGATCGAGAGAATGCCGCCGAATGTATAGGCATAGTTCAGGTTACGCGGCACCGGATAGGCAACAAAGGAGTCGTACATCAGACGCGGCAGCGGCAGGCGCGCATCGATCCAGCGTCCAAGGCCGGTCTTCGGGCTGTAGGTTGAGTGTCCTTCGCTCATTGCAGATAGTCCCCTTGCCCTTACCCGATCTTGATCTTGGTGTCGGAGATGAATTCGAAGGCCGGCACAGCGAGATTCTCAGGCGCCGGACCCTTCCGGATGCGTCCTGCCGTGTCGTAGTGCGAGCCGTGGCAAGGACAGAACCAGCCGCCGAATTCGCCCTGCTGTCCAAGCGGCACGCATCCCAGATGCGTGCACGAGCCGACCATGACCAGCCAGTTTTCCCTGCCCTCGCCGGCCGACCGGTCGATATCGGTCGCCGGAGCGTCGCTGGCCAGATTGGCGTTGCGCGCGATCGGATCCTTCAGGTCGTCTATGGAAACGGCCCTGGCTTCCTCGATCTCCTTTTCGGTGCGGTTGCGGATGAAAACCGGCTTGCCGCGCCATTTGACCGTAACCGACATGCCCGGCTCGATGCCGGAAATGTCGACCTCGATGGAGGCGAGCGCCAATGTGGAGGCATCCGGCCTCATTTGATCGATGAACGGCCACGCTACGCTTCCCGCGCCCACGGCGCCGGCCATGGCGGTCGCGATGTAGAGAAAATCGCGGCGGGATTGCTCGCTGGTATCAGATGCGCTCACGGTCCAAGTCCCTCACAATGTTCCGTTTGCCGGATTGTCGGAACTCGTCTGTCACCGGGCCACTGCCGCGCAAGCGCGGAAAGGCCGGCGGGAATCCCCCGGCAATTGGCGTTGGGTTCTATGCGCGATATGAAGCCTTGTCCAGAGCGCAGCAATGCATGACGGCAGTTTGTCGCGGCATGGGGAAAACCGGCGCGCCGCATACGCAATTCACCTGATGTTTCTGCGCTTGATTGCGCCCAGCCGCGCCAGCACCTCGCCGGGAATGGCGTACTCTCGGATCACGCCTTCATGGCGGCGCATCCCCATTATCTCGCGCTGGATGAAATAGTGGTAGACTGCAACCGCCGCGTCCGAAACCCATTCCTCGCGCGACGGATCGCCGCCCGCGCAACCCCTGAGTGCGGCAAGCGTGATTTCGACCCGGCTGCCGGCATGGCCGAGCGACGAAGCCGCTTCTTCCGCCGCTTCGTACTCGAAAACCGGCAATATCGACCCAGATATACCGGCCAGCATGGCGCGCTTGTCTGTCATCCCGCCGATCTTATCGCCGGACGCTTCGATTGCAATGTGCTACTCCGCCGCCAGATCGGCGGCCAGAAATCCGCCCGATTGCCGCCGCCACAGTCTGGCATAAAGGCCTCCGGCGGCAACCAGCCTGTCGTGGCTCCCCTCCTCAACGATCCGGCCGGCGTCGATGACGATCAGCCGGTCGAGCGCCGCAATGGTCGACAACCGGTGCGCTATGGCGATCACGGTCTTGCCTTCCATGAGCTGATGGAGGTTGTCATGGATCGCCGCCTCGATCTCCGAGTCGAGCGAGGACGTCGCCTCGTCGAGCAGCAATATCGGCGCGTTCTTCAGCATCATGCGCGCGATCGCGATGCGCTGGCGCTGGCCGCCCGACAGTTTCACGCCGCGCTCGCCGACATGGGCGTCGTAACCCTTGCGGCCTTTCGGATCGACGACATTGACAATGAAGTCATGGGCCCTAGCGCGCTTTGCCGCCTCGACGATTTCTTCCTCGCCTGCCCCGGGCGCGCCATAGGCGATGTTGTCGCGGATCGAACGATGCATCAGCACGGGATCCTGCGCCACGACGCCGAATTGCGCCCTGAGCGACGACTGCGTCGCGTCGCGCACATCGACGCCATCGACCAGTATCCGGCCGCTTTCGACATCGAAAAGCCGAAGCAGAAGGTTCACGATCGTGGTCTTGCCGCCACCCGATGGGCCAATGAGCGCCACCCGCTCGCCCGGCCGGATATGCAGGTTCAGATTGTCGATGACCCCGCTTTCCTTGCCGTAATGAAACGTCACGTTTTCGAAACGGATGTCGCCGCTTGCGCCCTGCAGTTCCACAGCGTCCATTCTGTCGGTGATCGCCGGTTTGACCGAGATCGTGCCGGTGGCGTCCTGGACGGTGGCGAAATTGCGGATCAGCCCGTTGATGTTGAGCATCATCCAGCCCGACATCTGGTTGAGGCGGAAGACAAGACCCATCGCGGCGGCAATCGAGCCCGTGGTCACCTGCCCGTGCGTCCACGAGATGATCGCAATCGTCGCGACGGCCGCTATCATCAACCCGTTCAGCAGCGCCACGGCCGCGCGCACCGTTGTGATGGCCCGCGTTTGCAGCGTCGATTCGTCCAGCAGATGCTCGAGCCCGTCGCGAACGAAACGGTGCTCGCGCCGGCCGGCATCGAACAGCTTGACCGCCATGATGTTGGTGAAGGCGTCGACGAACCGTCCGGTGACGATGGAGCGGGCGTCGGCGGTTTTCCTGCCCGCCCGGCGCAGCGGCGGCAGCAGGTAGCGGGCGATCAGATAATAGCCGGCGAGCCATGCGGCGATAACGACCGCCATCAGTGAGTTGATCGTCAGCAACACCATCAGCGTGAGCACGACGAAGGTGATGAACGACCACAATGTCTGAACCAGCGAAATGATGAAGTCGCCAACCGCGGTGCTGCCCTGCACGATCTTGGTTGCGATACGACCGGCGAAATCATTCTGGTAGAATGCATAGGGCTGTTCGATGACGCGGCGGAACGACTGCCAGCGCACGAGCGTGAAGAACCGCGGTACGATGACCTGCTGTTCGATCACCGCCGCCGCGATGACAATCGCCGCCCGCACCACGAGAACGAGCGCGAGAAACCCGAAAAGCTCAGGCCAGTGCTGGCTCAGCAGCGTCGCCGGATCGGCCGCGTCAAGCAGATCGATCAGCCAGCCGACCGACCAGTAGAGCGCCGCCTCGACTGCCCCCAGCAGACCGCCGACGATCAGCAGGAGAATGAAAGGCCACTTGGCCTGCCGCGCGAAGTAGATGATGAATTGCCATGCCCCGCGCGGCAGAACCTCCATGTCCGTGTCGTCAAACGGATCGATGCGCTCCTCGACCCGGCGCCAGACCGGATCGAATGCGCCTCGCCTGTCCGTTTGGCCGTTGCTCATTCGGCGGCAATCTCCGTTTCGGTGTCGTCGTGGATCAGGAATCCGCCCGACTGCCGCTCCCATAACTGGGCATAGAGGCCGCCTTTGGCAACTAGTTCGTCATGGGTGCCCTGTTCGATGATCGAGCCGCGATCCATCACCACCAGCCGGTCGAGCGCGGCGATCGTCGAAAGCCGGTGCGCGATGGCTATCACCGTCTTGCCTTCCATGAGCCGGTAGAGGTTTTCCTGGATGGCGGCCTCGACTTCCGAATCCAGCGCCGAGGTCGCCTCGTCCAGTATCAGGATCGGCGCGTCTTTCAGCATCACCCTGGCGATGGCGATGCGCTGGCGCTGGCCGCCCGACAGCTTGACGCCGCGCTCGCCGACATGGGCGTCGAGTCCGCGCCGCCCGGCCGGATCGACCAGGTCGCCGACAAAAGAATCGGCCTCGGCGCGCCGCACGGCGTCCAGGATCATTTCCTCGGTCGCGTCAGGCCGCCCGTAGGCGATATTGTCGCGCAGCGAGCGGTGCAGCAGCGAAGTGTCCTGCGTGACCATGCCGATAGAGGCGCGCAGACTGTCCTGGCTAACCTTCGATATGTCCTGGCCGTCGATCATGATCCGGCCTGCCTCCAGGTCGTAGAACCGCAGCAGCAGGTTGACCAGCGTGGACTTGCCGGCGCCGGACCGCCCGACGAGGCCGATCTTTTCGCCCGGCTCAACCGTGAGCGACAGCCTGTCGATCACGCCTTTCTTCTTGCCGTAGTGGAAGCGCACCTGATCAAACTCGATCCGCCCCTGACCGGCCTTGAGTGCCACCGCATCCGGCGCATCGCGCACGAGCCGGGGCTGGGCGACCGTGTTCATGCCGTCGAGCGCCATTCCGAGATTCTCGAACAGGCCGGACAACTCCCACATGATCCAGTGGCTCATGCCGTTGAGCCTGAGCACCAGCCCAATGGCGATTGCCACCGCGCCAACGCTCAAAGCCCCGGAGATCCACGAATAGACGGCGACAGCGCCGATCGAAAACAGCAGGTAGTTGTTGAGCAGGTTCAGCGCCATGTTGATTTTCGTCACCAGGCGCATCTGCGGATGCACGGTATCGAGGAACCCCGTCATCGCGTCGCGTGCATAGTCGACTTCCAGCTTCGAATGGGCAAACAGCTTCACCGTCATGATGTTGGTGTAGCTGTCCACCACCCGGCCGGTCATTTCCGAGCGCGCATCGGCCTGACGCTCGGATATCGCCCGCATCTTCGGCATGAAGTGGTAGAGCGTCAGCGCATAGCCCGCCAGCCAAAGCAGGAACGGGGCCACGAGCAGCGGATCGAACGCCGCGACAAGCAGCAGCGCGCCGATGAAATAGACCGTGACATACACGAACACGTCGGCGGTCTTCATGACCGTTTCGCGCACGCCAAGCGCGGCCTGCATCACCTTGGTGGCGACACGCCCGGCGAACTCGTCCTGGTAGAAGCTCATCGACTGGCCGAGCACGTAGCGGTGCGCCATCCAGCGGATGATCATCGGATAGTTGCCGATGACGGTCTGGTGGGTAAAGAGGTTGTGCAGAAGCACCACGGCCGGGTGCA